>CAZZDZ010000418.1:3223-5529 GCA_964652675.1 uncultured Pirellulaceae bacterium
GCCGACAAAACAGCGGCTCAAGAAGAATTGGCTGCTCGTATTGAACAGCGTTCCAACGCTCAAAAACCAACGTTGCTGACTTGCCGCAGACTTCCATCGGAAGTTCGTTCGATGCGCAGTCGTCTGGTCAGCCGCGCGTTGCACGGACTAACGATTGCGTTGTCACCACCGGTTGGCGAAGCGCGTCGGTTGATCTTGGCAGAACTTGCGATGATGCAAGATCTGTCAATCAATGATGTTCTGATGGAAACGTTGGACCAAGGCTTGGGTGAAAATTTGTCGGTGCGTTCGTTAGACGCAACAATGAAACAGATTTCATTGTGGTGTCGCATGAACAACACGGACGTCAACGACGAGGCAATCGAATCGGCTATCAATACTGCCAGCCAAGGCAGCGAAGTCGCGTTAAGT
This sequence comes from uncultured Pirellulaceae bacterium, assembly GCA_964652675.1. Classification (GTDB taxonomy): domain Bacteria; phylum Planctomycetota; class Planctomycetia; order Pirellulales; family Pirellulaceae; genus K23-9. The sequence goes on from CAZZDZ010000418.1 coordinate 3,635, forward strand.
AAAATAACGCAAACGGTTGCCCGTCAAATGGGCATCAAGACCGCCGACTTGCGCAGCAGTTCGCGCAAACAATTAGTTGTTCGTGGTCGATCTCTGGCGATGTATATCGCACGCCAAGCAACCAGCAAAAGCTTGACCGACATCGGCAAGTACTTCGGCGGCCGCGATCACTCGACCGTTCTACACTCGATTCGCAAGATCGAATCTTCGCTGCAAGACGACGCGGACCTGCACCGTGTGTTCAACGAAGTCAACGAAAAGATTTCTGCGTCAAATATTTAGACTTTTTCTGTTCGTGGAAAACCCGTCTACCCTTTGTCACTGCTCGGTACTGTACCGATGTTGGTTTGTGATGAGCTCCCCAAGCACCTGTTAGAGACTGTCTACAAGCCTTCCATTTACTTACAAAACACATGCAGCTTGCGAACGAGTTTTCCACGTGGTGGTTGATGACGTAACTGTTCGCTGGCAATGAACTTGCGACGACGCTTTGGCAGTTACCGACAGCAACTTGCTCCCTATTACGATTACGACGATATAAATAAACTACTTAGTTAATAGACAAGCTCCTCTGGATCCAATCATCCTGGTTCTGCGACCCCATGCAACGCGGGCTCTGAATCGGTACAACATCGGGTTCACTTCAAGAGACTCCCACTGGTCGGCACTATGAAAATCACTTGCCAACGTGAATCACTTACCAATGCATTTGCCCTTGCAGCTAGCATCGCTCCAACGCGATCGCCCAAGGAAATCCTGCAAAACGTTAAAATCATGGCTTCTGGCGGCAAATTGACGCTGACCGCGACGGATATGGAAGTCGGGATTCGGCTGGATCTGGAAGAAGGCGTCGAGATCGAGACCGAAGGCACCGCGCTGTTGCCCGTCCAGCGAACCATGGCGATCTTGCGAGAGAACAACGATGAAACGTTGACTTTTGAGACCGATGACTCGGGAGTTCGCGTCACCGGTAGCCGCAGCAAATTCAAATTGCCAGGTAGCAACCCCGACGAATTTCCTAGCGTGGCCGGGTTTGAGGAAGACAAATATCACGTCCTGCCAACTCGACTGTTTCGGTCGATGGTCAAGCGAACGGTTTTTGCGACTGATTCAGAAAGCAGCCGGTATGCCTTGGGTGGAGTGCTGCTGGAGATGGAAGACACCAACGTGATCGCGGTGGGCACAGACGGCCGCCGGTTGGCGAGAATGGAAGGCACCGGCGAAGTCGTTGGTGGACATGCGACATCGGGCACCAGCACGATCGTCCCGACTCGAGCAATCCAGTTGATGGAACGAGCTTTGGACGACAAAGACGAAACGGTAGACGTCGCGGCTCGCAACAACGATCTACTGCTACGAACATCTCGTGCGGTGATCTATTCGCGTTTGGTCGAAGGTCGCTATCCGAATTGGCGACAGGTGTTTCCCAAGCGAGAAGATGCGGTGTTGTTAGACATGACAGTGGGGCCAATTTTCGCGGCACTTCGTCAAGCTGCGATCGTGACGGACCACGAAAGCCGGGGAATCGATTTTACGTTTGCCGACGGGACCTTGAAATTGGAAGCCAGCACGGCGGAGATTGGTGAGTCGCAAATTGAATTACCAATTGCTTACGACGGAGAACCAATCACGTTGACGATGGATCATCGCTATGTCGCGGATTTCTGCAAAGTCTTGGATAACGAAGCAGCGTTCATGATCGAAATCGAATCGGGTGCATCTCCCGCATTGCTGACAACCGAAGACGGTTACGGCTATGTGATCATGCCAATGGCCCGTGATCGGTAGATCGAAATACCAGCACGCAGCGCGAGCAAGTGAATTCAGAGCGTTTACAGGAGATTCACTTGCTGGCGCTGCGTGCTGGTAAAACCTTTTATTCGTCGTCATGTTCG
>CAZZDZ010000419.1:0-5525 GCA_964652675.1 uncultured Pirellulaceae bacterium
TTCCTACGGTGGTTCTTGGGGAGGAGGAAAGTAGTGGAAATGTTGAATACGCTTTTATTGGTGGCGCAAACGTCACAAGGATCCAGCACAGATATGCTGGGTCAGCACTTAGTAGCCGCGGTGGTATTTTCCATTGTTGGCGTGATTGTCTTTTTCGCTTCGTTGTTGTTAATGGAAAAGCTGACGCCTTTTTCGATCATCAAAGAGATCGGCGAAGAACACAACCAAGCCGTTGCCATGATCGTCAGCGCAATCGTGGTTGGCATCGCGATCATCATCGCAGCAGCGATCCTTGGATAATGAGCCGGATTGTTCGATGAGCAACGATGAGTTGAAAACATGCGGGGCAAAACCTGCGACTGGTCGTAGAACCCATCCATGATGAATCGTGCTCCCCTTTTTCTGCTGTACCTAAACGTTCTGGCGATCGCCACGTGCGGATTGATCTATGAATTGGTGGCTGGCACGCTGGCCAGTTACCTGTTGGGCGACAGCGTCACGCAGTTTTCTCTTGTGATCGGTGTTTACCTTTCGGCACTTGGCGTCGGTGCGTGGCTGTCCAAGTACATCGAAGAAGGCACGGCACGCAAATTTGTAGAAGTCGAATTGGCGCTGGCGATCATCGGCGGACTTTCGGCGCCGATTCTGTTCGTTGCATTCGCTTGGGTGCAATGGTTCCGGATTATTCTGTTCGGCCTTGTGTTCGTGATTGGCATCTTGGTCGGGCTGGAATTGCCGTTGTTGATGCGGATATTGAAAGAACATTTGGATTTCAACGATCTGATTGCACGCGTTTTGGCATTCGATTATATCGGTGCACTGATTGCGTCGTTGATGTTCCCGATTTTATTGGTGCCATATTTAGGGTTGGTGCGAACCTCTTTGTTGTTCGGAATGCTCAATGCGTTGGCTGGAATTTGGGGTACGTATTTACTGCGGCCTCTGTTGTCGACGCGTGGATTGGCGGGATTGCGCGGACGAGGAATGTTGGCGATCGGGATTTTGGTGGTTGCTTTCATCAAAGCAGACGCACTGACGACTTGGTCAGAAGAAAATATCTTGAGCAATCCTATCGTCTACGCTCAGCAGACAAAATTTCAACGCATCGTGGTCACACAAAACAAAAAAGGATTTCAACTTCATCTAAACAATCATCTGCAGTTCAATTCGGCGGACGAGTATCGGTATCACGAAGCACTTGTGCATCCGGCTTTGTCCGCCGCGACCGATCCGCAAGACGTGTTGGTGCTGGGCGGTGGTGATGGTTTAGCGGTGCGTGAAATTTTGAAGTATCCGTCGGTGAAATCGATTACGTTGGTCGACATTGATCCCGCCATAACATCAATGGCTCGCGATTTTCCGCGATTTAGCGAATTAAACGAACGGTCGCTGCACGATCCGCGTGTTGAAGTCGTCAATGATGATGCGTTTGTCTGGATCAGCCGGGCCGAGAAAAAGTTTGACTGTGTCGTGATCGATTTTCCTGACCCAGGCAGCTATTCGATCGGGAAATTGTATTCGTCCCGATTCTTTCGAACACTGCGTAGCAAAGTAACTGACAATGCCGTGCTAAGCATTCAATGCACATCGCCATTGGTTGCGCCGAAATCGTATTGGTGCATTATCAGTACGATGGAAGCATCCGGATTTGTGGTTCGACCTTATCGAGTCAGTGTGCCAACGTTTGGAGTTTGGGGATTTGGCTTGGCCAGTCCCATTGGCCCGGTTCCCGCCCCGCAATCATTGGCCCACTTGAAAGGTTCGTTGCGGTTTTTGAACGACACTGTGATGTTGGACTTGTTTGATTTGCCAGTTGATATGGCGCGTCAGGAAAGCGATTTGAACCGACTGAACGATCAAGCTCTTGTGCGATACTACGAACAAGAGTGGGGCGGCAATCAATAGCCGCGCGGGAAACACATGCTCAATCGACGAGAACTATTGAGTGTCTTGCTCGGCAGCCAAGTTGCCGCGTTGTCTGGTTGCGCGCGAAAAACGTTGCCACCCGCTGGCGAATTGCTCGCACCCAATTTTGCAGTGGGACACCAAATTCGTGACGCCCATCAGTGGCCCGCTGCCAAGTCCAAGCAGAAGGTAGACACGCTGATCGTTGGCGGCGGAATGGCCGGACTTTCTGCGGCTTGGCGATTGCAGAAAGCTGGCGTGGAAGACTTCGTTGTCTTGGAAATGGACGATTCGGTTGGCGGAACGGCACGCAGCGGCACAAACGGTTCGTTCGCGTATCCCTGGGGAGCCCATTACGTGCCCACGCCGATGGCTGACAACGTCGCAATGATTGGGCTGTTGAGCGAAATGGGAGTCGTCGAGTCGATTGCCGAAGACGGTTCGCCCAAGATTGCCGAACAGTATCTATGTCGTGATCCCGAAGAACGCGTGTTCTTTGAGGGCGAGTGGTATCACGGTCTCTATCCGTTCGCTGGCGCGACAGACGATGACAAAGCACAGTTGGCCAAATTTCAAGCGCAAGTAAACGATTGGGTCACAAAACGTGACGACCAGGGTCGCCGGATGTTCGCAATCCCAAACGCAAGCGGTTCGACCAGCGAATCAGTGATGGCGCTCGATCAAGAATCGATGGCCGACTGGGTGGACCGCAACGGGTTCACATCAGAGCGACTTCGTTGGGTCGTCGACTATTCTTGTCGTGATGACTATGGCCTGAGTATCGATCAAACAAGCGCCTGGGCCGGGATGTTCTATTTCGCAGCTCGGATAGCCAAACCAGGCGACGAATCGCAAGCCGTGATCACTTGGCCCGAAGGGAATGGGCGAATCGTGAACCATCTCGCTGCCGTCTGCGGCGACCGAGTACGCAGCAATCATGCGGTGACTTCGATCGAAAACGTTGACGGTGGTGTCGATGTCAATGCTTGGAACGTCGCCCAACGTCGTGCGGTCGCATTCACGGCCAGACGCGTTATTTTTGCCGCGCCGCAGTTTCTTGTGCCCCATCTGATTCGTGGGCTGAATCCAGAGCGGATCGCTGATGCGAAACAATTTCAATACGGCAGTTGGGTCGTTGCGAACTTGCACTTGAGCGATCGTCCCAACGAATCAAAGTTCCCGATGTGCTGGGACAATGTGATCTACGGCAGCAAGTCGCTTGGCTATGTCACATCAACGCATCAGACCGGGTTGGATCATGGACCAACGGTTGTGACGTGGTACTATCCGATTACCGGTAGCGATCCGCGATTAAAGCGAAAAGAACTTCTGGCTCTCGGTTGGTCAGATTGGGCCGACGTTGTGATGACAGACTTGCGAGTGCCGCATCCCGATATTGGCGATCTTGTGACTCGCCTGGATGTCATGCAATGGGGACACGCGATGGTTCAGCCGCGGGTTGGATTTGTCTCCGGCGCCGCAAGGACTCGTGCTGCGTTGCCTTTTGATGCGATTCACTTTGCGGGAACGGATCTCAGCGGAGTCGCATTGTTCGAAGAAGCGTTTTATCACGGAGTTCGCGCGGCAGAAGAAGTTATGCAGGCGATTGGCGTTGAAACTTCATCCGTTTTGTAGGAATCCAATTTGTCATCCGCATCGGATCCCACCGAAAGCCCAAAATTGCCGTGGTTGTTTTCGCCGGCAATTGACTTGGCTGCGTTCTTGGGCAGCGCGGTGTTGGCGATGCTGTTGTTGTGGATCGGATCCACACAAGGTTGGTTGGAAAGCGACACGCCCGAGTGGATGTGGATCGTCGCAATTTTGATGATCGACGTCGCCCACGTTTATTCGACCGGGTTTCGAGTCTACTTTGATCGCGTGGAACTTAAACGCAGACCTTGGTTGTACGGATTGACCCCGGTGTTGGCGTTCGCGATCGGGGCTGCCGTTTATTCGGAAAGTCACACTGTGTTTTGGCGGATCTTGGCCTACTTGGCCGTCTTTCACTTTGTCCGTCAGCAGTATGGTTGGGTGGCCCTATACCGTTCTCGAGGCGGAGAACAAAGTCGACTTGGGTGGTGGATCGATACAACGGCCATCTATATGGCAACGGTCTATCCATTGATCCACTGGCACTGCAATTTGCCGCGAAATTTCTATTGGTTCTTGAGCGGTGATTTCGCGAATTTGCCAAGTGAACTATCCAGTGTTCTGGCGCCTGTTTATTGGATAGCGTTGGCAGCGTACGCGGCGCGGTCGATTTACCGAGCCGTTGCGTTGGGAGAATTTAACCCCGGCAAAGATGTCGTCTTGGTTACGACCGCCGTTTGCTGGTACGTGGGTATCATCAGTTTCAACTCCGACTACGCATTCACCGTGACCAATGTGATCATCCATGGGATCCCCTACATGGTTTTGGTTTACTGGTATGGGGCAAGGAAACGGCCGGCCAGTGAAAAGCGGCACGCGTCGCGCATCGCAGCGTTTTTGGGGATCGTTTGGGTATTTGCCTACGTCGAAGAATTGTTATGGGACGTAGGGTTGTGGCATGAACGCGGATGGTTGTTCGGAACCGCTTGGGATCTGGGGCAACTGGAGCTTTTGTTGATCCCGTTGTTAGCCGTTCCGCAGATCACTCACTACGTACTAGACGGATTCATCTGGCGACGCAGCAGCAACGATCGCTTTGCAAAGATGGTGTCGTAGCGAGATAGAGACCCGGATCGAGTGCAAAATTCACCAAAACGCTCTCAAACCATCACAAAACTGGCCTTCGGCGATTCAGGCTCTTGCCCGATAATTGTTGTTTGATGGAACATTCACCCACTGGAAAGGAATCTCCGATGGCACTCAGCAAAAAGCAACGTCAGAAACTGAAGCAGGCTGACAAACGGCGTTCTCGTCGTCCAGAACCAACCATCACGATTGCACCGTCGATGAAGTTCAAGGCGAGTGAACGAAATCGGCTGACCAACACAAACGCCGGTTTGATGTTGAGCTTAGAGACGTTGTTGATCGAAGAGGCCGAGCGCAATGCGGACATTGATGACGGCGTCTTGGCGACATCACTACGATGTGCTGTACGATCACTGGAGCCAAAAACAGAAACGACTCAAGTCGTCACCGAATCACTTCAGCGTTGGCTGTCGGTCCAGGATGATGCTGAGCAGGGGCAATTAGCAATGCGAGTCATCCACGAATCCATTCAAACTCGCAGCGACTGTCAACCCGGCACCTACAGCTACATTTTGTACGCCAGCAAATTTTTGAAGAAGTCAAAGTCAATCACATTAGCTGGCTAGTAGCCATCTCTGTCCCAGAGATGTAGCCCTACTTTGTGCTGTCCAGTTTCTGGAAATTCAGATCGTAAGTTCGATCATCCCATTGTCGGTCCATTGCTTACGATCAAAATCAATACGAATGGTCGCCTGTTCGACCGGGCTACATAAAAGTAGCCATCTCTGTCCCAGAGATGTAGCCCGACTATGTGTTGGCCAGTTTCTGGCAATTCGGATCGTACGTTCGATCATTCCATTGTCCGGCCATTACTTACGATCAGAATCCAAGCGAATGGTCGCCAGTTCGGTCGGGCTACGTCGCTCGGAGATCGACGGCTACTT
>CAZZDZ010000420.1:0-5462 GCA_964652675.1 uncultured Pirellulaceae bacterium
GACGTTTTCTTCAATAGATCAACGTAAGCGTCACCTGCTTTGTCCAGCAGCACCAGTTTGCCCACGTCGTGGGCCACGCCGCACAGAAAAGCTTCATCGGGATTGACCTTTCTGCTTTGCCGTGCGATCACACGCGCGACGGTCGCAATTGCTAATGACTGGCTGTATGTTTCAGCTCGCAGATCCCGAGTGGGACCATCGTCTTGGAAAATCGCGCCGGTAGCGACCGCAAGTGCAAGTTGCGACACGGAGTTAAGTCCAAGCAAGACAACAGCATGTCCGACGGTGGTAATCACGCGAGAAGTCGCATACATCGGGCTGTTGGCCAGGTTCAATACCTTGGAAAAGACCGTTGGCTCGCATTCGATCAGTTCGATGATTGACCGCGTATCTACGTCCTGTTCCGTTAGTTTTACAACCAACTTGGACGCCACCGACGGGAATGGCGGAAACTGAAAGTTCAGTTCATTCAACGCAACGGCTGGGTGAGCCGAGTTCGGCTGGACCGCTTGACTTAATTCAGTTGTCATTTTATTTGTCCAGCTAATTGCCTGTGGCGGAGGCGACGGATCCCGCTTTTGGCTTGTCCAGATGTGAAACAACCACTGAAAGAATCGGGCGTTTTGCGTCGGCAAACAACCACGGCTTCACCCGAAACCGAATGCGTCGAAGGTCTTTCTGTTTGATCCAAAAACGTTTCATCACTTCGTCGCGGACGATGTTTGATTTTTTTAGCTGGATTTCCAAGTTTGCCTTGCTGGGGATGGTTGCCCATACGATGACTTCCAGACTCACGTCGTCATCACGCAACTTTGCAATTGACTCGGTAAGAATCTTGATGGCGTGACGACTCAGACCGCCGGTTTCGCGATTGAACCGTTCGAAGGAATCAAAGACAGACTGATCGGTAACCTGATCGTGCTTTTCCAATCCAAAGTTATCTTCGATGTTTGTCAAAAATTTTTGAAATTGCTCGTGGTCACGGTCCGCCACATCTTCTTTTTCCGTCGTGTCATCTGGGCCGACCTTCTCTTCGTTCTTGTCCAGGTTGTCCGCCAATGCATAGATGGGCATTGGCGCCAACTGCTGGATCATCTCGCTGGAGCGGTCACTTGGCAGGCCACCGGGAAGACCTGAATTGCTAAATGCGTTAACGAATGAACCCGTTCCTGAGTACATATTGGCTCCCGTCTGTTCTTTCGCCAAAGAGTTCAAGACGATAAAGAACGCCAGCAGGGCTGTCATCGTGTCGCCAAAGGAAACGAGATACGCTTTGCTGGGAAGGCTCGATTCAGGCGGTTTCTTTTTCGGCATAATTACAACTCATACCTTTCGATAACAAATCGCACCGAACCGGTGTCGACTTGGTTATTGAATCCAACTCCGATTTGTCCCGGCCGCGCTTTTTGTTGGTGGTAAAGGTGGTGAGCGAGTGCGGTGGCGTAGGATGCGTGCGACTGACCGGTAATTTCAATCGCACAGTGAACTGGCAACGAACGAAGCTGAGAAGCCAGTGTTGTCATCAGTTGTACGCCCTTACGAGTCAATTGAGATTGGCTGTTGACGAGATCGGCGATGGGCAACTGAAATGAGTAAGACTTCATTACGTCTTTCTTCTTTTCCTCGTCACTTGCCCCTTGGATGCCGGTACCGCTGGCGGCTTCGACCAGTTCCGTTTGAATCGGCGGCATCTCGCTTCCGTTGAGTGCAATTCGCGCAGCTCTCGGTCGAATACGCTCACTCCACGACGTTCTATCCAGTTGGTCGTGTGGATATCCTGCAACACCCGTGGCGCCTGAACTTCCGAACAACTGGGGCGTGACTTTCTCGAATCGCTCCGGTTCGGTCGTTGCAAACGTCATCAGCAAGATGAAAAACGTCATCAAAAGCGTGATGACATCGCTGTATGTCATAAACCACGCTGGGATATCCTCGGGCGGACTAGCCTTTATTTCCTTTTTCATGACGCGGCTTGGGCAATGATCGTACTTCGGGTTTTCGGCGCTAGGTAAGTCAACAATTGCTCTTCCATCGTCCGTGGCGTGACGCCTTCTGCCAACATCGCAACGCCCCGCGTAATCAAGTCTCGCAGCACGGTTTCTTCTTGACTGCGTGTTTCCAGCTTTCCAGCAAGCGGAATGCAAACGACATTCGCGACCAAAGCGCCATAAAGTGTCGTTAGCAACGCGGTCGCCATGCCGCCACCAATTTTGCTTGGATCATCTAGTGCACGAAGCATCTGAACCAAACCGATCAGAGTCCCGATCATGCCAAATGCCGGTGCAGCAGCTCCGCAAGCATCGACGACCTTCTTGCCAGCCATGTGTCGCTGTTGAATGTACGACAACTCCGTTTCCAAAGCCTGTGTAATTTCTTCGCTGGACGCACCTCCCGTCAGCGATTCGATACCACGCTTCATGTAATCATCTTTGATGTCATCAATTTTGTTTTCCAAAGCCAGCAGCCCATCCTTGCGTGCCACTTCCGCAAATTCTTTGAATTGGGCAATCGTGTCCATCGTGTTTGGCAACTTGTACAGAAAGCACTTCAGGACTACTCCAAACGCTCCCAGATTGTTACGTAGTGGAAAGTTGATCAGTGATGCAGCCACCGCGCCGCCAAAGACGATCATCATGCTTGGGACATCGATAAACGGTTCCAAGCCTCCTCCGCCCATTGCGATGGATGCAAGAATCAATCCAAATCCCAGTATCAAACCGATGATTGTGGCGATGTCCATGATTTTTCCCGGTGACATTTTTGTGCGTAACTGCACAGGAACAAAATTTGCGTGAACCCTTCCTTTGAGAAGATGTTTCATCGGACTCTACAACGCCGTTTATGTCCCTTAGAGTCTTTGCGATCGGCAATGTCACTCGTGAGGGAAAACCCTCGCTTGCTGAGTTCGGTTCTCCCGTGTTTCGCCAGTCTTTGTGCGAATCACGGCTTCAAGACGCAAGTCGTTGCGACCGATATAACATGCATGACCGACATATTTTCACAAATGCATTTACTTCAAGGCGCGCTCAATGGTACCAACCAGAACCACAGAGTGCTCAGCCAGAATATCGCCAACGTCAACACGCCTGGCTACAAGACGCGGCGCGTCGATTTTTCTGAGCTACTGCAGCAATTAGAAGACGGGGATAACACTGTCAGTGAGCCCAAAACTCTTTCGGTTCAAATCGAACCGGGACTCACCGAACGAGTCGACGGAAACAACGTCGAAATCGATCACGAGGTATCGAAACTGAAGAAAAACGCACTTGTCGCTCAAGCCTTTACACAGTTGTTGGCATCGAAATTGTCGATCTTGCGCCGCTCAATCTCCAGCTAATTCAACACCCTTTCAACCATAAGTATCTGCCATGTTAGGGAATTTTTCAGCAATCGACATCAGCGCTTCCGGTTTGGCCGCGGAGCGGTTGCGCATGGAGATCACGGCAAACAACATTGCAAACGCCGGCACGACGATGACGGCCAATGGCGAACCGTATCGACGTCAAGCCGTTGTTTTCGCGCCCGCTCTGGACGAGTCGCAAGCTGGTGGCTCGGAGCACGGCATGCGAGGTGTAAAAGTGGTCGGAATCGAAGGCGATTCGACTGAATTTCCAGTCGTTTACAATCCAGGGCATCCGCATGCCAATGAAGACGGATTTGTGCGCCTGTCAAACGCGAGCGTCCCAGACGAGATGGTCGACTTAATCACGGCAAGTCGTTCGTACGAAGCAAACTCACGCGCCATTGGTTTGTTCAAAGATATGGTCGAACAGACTCTATCGCTGCTGCAGGGAGGTCGCTCGTGACTGCGATTCCTCCCGTCCACAATACGGCTTCGATTGCCCCACCAACCGAGGGCCTTTCGCTCAAAAGCGGCGGCAATTCGGTCGGTGTTTCGGACGCGACGGGCACAAACCCGTTCGAACAATTACTGTCCAAGACAAGCGAAGACCAAAAACTGTCAGACAAGGCTATCCAAGACCTTGTGGCGGGCAACACCGACAACGTACAGCAAGTTGTCATGCAAGTCGTTAAGTCGGAAATGTCCTTTCAGTTGTTCATGGAAGTTCGTAACCAATTGATCGAATCCTACAACCAATTGATGCGAATGCAGTTTTAAAACGCAGCCGATCGCGTTAGTCACACCCATCGTCACACCCACGCAATTGCACCGTGAATTCAATCAAGCCCTCTATCGACTACCTGCTTAAAGTCTGGCAAGAGAACTCACCGGCATCGCGTATCGGCATCGTGCTCTTGTCGGTGATCTGTGTCATCGCGATTGGCGGTGTCGGCTATTGGTCCATTCAGCCAAGCTTTGTTGTGCTGATTAGCGATCAGGACAGCAACAAAGTCGATCGAGTCGTCAATGCGTTGGACGGCGCGGGGATTCAGTACCAGCTTTCTGGCGCGGGCGGAAATGTGCTGGTGGACAAACGCAGTTACGCCAAAGCACGGTTGCTGGTTCGCAACCAAGGTGTCGCCGACGCAGGTTCGATGTCAGGCGCCAGCCTAGGAGGCGCTTTTGGCAGCCCTACCGAACGACGCAACCTGGCACGAATTCAAAAACAGCAGAGCCTTGCCGGAACCATCCAAAAGATGTCCGCCATCGACCATGCCGACGTTCATTTGAATATTCCCAACAAGGGACCATTTGAACGAAAAACGGCCAAGCCTTCAGCAAGCGTCATGCTAACGCTGCGACAAGGCGAAGGCCTATCGGAACAACAGGCTTCATCGATTGCTTCGTTTGTCGCTTTCGCCGTCGAAGACATGAAACCCGAGCAGGTGCAAATCACAGACAAAGATGGTCGCAGCTACAACGTTCCCAATGAGAACGCACACCAAATCAATAGCCAAGTGGAGTACCTGGAAGAAGCAGAGCGGAAACTGGCGCGAAAAGCCGAGGATCAGCTGCTGCACTTTTTAGGCTTCGGAAATGCGAGTGTTAAAGTCGCTTTAGATCTGACGTTCAAGAATGGTTCGACCACCACAACCAAGTATGACCCCGATGGAAAGGTTACCAGCGAAGAAGATCTTGAAACCGAAACGACCATGAAAGCCGGTCACGAGTCAGGTGGTGCAGCGGGAGTCGCTTCCAACTTGCAGACACGTGGGCGAGGCGAGGACGCCATGGAGAGCAAGACTGAGAATATCCGTTCAACCTACTTGGTGCCGGTTACCGAAGAAGTCGTATCCAACACGACGCCAGTGCGAAACTTTATGTCCGTCAGCGTCCTCGTTAACTCAGAAACGGGTGTTGCGAAACAGGAAGACGGAACGTTAACACCCGGGTTGGATGAGCAGGTCACCGCGATCGTAAAGAATGCCGTCGGTTTTCGAACCGAAACAGACACCATTTCAGTGGAGTTTCTCCCGTTCCCGAGTTCGGAACCGGAAACGACCATCGTCGCAGCGCCTTTCAATTGGACTCAACTGACGACAATCATCGAAAAAGCATC
>CAZZDZ010000421.1:0-1428 GCA_964652675.1 uncultured Pirellulaceae bacterium
ATACTTCAGAGTCTCAGACGTTTACGATCACGGTTAACGAAGTGACCCAAGCTCCTGCCCTCATTGTCTCGCCAGCCGGTCCTGGCGGGATCGCTGATCCACCCCCACTTCCGGGAACAACAGCGCAGCCTACTTCTTGGGCACAGCAACGCAGTAGTTTAAGGCAGCTTTCGATCGAGCTTCCCGTTGCGGTTACGACCGTCACTGCAGCAGATGTTGTGCTGACGAATTTGGGTGTCAATCTGTCTGATACAGCCACGACGATCACATTGCGTGATGACCAGTTGACGGTCAGCGGAACCACGCTGACGATCGATTTGGATGCCGATCAGCTAAGCGACGGGCGTTATCAATTGGAGCTGAGGTCATCCATTACCGGCGGCGAAGACTTTGTAATCGAAGGTAGTCGGGAAAACGGCTTGTTCGTTTTGCGTGGCGACTGGAACGGCAGCGGATCAGTCACCGCGCTGGATTTCGCCACATTTAGGTACTGGTTCGGATCCGAAAGCAACACCGCACCATTCGCACCCGCTTACGTGGACACAAATAACTCTGGTGGCGTAACGGTTCTTGATTTCGCCGCGTTCCGAAACAATTTCGGAACCGGTATCAGTTTCCCTGGCGAGCTAGCAAGCACGCAACTTCAAGGCGAAGGTGAGGGAGATTTGGATTCGATCTTACCAACGTTGCTCAATCCATTGGATGTCAACGGGGACGGCGAGGTCACATCGCGTGATGCATTGAATGTCATCAACGAACTGCGGGATTCGTCTGGCGCAGAGGTTGAATGGTCACGATATGACGCAAACGAAGATCAAACCATCAGTGCAAGAGACGCGCTGGTCATCATCAATCGTCTTGCAAACACCGAAACCGATTCAGCTGCATTGATCGTTTCGGATTTGTTAGCCGCGAGAGACGATGCTGGGCAAGCAGAAGGAGAACTCGTTTTGACGGCTGAGGAATTGACACCTGCGAACGAAACCGGACCGTTGCAAGGCGATTTCTTGTCAAATCAATTTGAGCCAAACGACCTTGTCTTTGCCACGGTGGGGGAGACTTCAGGCGAAGAGATTGGCGAAGAACTCGAAAATGTCATTGAACTGATTTCGCAGTCCGAATAGCAGTGAAAGCGATCTGTTAAAAATTTCCTTCGGTTCCCAACGTGAAACAGGCGTTGGGAACTGAAACACTTGCGATACACAACTTGATTTTGCTTGGAACCAAACATGAATAGAAGCCGCCGCAACAGGAAGCGTCAATTATCTCATCGTCGTCTACGCAGTGAGCGTTTAGAAGACAGGCGGCTGCTCGCAGTGCTGGACCTGATACCAGTTGCGCCTGGAGGAACCATCACCGAAGAAAACGGGACGACCGTGATTACGGTCGAACAAGGTACGACGGTAAACGTCACGGCACGCGTGTTGA
>CAZZDZ010000421.1:1528-2264 GCA_964652675.1 uncultured Pirellulaceae bacterium
AAATCGGCGACATACTTGGAGCTTCAATTAACGTCGGCGACTTCGGTGACCTGATCGTCAATGTTGTTCCAGCAACAACGGCGGGAGCCGTCTTGGACCTGATACCAGTTGCGCCTGGAGGAACCATCACCGAAGAAAACGGGACAACCGTGATTACGGTCGAACAAGGTACGACGGTAAACGTCACGGCACGCGTGTTGAGCACTCCTAACGATACTCCGATTCAAACCTTCCAGCTTGGCTTTCGTGATTCGAGCCCCGAGTTGGTGTTGAACAATTTTGTCAACGGTGATTTCCTGAATACTATTGATGAAACGCTTGATTCGACGGTAGGTGACCGCGTCATTGGCTCCGCCATTGCCGACGATCAACAGGAACTGGTGCCGCCACAGACGTTTGGCACCTTCGATGTTGGCACTCCGCAAATCGGTCGATTTACGTTGACTGCGATGAACAGCGGGCCACCCGAGACCACTCAAACACAAATCGGCGACATACTTGGAGCTTCAATTAACGTCGGCGACTTCGGTGACCTGATATTTGTGGTCACAGCCCCTGCCGCACTCCCAACAGTGAATGTAACGGTGAGTCCAACATCCGTGATCGAAGATGGCGCCGCAAATTTGGTCTACACGTTCACTCGAACTGGCGACCTTTCGGCGCCATTAACCGTCAACTATGCCACCAGTGGTACGGCTGATTCGACTGACTTCACCGGAGCGGGACCAAGCGTCGT
>CAZZDZ010000421.1:2364-5419 GCA_964652675.1 uncultured Pirellulaceae bacterium
TTTACAACGTCGGTGCGTCCGCAGCGGCGACAGGCAGCATCATTGACGATGACGATGTATCGGTCCCAGTGCTTCCGGCCGTCGCTGTTTCGGTTGCTCCTG
This sequence comes from uncultured Pirellulaceae bacterium, assembly GCA_964652675.1. Lineage (GTDB taxonomy): Bacteria > Planctomycetota > Planctomycetia > Pirellulales > Pirellulaceae > K23-9. The sequence goes on from CAZZDZ010000421.1 coordinate 2,467, forward strand.
TAAGCGTGATCGAAGATGGCGCCGCAAACTTGGTCTACACGTTCACTCGAACTGGCGGCGACCTATCGGCGCCATTAACCGTCAACTATACCACCAGTGGTACGGCTGATTCGACTGACTTCACCGGAGCGGGACCAAGCGTCGTGATCCCTGCCAATGCAGCGTCTGCCACCGTGACGATTGACCCAACGGCGGACACCATCGATGAGAGCGACGAAACAGTCATTCTGACGATTTCGCCCAATGCAGGTGTTTACAACGTCGGTGCGTCCGCAGCGGCGACAGGCAGCATCATTGACGATGACGACGCTCAGGCCCCAGTGCTTCCGACCGTTTCTGTTTCGGTTACTCCTGCGAGTGTGTTCGAAGATGGTGCGGCAAATCTGAATTACACGTTTACTCGATCCGGAGGTGACAATTCGTTACCGCTCACGGTTGTTTATACGACGACTGGAACCGCGACAGCAGGCGTCGATTTCTCAGGTACCCAAAACGACGTTGTGATTCCCGCTGGCCAGGATTCAGTCACTGTGATCGTCAATCCGACTGTCGATTTTGCTGATGAAGACGACGAAACGGTCATCCTGACGATCTCACCGAACAGCGCCTACGACATTGGTAGTTCCTTTTCGGCTACTGGAATAATCCTTGACGATGATATCGCGGGCGCGGTTGAAAATCGCATCGTGGTTATAAACGATATCGCGCGTGCCTTCACAATCCCTGGTGACAATCGACCGACCGCTGTCCTTTTCCGAGCCGAGTCAAACGCAGAGTTAAGTGTGATTCCAATCGGCACTTCCAGCTTCAGTGAAAGCGTGATTTTGCTGGATCAAGATCTCAACACATTGCAAGATTCTGCGACTGGCGATGCGTTGGTAACCAACATTCTAGGTGACAGCCTCTATGCGTTGATCTTTTCCGCTCGCAGCACAGAGACGTTCTACTTGGTGCAATCATCTGCAGGTTTCGATTCCCTAACTGGATCCGTTAACACGAACCTTTTTCAACCAGCCGACGTGAATGCGGACGGGGAAGCAACTCCGATCGATGCGTTGATGGTCATCAATCGCTTGGGTGCAGCCGAAGGCGAAGCTGCTGGGTTTTCGGGATACTACGACGTCAACGGTGACAACCAAATAACCGCAATCGATGCGTTGCAAGTCATCAATGAGCTCCAACGCAACAATACGACAGCCGAAGGAGAGGCGATCGGATCAATTGCTTCAATAGAGGTCGATGATCGCGATGATTACTTCGCAGACCTCACCGGTTTGCCCGACAATCTAGATAGCGAAATTTTGGCTGCCGCGGTTGCTCAAAGCGTGATTTCACAAAACGTTCCACTGCAGAATATTATCGAAGTCGATGATGCCGATGCGCGTGTCGACGAAGCGATTTCCGTTCTCGATAACTTCCACGAATTGGTTGCAGAAACCGAATGGTTGGCTTCATAGCATTGAAACGGACGTTTTCAAGTCGGCGAGTGCCGACTTGAAGCCCCTTAGCTGCTGGGCCCCTAGCAACGACTCCTTGAAAATCCGATATTTGACAGAAGCAGAGAGAATCTGAACGCTCAAATTTCTATTTCGGGAGTATCGCTATGGCTGTTAAACGAGTTGGGATCCTGACCGCTGGGGGGCTGGCCCCGTGCTTATCCTCCGCCATCGGCGCTCTGATCGAAGCCTACACAGCAAAAGCTCCCGACGTAGAAATCGTGTGCTACCGATCTGGCTACAAAGGACTACTGCTTGGTGACAGCTTTGTCGTTACGCAAGCCGTTCGTGACAAGGCCGCGGTTTTGCACCAGCACGGTGGTAGCCCGATCGGCAACAGCCGCGTCAAACTGACAAACGTCGATGACTGCGTGTCGCGCGGCTTGGTACAACCCGGTCAAGATCCGTTGCAAGTCGCGGCCGAACGATTGCAAAACGACAAAGTTGACGTGCTGCATACGATCGGCGGTGATGACACCAATACAACGGCAGCCGACTTGGCAGCGTTCCTTGCCGATAACGATTATGCGTTGACCGTGGTCGGATTACCCAAAACAATCGACAACGATGTGATCCCGATCAAACAGAGTCTTGGTGCGTGGACGGCGGCCGAGCAAGGCGCGCGGTTCTTTGAAAACGTCGTTGCCGAACACAACGCCAACCCGCGTATGTTGATCGTTCACGAAGTGATGGGACGCAATTGCGGCTGGCTGACTGCAGCGACGGCAAACAGCTACCGCGAACGATTAAACGAATTGGATTTCTTGCCCGAAACTGGACTCAGCCGGGAGCGAAAAGAGATTCATGGCGTTTACGTCCCCGAAATGCATTTTGATTTGGCAACCGAAGCCGAACGTTTGCGTGGCGTTATGGACGAAATCGATTGCGTTAACATCTTCATCTCCGAAGGAGCCGGTGTGGATACGATCGTCCAAGAGATGCAATCACGCGGCAAGAAAGTGCCCACGGACGCATTCGGTCACTACAAATTGGATGAAGTGAACCCAGGAAAATGGTTCGGCAAACAGTTCAAGAAGATGATCGGTGCCGAAAAGACATTAATTCAAAAGAGCGGCTACTACAGTCGCGCCGCGCGAGCCAACGCCGCCGACATCGCCTTGATCGCCAAGTGCGCTCAGAAAGCGGTTGACTGTGCACTCACAGGCGATGGTGGAGTGATCGGCGAAGACGAGGACCAAAACGACGAACTACGATCGATCGAATTCGAGCGCATCAAAGGCGGCAAACCGTTCGACATTAATACACCTTGGTTCAACGATCTTTTGAAGGACATCAACCAACCAAAAGGACACGCTGTTGAAACGCTCCACGCGTAGTGCCAAAGTCGGCAAACAACGTTGGTCACTGTCGTAAAAGCGTAGCGAAAGTCGTCAAAACTTTCGGCAGACCGCATAAAACCGAAAGTCTTGACGGCTTGTCGATTCATTGTGGCCGAA
>CAZZDZ010000422.1:0-5405 GCA_964652675.1 uncultured Pirellulaceae bacterium
TGAATGCCTGTTCATGAACCATTCCACGACTCGTTTGAGACACTCAGAAACATGCGACTAACAACCATTTCGCAATTTGGATTTTCGACAATTGGTTTGTCGCGTTTGTCCTGCTTGCTGTCCGTGCTTTTTGCTGTCGGCTTGGCATCCGATCGACAGGCAAGCGCTGACTGGCCGCAGTGGCGAGGTCCGAATCGAACAGGACACGTGGAATCAGCGGCGTTGATCGACGACCTGCCCACCGATGGACTCAAAGCCGCCTGGAAATTTGATTCGTTTGCGGGTGGGACATCGGGTGGTTGGAGTTCGCCAGTGATCGTGGGTGACCGCGTCTTCGCTTATTCCCATACCAAGATAGAAAACGAAAACGCGAACCTTGCCAAAGCAAAGTACCCTTGGTTGCCCCCTGACAAACGTACTGGAATGTCCGATCAGGAGTACAAAGAGTACGAAGTCAAACGGCGCGATGAGAACGAACAACGTGCCAAGTCGTATCGGTTTTACCAGACACTGCTTTGTCTGGACCTTAACTCAGGAGAGAAGATCTGGGAGCAGAAAGAAGAAACCGTCTACACGCGTTTCACCCAATCCAGTACTCCCTGCGTTGCTGATAATCGCGTGTTTGTTTTGACTCCCGCACGCACCGCAAAATGCTACGACGCTCTGACGGGTGACGTGCTTTGGAGCAAGTCGTTGCCGGGCGAGTTTCGTGACGAATTCTTTGCCAGTTCGTTTACCGTGCAAGAGGAAATCGCGATCGTTTGCTGCGGACCACTCGTTGCGTTGAACGTGTCCGATGGTGATCTGCTGTGGAAAGGCGATGGCGAAACCGACTATCAATCGCATTCCAGTCCGGCCATCTGGAGTTCCAAAGCGGGAGCAATTGCGATCAGCAACACATCCGGCGGGCGCACGGAAGCTTACTGGGTCAAAGACGGCAAGAAATTGTGGGAGTTAAAATCGGGGTCTAGTAGTTCGTCGCCGGTGGTCGCTGGCGATTTGTTGCTGACGTACGGTTCGTCACGCAAAAGCGGATTGACTGCTTTTCAGTTGGATTCTGCCTTGCCAGAGAAGACGCCTGAACAAGCATGGCAGTTTCGTGGCGCGGCGGACTCGGGTTCTTCTCCGGTCATTCGAGGCGATGCGGTGTTTGTTCAAGGTGCAAAACGCGTCGCAAAACTGAATTTGGCTGGCGAAACGATCTGGCAAACAACATTGAAAATTTCGACCCCCAAGTACACGTCGTTGATCGGCGCCGGCGATCAGTTGTTTTACGGCTGGGAAGGCTTGTTGGCAATCAACGCCAATGCTGACGAATTTACCCAAGTCTATGACGCCGAAATTGATTCGAGTGGGCGTTTGATCCGCAGTGAAGATTTGAGAAAGTTGTTAAAGCTGGACGAAATCGCCGCGGGTGAAGACGGTTTGTCCAAGTCCGAAAAAATTTGGCAAGAAAAGGCTGTAAAGTCTGGGCCTCTTGCGTGCAGTACGCCTGCGTTTAGCGACGGGCGCATGGTGCTGCGACTTCGTGATGCAATCATTTGCTTTGATCTAAGGAAATGATTCGCACCTTGTGGATGACTTGCGGTTTTACAAGTGGATTCGGGCACATTGCTGACCAGCCGTGTCGTCTACCCCCTGTATTTTGTCTCAAACTTAACTAGGGTGATCCTTAGGTGGCCGATAAGTTAGTTAGAGGTTTTGTTCCAAAAGATTTTTGCACGAAACCGTGCAATTGGGTGAAGCTGTTTCAGGAAGCGTCCGTCGTATGCAATCCACCACTCGATTCGAACCGAACCCAACGATTACCCATCATGGGTCTACCGGCGGAACGTCTGATCCGGAGCTGATTGAACGCTACGATGAACTGACACGCAGTGACAAAGTCAGTTGGACGGGCCACCATCGCTTGATGCGAATGCTTGGGCGGGGCGGTCAAGGCGAAGTGTATTTGACGGAGTATCGCGGCACCGATGGGTTTACCGTTCCGGTGGCGATGAAGATTTTTTCGCCCGAACGATATGCGGATCGCCGCGCGTACGATGAAGCCATGGGCCGTGTCGCATCGATCGCATCCAGCGTGGCATTGATCCAGCACGACAATTTGCTTGACGTTCAAAACTTCTTTGAACGCGACCGGATTCGCATCATGATGATGGAATGGGTCGATGGCTACGATTTGCGTCAGTTGACGGCTCCCGCATGTCTGGATTTGCTGCTGAAACACTTGCCCAGTCGTCGCTGGGATTACATCAACGAAGTCATCATTACGGCCGGTCCGAATCACGCTCGATTCAAAGCTGGCGTTGCGGTTGCGATTGTTCGCGAATGCCTGGCCGCTCTCGCTGCGTTGCACCGCGAAGGCATCGTGCATGGCGATGTCAAACCAGCAAACATTATGCTCAAGCGTAGTGGTCACGCAAAACTGATCGATATGGGTTCGGCATTCATGTACAAGGATCCGCCACGCGAACGCGAATGCACACCACTGTATGCGGCCCCAGAAGTCCTTGAGAACTATGAATCAACTCCGCGCAGTGACCTCGCAAGCCTGGGTTACGTGTTGGTCGAATTGTTAAGTGGTCAGAACATTTTTGCTGGGCATGACAAATTGGGGGATCTGCTGCAAGCCAAACGCGAATTGCCAAACAGATTGCACGAAGTACTGCCGGATGATTTAGCGGACAACGATCTGTTAATGAACTTTGTGTTGGGGCTGATCGCACCTGATCCTAATCGGCGTTTTCCCACCGCAGAAGCTGCTGAGCATGTTGAACAAGGCGCTGCAGCGTTTCATCGTCAGCTGATCATGAGCGACATGGCAACCGAGTATGACAACGACATTCGACTCTGGTTAGAAGAACTTCGAAAGCTAGAATCGGAAATATAAGCCCAGGTTATTCATGGACGCAGAACATTTACAGGTCGCAATCGAAGCGGCACGCGCTGGCGCGGTCGAACTGATGTCCCGACGTGACAACCACGTCGTAAGCGAAAAGGCGCCCAAAGATTTGGTCACCGACGCAGACCTGGCATCGCAAAAAGCGATCCGAGACAAACTGACGGCCAGCTACCCAGATTACGCGTTTGTCGGCGAAGAAGAAGGTGAAAACGATCCGCCCGACAGCGTACGTCGCGGAGATCCTGACGCGCCTCCGTGTTGGGTCGTGGATCCCTTGGATGGGACCATCAACTTTGTGCATCGATTGCAGAGTTTTGCCGTGTCGATCGGATTGTACGCCAACGGCAAAATGCGTTTGGGCGTCGTGTATGACCCAGTGACCGATGAAATGTTTGCAGCCGTCGATGGACAGGGCGCTACCGTCAATGGACGACCAATGAAAGCCAGCGATTGCGACGACTTGTCCAACGCATTGATCGCTTGCAGTTTTCCGGCCGGTGTCAAAAAAGATGCTCCAGAAGTCATCCGATTTGTCAACGTTCTGGAGTGCTGTCGATCGCTCCGGCGACTTGGATCGTGTGCTTTGAACATGTGTTACGTGGCCGACGGTCGTTTGGATGCCTACTGGGCAACCAACGTCTCTGCTTGGGACTCGGCCGCAGGCACGGTGATTGCACGAGAATCCGGTGCTCAGTTGACGGCTTATGATGGCAGCCCCATGGATGATTGGCAGCCGCGATTTTGTGTTGCGTGTACCAAGCCTGTGCACCAAAGAATCGTTGACTTGCTTTGCAAAGTTGCCTGATCCGTCATGCAGCTTGATCCAGACAAAATGCAACTGCGAGACATCTACACAACGATGGTTGGGTTGATCACGCCGCGACCCATTGCGTGGGTGTCGAGCCTCTCCCGTGGTGGTATTGCCAATCTTGCGCCCTACAGTTTCTTTAACGGTGTCGGTGCAAACCCGCCGACGATCATGTTCTGTCCGGCCAACCAACGAGACGGTTCGCCGAAAGACACGCTTGCGAACATTCAGCAAACCAAAGAATTCGTTATCAATGTTGTCACGGAGCCAGACGCAGATGCGATGAATTTGACAGCAGCGAATTTCACGCCCGACGAAGACGAATTTGTGATGGCTGGCATTCAGAAAGCGGACAGCATCAAAATCGCAGCACCCCGCGTTGCCAATGCGGCCGCCGCCTTTGAATGTCAGTTGCACAGCGCACTAGAAATCGGCTCTGGGCCAGCGGGCGCAAATTTGGTGATTGGTGAAATCGTTTGCATCTACGTGCGAGATGATCTGATTAATTCCGCTGGCGATATCGATACAGATCGATTGCACACAATCGGACGGATGGGCGGAACACAATACGCCAGAACACGAGATCGTTTCGATATTGCGCGACCAAAACGCCCAAATTAGAACGCGACCCAATTGGAGCGTTTATCTACAATAAATTTGCCTCCCCTGGTACCAGCCACGCCTCCGATTGGATTGTTCATGCGATTTCTCGTTCTTCTGTTGATGCTCTCGTTGTCCTCTGTCTTGCACGCGGGCGAACCGATTTCCATCGTCACTTACAACATTCGGTATCCCAATCCAGGTGATGGCAAAGACTTTTGGCCACATCGCGCCGCCGATGTCGCTAGCTATCTGAAGCAACACGATGTCTTTGGCCTCCAGGAAGCCAAGTTCAGTCAACTTGCCGACATGAAAGAAACGCTTTCTGATTTCCAGCGTTACAGTGTCGGCCGCGATGACGGCGGGCAACGCGGTGAAACAACGACGATCTATTTTCGTAGCGATCGTTTTACGGCGGAAGCAATGGACACGATCTGGCTGTCCGACAAACCGACGGTAAAGGGATCCAAAGGTTGGGACGCGGCACTCCCCAGAATCCTCAGTTGGGTACTTTTGAAGGACAAGACGACGAACAAACAACTGCTTGTCGCGAACACTCATTTTGATCATCGCGGTAAACAAGCGCGGCTGGAAAGCGGCAAGCTGATCGCTGAATTCTTGTCCGCCAAGACCACCGAACTGCGCGGCGACAAAGGATCTGATATCCCGGCGGTTTTGTTGGGCGACTTCAATTGTTTGATTGGTTCTGACCCGTATCAAGCGATCATTGCCAAGAACGACCAGCATCAGTTGCGCGACGCCAGGGAAGTATCGGAGGCCAAACCAACGGGGCCAAATAGCACGTGGTGTGGGTTCAAGCAAATCGCACCAGACCGCATCATCGACCACATCTTTGTCCTTGGGGCTGTCGATGTCTTAGAATTAGAGGTGCAAAACCCAAAGACAAAAGCGGGACGTTTCGCCAGCGATCATCTGCCCGTCCGAATAAGCGTAGAACTACGACAACATGCAACCATGAGTGGTAACCATCGTCGAAGAAGCCATCGAGGTAATTGAGTTATTCGAAGACACTAGGGAGCAACAAAGTTGTTGCCTTGATCGATCAAGCCGAGCGAAAACGCATTGCCGGAGTAT
>CAZZDZ010000423.1:0-5405 GCA_964652675.1 uncultured Pirellulaceae bacterium
GTTTTCTGAAAGACACCAGCGTCGACAAGCGATCCAAGTTGATCGACCGACTGTTGGTGTCGCCTTATCATGCCACGCACATGGCCGCGACTTGGAACGACATATTGTTGCCGGCCGACGCCCAGTCGAATCAACAACGTAGTAACGTTGCAAAACTGGAAAGTTGGCTACGCGATCAGTTCATCGATAATACACCTTATGATTACTTTGTTGGCGGTTTTTTAAAGACCACCGAGCAAGGACCAGCGATCTTCTACACGACGCGTGACGTCGAGCCGAAGAAGATCGCTGCGGCGACGTCAAAGATTTTCCTTGGGATTCAACTGCAATGCGCCGAGTGTCACGACCATCCGTTTGACCGCTGGACTCAAGAAGATTTTTGGAGCTACGCGGCGTTCTTTGCCCAGTTGCAACAAAGTGACCAGCAAATGAATGGTGGCGTGATCGAAATCTCGGATGCATCGGTCGGCGAAGTCACATTGCCGGACACCGAAGACATCGTTGCGCCGCGTTATCCCGGTGTAACCGAGCCACCCGAAGAAGACGTTACCAACAATCGGCGTCGGCAGTTAACGATTTGGTTGGCGTCGCGCGACAATCAGTATTTTGTGCGGGCGGCCGTCAATCGAACTTGGGCACACCTGTTTGGTCGTGGGCTGGTTGATCCCATCGACGCAATGAACAAAGACAACGTGCCCAGCCATCCCGAAGTCCTGGATTACTTGACGCATTACTTCGTCCAACATCGGTTTAACATGCGGACGCTGATGGCCACGCTGGCTCGCACAGAGGCGTACCAATTGAGTAGCGCGCTCGACGGTGATCGGCCGGAGCAAGAAACATTTGCGGTCATGAATGTCAAAACGCTCACGGCACGACAATTCTACGATTCGACACGACAAAATGTGCTTCGACGCAGTCCAGATACGGGAGCCAACGGAGTTGATCTTCAGCGCGAGCAGTTTCTTAGCCGCATGCGTGCAACCGACACCACGCCTCGCGATTATCCTCACGGGGTCATGCAAGCCTTGGGTGTCATGAACGGACCCGAAATGATTCGTGCAACCGGCGATAGCCAAAGCGGGTTGCTGGCGGCATTGCAAGCACCAATTTTTAGTGAAACAGATCGGCTCGAAAGCGTTTTCCTTGCTGCACTTTCCCGGATGCCAACCGAACGGGAATCGGAGCGAATCGAAAAGTACCTTAGCAAATCAAAATCCGAATCAGAGCGTGCCGAATGGTTCAGTGATGTCCTGTGGACACTATTGAACACGGCCGAGGCAACCGTTTGCCCTTAAGAGAACTGAACCATGAACAGCAAATTTGATCGAAGACGCTGGATGCAAATGGCTACCGCGGGCGCGTTGGGTTCCGCCAGCAGCAGCCTGATGCCCAACTTGGCAAGAGCCGCAGCAGCGATCAAGCAGCAGGGTCGCCACTGTGTGTTGTTGTGGATGTCGGGCGGGCCAAGCCAGATCGATACTTTTGACATGAAACCCGGTCATGCCAACGGTGGAACGATCAAAGAGATCGCGACATCGGTTCCAGGAATCAAATTCAGCGAGCATCTGCCAAAGTTAGCCAAGCAAGCAGATTCGCTGGCGCTTTTGCGCGGCATGAGCACAAAGGAAGGTGACCATCAGCGCGGCACGGTTTTGATGCGAACCGGACATATTCCTGGTGGTCCCGTTGCCTATCCGTCCATCGGATGCTCGCTTGCCAAACAACTGGGCCAAGTTGATGCGGAACTGCCCAGTTACGTCAGCATCGCGCCGGGAGCCTTCGCGAGAACTTCGATTCGTCCCGGTTTCTTGGGGCCAAAGCACGCAGCGACTTCGGTTGCCGCCGCCGGCGCGCCCCCGGACGACGGGTTCGCCCAACTGCGAGTTGATTTTTTGGATCAAGCCGAAGGCATCGATGCCAATCGTCGTAGCGAACGTTTAGCACTTTGGCGCGAAATGCAATCAGACTTTATGAAACGTCGGGCAACCGCGAATGTGGTGGCACAAAACACGGTCTATGAATCTGCGTTGCGAATGTTAGACAGCGATGCCAAAGACGCTTTTGATTTGACGACCGAGCCGGATGAAGTCCGCCAAGCGTACGGGCGCGAATCGTTCGGCCAAGGATGTTTGATGGCGCGACGCTTGATCGAGCGCGGGGTGCCATTGGTCGAAGTCACGTTGGGCAGCGGGCTTGGTTGGGATACGCATGCTGACAATTTCAACTTGGTAGAAAACCTCTGCAATCAACTGGATGCTGGCTGGGCAACGTTGATGTCGGAACTACGTGAACGTGGTTTGTTAGAAAAAACGACAATCTTGTGGGCGGGCGAATTTGGACGCACGCCAAAAATCAACGCCAACGGCGGCCGAGATCATTTCCCCCAAGCATTCAGTTGTGTGTTAGCAGGGGGCGGAATCAAAGGCGGCCAGGTTTATGGCAAAACAAGTGACGATGGCATGGAAGTCACCGAGGGAAAAATGGACCAACAAGATTTGCTGTCGACGCTGTGCCGTGCGTTGGACGTGGATCCATCGACCGAGAACATCGCCGAAGGAGGCCGGCCAATCATGATCGCCGAAGGCAATATCGTTGATGAGGTCGTGGCTTAATGTTTCGATTCAACGGCAGCATCAGTATTTGGTTTGTGTGCGGAGCGCTGTCGCTAACAGTCGGATGCGGCAAAGCCAAAAAGCAGCCGCAAGCAGCGACGGCTGTTCCCAAGGAAATTACGGATCCAACAGCAAAACCGGTCGCCGAAAGCGTACCAACCACTCAAGAGTCTCCACCAGTAAACACAGACGTAATCGATCCGGTCGCCGCGGAGACTCCGACCGCAGATCTGGTCGCGACAGAAACCCCCGACACCAACAGCGAAGAAACGGTCGCTGTCGATGAGCCAGCGCCAGTCGTCGATCCACCAACCAATCCACGTCCCGATTTGGATGGAAAGCCTATCCGCGTGCTTTTGCCAACGTCAGCTGGAGCGATGTTGGTGGACTTGGACATTCGAATCGATGATGTCTCACTGCAACAAGCGTTCAGTCAGCGAATCAAGAAAGTAATCGACGATTCGGATACGGACGAATCGAAAACGGTTACTTGGGATGAACTGCTGGACCATCTCGCAAGTGATCCCGAGTTGTTTGGTCGCAATTCGGCGACCAACATGGGCCAGCGCCGCAACATCGTTCAACTAAATGATCGCAATCGAAATGGATTGGTCGACGAAGACGAAGCCGCGCAATATCTTTTTCGCAGTTCAAACTTCACCAAGCCGTTTCGTTTGCAGGGGACTAGCTACTATCACGATCGACAAGGCAAATCAAGATTGTTCGCCGCATTGGATCGCGATGAGAGCGGAGAGTTGGAGGCCAGCGAAATCGACACAGCTGCCGAGTCATTGTTGCGCGTCGATCGCAACACAGACCAACGGCTGGATATTTCCGAAATCATCGCACCGCCCGCTCCCAATAATAGAGACCCTGCGTGGAGCAGTAGACGAATCAGTCGGGATGGCAGCGTGGCAACGGATTTGTACGGATACGTGGATTGGACGATGGCTGCGTATTCGTTAAGTGACATGATCGGCAAAAGACCGTTTTCGTTGACGACTGACCCGTTTGCGTCGTTGGACAAAGACGAAAATGGATCGATCAGCACAATCGAAGCCAAATCACTTCGCGAAGCAGATTCGGATCTCATCATTCGCGTCGATCTATCATCGACACACTCGGATCCCAAACTAACCGTACTTTGGTCGGAAAGTTCTTTGCAGCAAGCGGTTCGGGCTTGTCGTTCCGATTCGACGGTTGCGTTTGAGGGTGACGCGATGCGTTTGTGTGTGCAAGTCACGGATCGGCCATTTGGCAACAATCAATTGCCGCCCGAAGCGTTCGTGATGTTGGACGCAAACAAAGATGGGTTTCTGGATGAAGCAGAGATACCCGCTCCGTTTCTGCAACAGTATTCGTTCGAGGATATGGACGCGGATGATGACGGCAAACTGACCATCGACGAGATCCGTGACGCAATGCGCCCAAAGTCACCGCTGTGGAGCGTCCAAGTTCGTGGGCGAGGGGCGGAATTTCCCGATGCCGTGTTCGCGTTCTTGGATCAAGACAACAATCTGGCCTTGAATACTCGTGAGATCCTCACAGCGGCGGATCGATTGCGCAGTCAAGCGATCAAAGGAAAAGTTCGCCCGAAGGACATTCCCAACACAATGATGATTCAACTGGTTCGAGGCGACCCGATGCAGCGCAACGAACTATTTGTGTTCGAATCCCGCAAGCGAACAACTGATCCACTGGCAAACGCACCACGATGGGCCAAAAGTATGGATGCAAACGGGGATGGTGACATTTCAAAAATCGAATTTCCTGGCAAAGAAGAAGCGTTCAGCAAATTGGATATCAACGGAGACGGATTCATCGCAATGGACGAGTTGCCGGCGACATCGTCGCTGAACTCGCCGAATTGATTGGACGTGTGGACATGACCGAAAATCCGATCGTCTGTATTACGGGAGCAACGCGCGGCTTGGGTCGTGCGATGGTCGCGGAGTTCATTAACCAGGGTGCTACCGTTGTTGGTTTTGGTCGCACCGAAACAAAAATTGCCGACCTCTCGTCGCAATACGGCAGTGACCACTTGTTTTCGGCCGTGGATATCACAAGTGATAACGATGTACAGCGGTTCGCCAAGGTCGCGATCGAAACCGTTGGCGTCCCAGACATCTTGATCAACAACGCGGGCGTTATTAATCGCAATGCACCGTTGTGGGAAGTTCCAGCAGATGAATTCACGAACTTGATCGACATCAATGTCAACGGAGTTGCGTCGACAATCCGTGCGTTCGTGCCACAGATGATTCAGCGTGGGCAGGGTGTGATCGTGAATTTTAGCTCCGGCTGGGGACGATCAACTTCGCCAGAGGTCGCTCCGTATTGTGCTTCCAAATACGCGATCGAAGGATTGAGCGAGGCGCTTGCTCAAGAGTTGCCGCCGGGACTGGCATCGGTCGCTTTGAACCCTGGAATCATCAACACAGAGATGCTGCAAAGTTGCTTTGGTGAAAGCGCCACAAACTATCCGTCGCCAACAACTTGGGCTGAAACAGCCGTTCCCTTCATCCTTAGCTTGACCGCCGGGAACAATGGTGATTCGCTGACCGCTCCCTAAAGAGATGACAAGCCCAGCATCATCCCGCCACGGCAAAAAGAAACAGAAACGAAGGCTCATCTTAGTGACAAGATTCCGTCGGAATTTCAGGAAGTCGATTTGGCCAAATGAATCCGGCCTATGTTTCTAATGATACCCAAGCACTAGATTGTTGCGATGGAACCTGAACGCAACGATCCGCAGCATCAACGGTACATTGGAATCTTTGCGCTCGTCGC
>CAZZDZ010000424.1:0-5397 GCA_964652675.1 uncultured Pirellulaceae bacterium
GGAATGCGATTTTGCCGACTACGTCGCTCAAAGTGTGTTCGATAATCCAGATCGTGACTCGACTCCTCTTCTTCCTCGGGAATCGGCACTCCGAACTCGGGAACGATCTCGGCGATCATCTCGATCGTCATCTCAAAGTAATCCAGCACATCGGTCCAAAAATGAAACCGCCCGCCGCTGCGTAACGCCGTGCAAAAATTCCGGACGCTTGTTTCATTTACGACGCGGCGTTTGCGATGCCGTTTCTTCCACCATGGATCCGGAAAATAAACGTGAACCGCTTCCAACGACCCAGGCGCGATCTTGGCATCAAACAAGGGTTCCGCGTTGCCAGCGACCATCCTGGCGTTGGGACGCCCGGCGCGTGCAAGCCTAGCGGCGGCATGCTTGGCGTATTTGGTCGCGATCTCGATCCCCAAAAAGTTGTGCAACGGATTTTTCTCGGACGCTGTCGCCATATACAGCCCTTTCCCGGAACCTACTTCGATCTCCAGCGGACGATCGTTGTCGAATAGCGATTGGCTATCAAGTCGCGGCGGCAATTCTTCGACCGTGCAAAAATGGGCGGCCAAGTCAAGCTCGGGGGACGGTTTGCGGATTGGGCTTCGAGGCATTCGGCTGGTACGACTTTGCGGATAACGAAAGCAATGATGATTTTGTACCGCTCATCGTAACTTTGCGTGATTTCTCTACAATGCAGGGCAACCGGCGGAACGACCGTTTTTGTTCCCAACGCCGCCGGGCCATCCCCCTACTGCGTCTGACCAGCTGATGCCCAAGTCCAAAGCCGACTTCGACGGCCTAAACGTAGCCTCCCTTGAAAGTCGCCGCGCCGATGACATGACGCGACTGATCACGCGCCATGGCGGAATCGCCCATGTCAGCCCGTCAATGCGAGAAGTCCCCATTGAACCGAATCGCGAAGCAATCGATTTTGCTTACCGAGTGATGACCGGTGATGTTCAAGTGGTGATCCTGATGACGGGAGTTGGATTTCGCTATCTGCTGCGCGCGATCGAAAAACACATCGACCGACAGCGCTTCCTCGATTCGCTATCCGATATCATCACGGTTTGCCGTGGTCCAAAACCTGCCGCGGCGATGCGTGAAGTCGGCATTAAAACGTCTTTCCGGGTCCCCGAACCAAACACTTGGCGAGAACTGCTGCAGACGATCGACACCAACGTCCCCATCGCCAACCAAACCGTTGGCCTGCAAGAATACGGGGTCACCAATGCATCGCTGGTCGCTGGCCTGGAAGCACGCGGGGCCACGGTGGAGCCAATCCGAGTTTACGGATGGGAATTTCCCGAGCAAGTGGAACCGTTGGAAGCAAACGTGCGGGCACTGGCGGCTGGCGAGCGAGATATGCTCTTGCTGACCAGCGCCCACCAAATCGTCAACATGCTGCGAATGGCGGAACAATTGAAAATCGTCAACGAACTTCGCCACGGTTTACGTGGCACGGTGATCGCATCGATTGGCCCCACCACCTCACAAATGTTGCACGAATGCGATTTGCACGTGGACATGGAACCGAGTCATCCCAAAATGGGCCACTTGGTGACCGAAGCCGCCCAGCGCGGTGGCGAATTAGCAAAACAAAAACATCGAATCAGAGCCGCCGTTGCCGCGAGCGGGCAAGCACAACTTGGAAAAGAAATCATGCCTCACCCATCCGACGATAGTTTGTTCATGCGTGCCTGTCGCAGCGAAGCCACCGAGCGGACGCCCATCTGGATGATGCGGCAAGCCGGTCGGTACATGGCTGAATATCGCGAAGTCCGAGCGAAACAGTCGTTCTTAGAGCTCTGCGCCAATCCAAAGCTATGTAGCGAAGTGATGTGTACGGCCGTCGATCGTTTGAAAGTCGACGCGGCGATCATTTTTTCGGACCTTTTGCCGATCTTGGTTCCGATGGGGTTTGACCTGGAGTTTGTCAAAGGCGACGGGCCCGTGATTCACAATCCTGTTCGTGAAGGCACCGATATTGACCGTGTCAAATCACTGGATGATCCAGGCGAACTGGGGTTTGTTTACGAAACTGTCAGTCAAACGCGTGCGGATTTGCCCGAAGATATCCCGTTGATCGGTTTCGCCGGGTCTCCGTTCACGCTGGCAAGCTACGCGATCGAAGGCGGCGGCAGTAAGACTTATACCAACACCAAAAAACTGATGCACAGTGACACAGGTGCATGGAACGCACTGATGGAACGTTTGTCACACGCGATCACGGTCTATCTGAACGAACAAATCGCGGCAGGCGCCCAGTGCGTGCAGCTGTTCGACAGCTGGGCCGGTTGCTTGTCACCAGCAGACTATACGCAGCATTGCTTGCCTTGGATGCAGCAAATCATTGCTGGTATCGCGCCACATGTGCCGGTGATTAACTTTGCCACTGGCAACCCTGAATTGCTGCCGCTGATGCGTCACGATCGACGCACCGTCGTGGGAGTTGACTGGCGAATTCCACTGGACGTCGCGTGGCAACGAATCGGTCACGACTGTGCAGTGCAAGGCAATTTGGATCCATCTGTACTGTTGGCCGATCCCGATGTGATCCGCGAGCGTGCCGCGCAAGTGTTGGATCAAGCCGGCGGGCGACCCGGACACATTTTCAATCTCGGACACGGCATCATGAAAGAAACGCCTGTCGAAAATGCGATTGCTCTGGTCGAAAGCGTCAAGGAACTGAGCCAGCGATAGGCAACCAGCGATGTGCTGCTGACCAGCTACGAATTTGTCGTATCGATGTCGCTCCACTGAACCCCAAACTTGGCCAGGTACTTGCGTAGCCGATCGGAATCGTTTGGTTTTTGTTTTGCTTGACGCGACACGTTAAACAACGTCCTGCCGGCTGCGGCGAGCGATTTTGATTGACGGCAAACACGGATGACTTCGGCTAACTGCGTTTGATCAAAGCGATCCAAGCTGGCAATCTGGCTTTCGTCCATGACATCGCTAAGTAGGTCGATCGTTTCGCTTGTTGATTCAGAATCACGCCACGATTTTGCTAGGCGATCGATTTCTTCGTCCACGATTGACTTGTTGATTCGGCCGCTGGGAGCGAGCGTTGACATGCGAGTGATCGCGGCGTTTAGATCGCGAAAACTTGCTTTCCACGGCGTAGACGGATCGGTCGCAAATTCGATGAACCGCTGTCGCGCCTCTTTGTTCATCGTTACCTTTCGCCCTTCGGATTCGGTAAACCGCTGCAATTCAAAATCAACGTTTGGATCGATATCGTCGCGCCGCTGTGACAGTCCAGGCAACTGAAAAGACCATAGATTGATCCTCGCCAGCAGGTCTTCACGAAAACGCCCCTTTGCCACTTCGCCGCTCAAGTCGCGATTGGTACCCGCGATCAATTGAAAATCACTACGGCTGGGTTTGTCGCTGCCAACTGGTGTGAACGTTTTTTCTTCGATCGCCCGCAGCAGCATCGCTTGCTCGTCCATTCCCAGTTCGCCAATCTCGTCCAGGAATAGCACCCCGCCATCAGCCGCTTTCAGCAGACCAGCCCTGGATGTGATCGCGCCGGTGAACGCGCCTTTGACGTGGCCAAACAAAGTTGACATCGTCTGTTCGCCGCGGATCGTCGCACAGTTGACTTCGACCAGTTCTCCGGACACCTGTTCGCGCTGGCGACGTAGTTGATAGATACGTTTGGCCAGTTGCGTTTTGCCTGCGCCGGTTGGGCCCGATAGCAGGATCGGTGCCTTGGTGGCCAAGGTGACTTGTTCGATCCGATCGATCAATTGGTTGAATGCTTTGTTTCGCGTTTGAATTCCCGATTTCAAAAACGCGGTGCTCTCCGCTTGCTCTTGTTGAAAGCGAGTTGCCAGTTGGTCGTATCGCGAAAGATCCAGATCGATGATTCGATGCGATCCGGATGGCTGTTCACTTTTTCGTCGCGGCGGTGACCCCTGAATTAATGCGGCTGGCAAGTGCCTGGATTCGGTTAACAGGAACAAACAAATCTGGGCAACGTGCGTCCCGGTCGTGATATTGGCCAAATACTCTTCATTGTCGGTGTCGAAATCGTAGTCGCGTGTGAATTGATGCAGCGTCGCGTAGACTTCCTCGAAATCCCACGGATCGCGGAACGCCATTTCCCGCGGGCAAACGTTTGTCTCTGGTGAAACCGACTCGATGTCCTTCACCACCTGCTGCATCAGCGATTTGGATTTTGGTTCGTAAAGCAGCTCGAATCGGTCCACGATCATGTCGTCTTGCTGACAGATCGCGACCGATGGACGCCAGGCTTGCCAGCGGTCGCGACGCGGATTGGTTTGATCCAACTTAAGGCCCAGCAGGCCGATGATGACTTTCTCTTTGCTCATATACAGGATTATAGATCACTATCCATTAGCATGCATTCTTGCCCGTCCACAAACAGCGACACACCAACCGAAATCCACCTAAGCCATTTGCGACAAACGCCTTACGTCTTTCCGAATTCGTTTGGCACGGCGTCTGCTTTAACAATCTCTCGTCGGGCAGAAACGATTCAGCCCATTTCCGGCTCCTCAACAACAGAGAGAACCAACATGTCTACGATCACTGAAAACAAGACTCACACGATGATCCCAACTGGCGACGCGACTGCGATCTTGCCAACGGCAACGACCGCGCCGATCAAAGTGATCGGAACCGAAGCCATTCGAGCGACGTTTGATGACCTGTGCTTGCAACAAGCCGTCAACTCGCGTCAGGCACCAGGTGTAACCGAAGTCGTTTTGAACCCAGACGCACACTGTGGATACGGAGCCCCAGTGGGCAGCGTTCTGGTTTCGCCAACACACGTTTACCCAGGACCAGTCGGAGTGGACATCAAGTGCAGCATGAGTTTGTTGCAATTGGATTTGCCAGCTGACGCGGTTGTCGACCGAACGACTCGACGCGCGTTGATCGCTGCGATCTGCCAACGTACCCCAACCGGTACCGGCAAAGGACAGCGTAGCGTTAAGAAGTCGCGACCAGTCAACCGAACGCTAGGAAAGCAATTGGTTGTCGAAGGCGCTAGCGCAGATGTTTGCCAGCAGTTGGGAATCCCAACCGAATGGGCAAATCGATGCGAAGACGCTGTTCACGTTGGTCACGACGACACGCGTGATGCGTTGGTGATTCGCTTGGAGCAACTGCTAAAGCAACGCAACATGAGCAACTTTAGCGACAAGATGGCTCAGCTTGGTTCTTACGGAGGCGGAAACCATTTCGGCGAGTGCGAAGTGGTCGAAGTCGCCGATAATGATCGAGCTCGGACTGCCGCCGAAACGTTCGGTTTGCGGGACGGAAACGTCGCATTTTTGTCTCACTGTGGATCACGTGGTTTCGGCCACAACTTGGCAAGCGGACAGTTCAAGGATTTGCAGACAAAGTTTCAGAAGTGGGGAA
>CAZZDZ010000425.1:0-5394 GCA_964652675.1 uncultured Pirellulaceae bacterium
GGCGCGTGGTTGAACGCCATCAATTTGCAAAATTGAGCGACAAGTCGTCGCGCATTGACACTATTGGCTCTCTAACTTGATCTGCAGGCGGCGATGCTGGTTGTCCCAGCCAACAACGGTCCCTCGTCCACGCCACAAGTCTCGACCGAGTTGCTCGAAATCGTCGGCCAGATCATGAGGAACGTATAAAACCATTTTGAGCGGCGGTTCGGTGTAGTGCGCCCAAATCGCGTAGCCGTCTTTGTAAACATGCGGGTCTTCTTCGCCACTGTATAACAAACGACGTTCGACAAAGGCTTCAATGTCAAACGTGAGCCCCGAAATGGCGTCGGCCAACTCGGTGACCGCATCATCGTCGTCTTTCAATCCGTAGAAATGTTCTGCGGTCTCTGCGAATGTAATCCCCGATTCGGAATCAGATGAATCACCTCCGCCCGGCGCAACCGCGGAAGCCTGCGGAGCGGATTCGACACCCACCGGGTCGCTCTTGGGCGGTTTGCCAGATGGGATAACGGATATCGGCATCGTCTTGGTCCAGTCGGGCCAGCGTGGAATGTCGATTCGCAGAGACGTACTCCAAATCAATTCGTTGGAATTCAAACTGATCGTGTAGGGTGCGTCGTCGGGAAGCTGGACTTGCAACGGAATGTTGTGTGTTTGTCCGGCCTGTAAAACGCCTTCGCCTTGAAGCGTGGATTCTTTTTCAAAGAACACATTCGTGTGAGTGGTCGCGTTGGTGCCACTTCCGCTGACGACTTTTTCTGACGCAGCGAAAGTCATTTTGATCGAGTTGATGTTGACGTTTTTGCGTGGACGAATCACCAGTTCGCCTTTCACGACGTCGCCTGGCGAAACTTGATCGCTTTCCAATTTGCATTGAACGTTGCCCAGCAGGTATTTGGGCAGCAATACCTTTATAAAAAACACCCCGAAACCGATCAGCGGCACGATCAAAATAAACAACGCGAATGGGCCAGCCGTTGAGAGAATGGCCCCAAAGACGCTCAAGAATATCAGGCCAAAGATGCCACCAATAATGCATCCGAGTTTGCCAGAAAGTTCAATCGCATTGCGCTGCTTCGTCACGATCTCCGGACCACCATTGGGTCGCATCAGAAACACTTGTGTCGCCTTGGGATCAAACCCCCAAGGGATCTTTGCCCGCACCTTGACGCAGTGATCGATGTTCAGATAGTTGCCGTGATAGCTCGGCGGCCAGTCGCCAATCGGCAATTCGAAACGGTATTCCAGTTTGTCGCCAGCATGCCAGTCGCCGGTAAACAGGGTCTTCGAATCGAATTCACCCGACGCAACGTTACCTCGACCGTGGGTCTCCCACCCAGAGGAAACAATCAGGCCTTTGGTTGAAACGTTTTTGTCGACGTCGACGCGCACAACGCCCGTGATCTTGCCGCCACCAGGATGCACGCTTTTGGGATCGTCTAGCTCAATCGATAAATCGCATTTTGCCATCAGCTGATTCTCGCAAGTCGGAATTTTTGTTTTGAAATGTTTGTGCTTGGACGACGTCGTACAAGTAACCTTCGATCGCGCGAATATCGGAGCCGAAACGCGCCACCAAAGTGGTTGCATCATCAAGCGATAACGCGGGCACCTCGCAATTTGAATCGATCGCCGACGCAACAATACGGCGGTTCAATGCTTCGCAAACCAAATCGGGACTATTTGTTTCGCCAATATGAAAAGTCACCACGTGGTACCCTGCCCGTTTTAGCGGCCGAGTCAGATCTTTGTGCGTTGCCAAGACCAATGGCAATCCAGATGCAAACACACGTTTGCGGATTTTGCGTGGCAAACGCTGAGCTTCGTCGATCAACACCGGCGATCCCGCAGCAATGCTGGGGCAAGGTTCAAACTCGGAAAGATACGCGTAGGTCGATTCCGGCAGTTCACGATGCAAAACCAACATACGAGTTGTCTTGCCACGGCCACAGTCACCGATCAATTGAACGGCTTGATGGTTGCTACTCACTAAGTCTGTGATCGCCTGAACGTCGACAACCGCAACCTCCGGACGCTCTTCGCGTGAAAGTTCACCAAAAGGATTGCGGCGGAGATTGCACCAAGCCCATGGCATCCAGTCAAACTGCTCAGATTTGTCTGACAGTCGGCTACCAAGTTTTGTTGTCTGAAGAGCTTGGGTCATCGCAATGGAATCATCGATACGTGCCTCTGTGATGTTGCGTCCAGCGAGTATGATGCCCGCTTATCCCCCTGCGACGCAACCACATGAACAAAACAGGCCCGACAATTTCACCACAGACGAACCGATCGGGGGCTCGTCGCCCGATTCGATGGGCGGTGGCGTTGTTGCTGGTTGTCGTCGCCATTGGCATTTTCGCGTCTGGTGTTCGCCCCGAGTCGTTTGCGCTATGGATCGACAGCTTAGGCCTAGAACGATCGGGGTTCGGGGCGCGGATTACTTTCTTTTTTATCGCCCTCATTCTGGTCAGTGCAGTACTACCCAAAACCGTCGTTTCGCTCAGCGCCGGTGCCCTGTTTGGAACTTACACCGGTGGTGTTTTGATCGCGCTGATCAGCGTCGTCGCGGCGATTTTGAATTACGCGATCGGTCGATGGTGGTTCCGCGATTCGATCGCCAGCCGGATGGATGAAACCCAAAAGGGCCATTCACCCGCGTGGATGACGGCAATTCATGGAATGTCTGCCGAAGCCGGTTATGGGGCGCACTTGTTGCTTCGTTTTGCGTCGATCCCCAGCATGCTGCTGAACTATTTCATGGGAGCCGTCGGGGCGCGAATCGCCCCATTCATGACCGCCGCGGTGATTGGAATTTTGCCGCAGTTGTTGTGGGTCCACAGCGGCGCGATCGCATCGGTCGCGAACGATCAAATCTCGACAAGCCGCTGGGCCAGCACGCTGCTTTCCCTTGTCGCCGCGATCATCGTAACCGTTCTGTTGCCACGCGAAATTTTAAAACGAATCCGCGCACAACAAGCTTGCGAAAAATCACCAAAGCAGAGTTATACTCAAGAACACTCGGCGTCAAATGCACACCTTTCTGAAACAACCAAACGGGAGTCAACGGATTGAGCGAAAAATCTAGTCGACCAAACGTTTATGATTCCGCCACCGATTGGTGGCTGGTTTTGTTGATGGTGGTGACACCCGTTGGTTCAGCGATTTTTGGTGGCTTCTCGCTATGGCTGGGGGAAGCCGCCGGTGCGACCATCCTCTTTGCAGTTGGCGGATTGGCCGCGTTGGTAACCGCGGCGTTCACGGTGCCATGTCGCTACACCATTTTGACAGACACCCTGTCGATTCGCTGTGGCCTGATCGTCTATCAGGTGGCACTATCGGAAATCGAAAATATCGAAAAATCGTCCAGCTTGCGGAGCGGCCCAGCGCTGTCGATCAAACGCGTGCTGGTGTCGACCAACAAACGCGGGTATCTCATTTCACCCAAAGACCGCGATGGGTTTATTCGCGAACTTCGCAAAGCCGCCAAGCAATCCAAGAGTCGTTAGAAAATCTGCTATCGCGAATTCAGCTGGTGCTAGCATTTTTGGAGATGTTCCTCTTTTCCGGTTGTAGGGAACGTAGGGGAATTGTGTCCGCCAGATTCCTTGATTCGCACAAGATTGCGAACTGACGGTGAAACCACAAAATCTCAATTGCCGATTTGAAACATCAGCGTTGGAAACGACTTTGCACATTCAAGTAGGCGGACACGGATGTTTCACCTTGCACGGCTCAGCGGTATCGCACTGTTGATTTTGGTCTTTTTGAGTTCACACCAATCGGTCGCCCAGACGATCGATGATGTCGGTCAGTGGAATGCTGTGTTTACCCAAGGCAAGCTTGGACAGAATCCACACAGTCGACTGAAGTGGTGGTTTGATGGTCACTTGCGTTTGCTGGAAGACGCCGATGGATTCAATCAAAGCATCATTCGCCCCGGGATTGGATGGGGCTTGAATAAGAACTCCGCTTTGTGGGCCGGATATGGCTGGATTCGCACGTCGCCATTGGGCGGCGGTGAAGATTTCGATGAACATCGCATCTGGCAACAATGGACTTGGTCCAAAGAAGTCCGTCCGTTCAAGGTCGCCGCTAGAACTCGCTTCGAACAACGTTTGGTTGAAACAGGTGACGACACTGGTTTACGCCTGCGTCAGTTTTTTCGGATTCAAAAAACGCTACCAACCGCGCTGCCGCTGACGCTGGTTTGTTGGGACGAAATATTTTTTGACTTGAACGACACCGACTTCGGCCAACGAAGTGGATTTGATCAGAACCGCTTGTTTATAGGGTTTGGTGTCAAGCGTCTCAGTTCTTCTCGATGGCGAACCGAGATCGGCTACCTCCACCAAGCCATCAATTCCAATGGGCCAACGGATCGCAGCAACCATATTCTGGCGATCAATATGTTCCGCAGTCCGTAAGCGTCTATCCTTCGCGGCGGAAAACAAATTCGTTGCAACCCCATCCGTTGCCAACAGTCTTTAGATTCTCCAACACGAATCCCTGCTTGCGCAGCGGAACGATGATTTGCTCTGGCGTCGCCACCTCGAATGGCAACCCGCCAACCCAGTCGACCCAATCATGCCAAGCCGACATGCCGCGGTCCTTCTTTTTGGCTCGCCAGTCTGCAAACGGCAACGGATTTTTGAACCGCGCCAGTCGTGCGGCCGCGAATTTCAATTCGTACCAAGTGGCAACGATCGTCACCCAAAGCGGGCGTAACCATTTTGGCAAACGGTTATACAGTCGCTTAATTTTCAACCAACGACGACTCGCGCCACCCTGGTCGTTGTAGATCGCAATAAAGAACATCCCGCCAACATCGACTCGACTGGCTGCCAACTCGATCGCCCGGTTCATTTCGCCGGTGTGATGCAGCACGCCCCAGGAATAGACCACATCAAAAACAGGCAACGAATTCATCATCGATTCGTCCAACACACTGCCCTGCTTGACGTCCCAATCAAGGTCGTCGTCTCCATAGCGAGCTTTCAACTCGTTCGTACAAGCGACACTTGCATCGTCGAAGTCGAACGAACTGACTTTGGCAAGCATCCGATGGGCGGCCAACGAAAACAGTCCGCTGCCGCTGCCGATGTCC
Organism: uncultured Pirellulaceae bacterium; assembly: GCA_964652675.1. GTDB lineage: Bacteria > Planctomycetota > Planctomycetia > Pirellulales > Pirellulaceae > K23-9. Next base: position 5,108 of record CAZZDZ010000425.1, read on the forward strand.
AAAAACGTTGTGCCTTCGAGCGAATCGATTCCCAGCATTTGTGTTAGCGAATCAACCGCTTGGTCAATGCGTGCATCATCGAGCGTTTCCAAAAACGCCGTCCAATTTTCACCAAACGCGAACCGATCCGAGTCGCTGCTGTTAGAAATTCTGTCCATTTCATCCACAGCTTAAACCAAATTAGGCATCAAAGTAGCCGCCGACCCTGGCGCCGCCTAAGCATTGAGTTTTTTGCAGTGTTTTCCAATCGTACTCGTACTCAGGCGTTTCGCCGGTACTCGTACTCG
>CAZZDZ010000426.1:0-5378 GCA_964652675.1 uncultured Pirellulaceae bacterium
GGATCGCCAAAGAAACTGCTGACATCCAACGGGGCTTCAACCGTGCCGTCCACGCCTGTTTGTGGTGGGATCGTTCCGTTGGCGGTCGGTGCATCGTTGGTTCCCGTGACGGTGACGGTGACCACGGCCGAATCCGTTCCGCCTTCGCCATCACTGATGGTGTAGTTGATTGTCGTGACGGCCGTTTCGCCAGCAGCCAAGAAATCGAAATCACTTCCTGGTGCAAACGTGTACGCTCCGAAAGAACCAATATTGAAAGTTCCGCCATTGGATCCCGTGACCGCCGCATCAACATTGGCGGCTTGTCCGTTAACCAAACTGACGAAGATCGCGTCGCCGTCTACATCACTGTCGATGTCGGCACCGTTATCTATCGTCATCACGTTGCCGCTAAGCGAAACGTTCTCGGTCGTGCCAAGATCATCATCGGTCGCATCGGGCCCGGGGTTCGTGACGGTCCAAGTGAATGTCTGGGTAACGGTAGCTCCCGACGAATCTTCTGCGGTGACGACAACCGTGTAAGGACCGCTTTGCGACGAATCGGCATCGTAAGTACCGGTGATAATCCCGGTAGCCGAGTCAATTGTAAGACCTAACGGTAACGTCGTTCCTGCATTAAACGTTAACGTATCATTCGCGTCGACGTCTCCAAAGAACCCGCTGATATCCAGCGGCGATTCAACCGTCGAGTCGACTCCGACTTGTGGTGGAATCGTGCCAATCGCGGTTGGCGTGTCGTTGGTTCCTGTAACGGTGACGGTGACCGTCGCTGAATCCGTTCCGCCTTCGCCATCACTGATGGTGTAATCAACGCTCGTTGTCGCGGTTTGCCCTGCGCCCAGCGAATCAAAATCTCCGTTGGTATCGAAAATGTAGTCGCCGAGCGCGTTGATCGTGAATGTACCGCCGTTGTTTCCAACCACCGTTTGGCCAAGGTTGGTTGTCACTCCGTTAACTTCGATGACGCTAATCATGTCGCCATCGATGTCAATGTCGACTCCGTTGCCATTATTGTCGGATATCACGTTTCCGGTCGTCACGGATCCTTCGCTGACGCCAAGGTCGTTGTCGGTAGCAACGGGACCTGGGTTGTTGACGTTCCAGATGAAAGTCTGAGTCGTTTGATCGCCCGCGGTGTCAGTCGCTGTGATCTCGACGCTGTACGGTCCGCCTTGCGATGCGTCCGCATCAAACGTTCCCGTGATCTCGCCGGTCATCGGGTTGATTGTCAATCCCGGGGGCAATGTACTTGCCGCATCAAACGTCAAACTGTCGTCGATGTCATCAAAGTACACACTGATGTCTAAGGTAGCGGTTGTCGTGCTATCGATTCCGATCTGTGGCGGAATCGTGCCGACTGGAGTTGGCGCGTCGTTCGTGCCGGTGACTACCACACTGATCGTCGCTGTGTCCGTTGCTCCTTCGGCATCGATGATCGTGTATTGAACCGACGTCGTCGCGACATCTCCGGCGGCTAAGAAATCAAAGTCGGTTCCAGGGTCAAATGCGTAGCTGCCATCTGACTCCAGCGTGAACAAACCACCAGTCGTTCCGCTGACCGGCATCCCCAAATCGGAGCTAACACCGTTGATGCTTGTCACAAGTAGCATGTCGCCGTCTGGGTCGCTATCGACACCGCTGCCGTTGTCGTCGGTCAAAGCGTTGCCAGAGAGCGCGACGTTTTCAAGGGTGTTACGCACATTGTCAATCGCGTCGGGACCTGGGTTCACAACGGTCCATGTGAAAGATTGCGTTGCAGGCTGCCCAGCCGTATCGGTCGCGGTGATCGTAACCGTGTAAGGGCTAGTAGCCGATGCACTGGAATCGTACGTGCCGGTCACAATGCCAGTAACCGGGTCAATGGACAAGCCGTCGGGAAGGGTTCCGTTGTCGCTGAATGTCAGGACATCCGTTGCGTCTGGGTCAACAAAGAACCCGCTCAGATTCAGTGGCGTGATGGCTTCGCTGTCGATGCCTTGCTGCGGAGGAATCGTTCCAACAGCAATCGGTTGACCGCTCTGACCGGCCACGGTGATCGTGACCGTCGCGGTGTCCGTTCCACCTTCGTTATCGGTGATCGTGTATTGAATCGACGTTGTCGCGGTTTCGCCGATGTTCAGGAAATCAAAATCAGTTCCCGTATCAAATTCGTAGGAACCGTCGGTCTGAATCGTGAAAGTACCGCCACCGGATCCAGCAACTGCATTGTCAATATTTGTGGCGTCCGCGTTGACGGCGCTGACCGTCAAGACATCACCGTCGGGATCCGAGTCGGCGCCGGCACCATCGTTGTCGGTGATGACGTTACCGTTGACGATCGATCCATCGACGGTGTTCAAATCATTGTCGATCGCATCCGGGCCAGGGTTGGTGATGTTCCAAACGAATGTCTGCGATGTGGACGCATTTTCATCGTCGGTTGCCGTGATCGTCACACTGTAGGGACCGCCTACCGACGCGTCCGCGGTTGGGGTTCCCGTGATGATGCCTGTGTCTGGATCAATCGACAGCCCTGGCGGCAAGCTACCACCAGCGGAAAACGTCAACGTATCTGTCGCGTCAACATCAGTAAAGAACGCCGATGCATCGACTTCGACAATCGTCATGCTGTCGATATCGTTTTGGTCCAGCAAAGTACCCACTGTTGTCGGGGCATCATTTGTTCCCGTCACGGTGACCGTTACCGCAGCAGACGATGTTTGGTCGCCGTCGGTAATCGTATAAGTCACTTCGGTGGTCTGCGTTTCGTTCAACCCGAGTGAGTCGAAATCGGTGCCAGCATCAAACTGGTAACTTCCGTCAGGATTGATAACGAATGTTCCGCCGTTGCTACCAAAGACAGTCGCTTGAACGTTCGCCTGGTCACCTTCGACATCCAAGACGGTGATCGTGTCACCATCAATGTCTATGTCGACTCCGTTTCCGTTGTCTTCGTTTACGACATTGCCGCTAAGCGTTCCACCTTGGGTTGTCGCGAAATTATCGTCAGTGGCAACGGGCGCTGGATTGTTAATCGTCCAGTTGAATGTTTGGGTGACGGATCCACCGTTACTATCGTTGGCCGTGATCGTGACCGTGTACGGTCCGCCGTTGGAAGCATCTGCGGTGGGCGTTCCCGTGATCACGCCTGTCACGCTGTCAATGCTCAACCCAGGAGGCAAACTGCCGTTGTCGTCAAACGTGATTGTGTCGGTCGCATCAACGTCTCCAAAGTAAGGCGTGATATCGACATCGGTGATGGTAACCGAATCAGTATCGATTTGACCGGGGATCGTTCCGATCGTGTTAGGATCGTCGTTGGTTCCGGTGACCGTTACAATCACCGTCGCGGTGCTCTCGCCGCCTTCGTTGTCCGTGATCGTATAAGTAATCTCGGTGTCGCGGATTTCGCCGACGGCTAGATTGTCAAAGTCGTTGCCGGTGTCAAACGAATACGCTCCATTTGGTTGCACGACGAACGTACCGCCGTTGGAGCCGGTGACGGCAACCGCCAAGTTGCTGGCCAAACCGTCGACCATGCTGACCGTGATCGCGTCCCCGTCTGGATCAGAATCAACACCGTTTCCATTGTTGACGTTGATGAGATTGCCGTTGATCACAGAATCTTGCGTCGTCGCAAACACATCGTCTTGAGCGGTTGGTCCAGGGTTGGTGACGGTCCACTGGAAAGTCTGCGTGGTCGATTGGCCACTGGAATCGGTTGCAGTGATGCTTACCGAGTACGGACCCGATTGCGATGAATCGGCATCGTAGACTCCGCTGACGATTCCGGTGTTGGAATCGATCGATAGTCCTTCGGGTAACGTTCCGTTGTCTGCAAACGTGAGCGTGTCGCTGGTGTCAACGTCGGCAAAGAAGCCGCTCAAGTCCAAAGGCGAAAGGGTAGTGCTATCAACACCACTTTGCGGAGGAATGACTCCGTTGTTGGTCGGTGCGTCGTCGGTTCCCGAGACCGTGATGGTCAAAGTCGCCGTGTCGGTTCCACCTTCTCCATCACTGATCGTATAAGTGATCGACGTGTTGACGGTTTCACCCGACGCCAGAAAGTCAAATTGTCCGTTAGGATCAAACTGGTAAGTTCCGTTCGCCGCGACAGTGAACTGCCCACCGTTGGATCCAGCCACCGCTTGATCAAGGTTGGTTGTCAGGCCGTTAATTTCGGTGACATTCAACACGTCGCCATCAATATCATTGTCGACACCCAGCCCATCGTCGTCGGTCAAGACGTTTCCGGTCAGCGCGGTCGCTTGATCGCCCGATTGCGAATTGTCGATCGCGTCGGGTCCAGGATTCGTAACCGTCCAAGTAAATGTCTGGTGAACTTCGCTACCGTTTTCGTCTGTCGCAGTAATGGTGACCGTGTACGGGCTGGTTGTCGACGCAGACGGATCATAAATGCCTGTGACAACACCGGTGTTCAGATCGATACTAAGTCCCGGAGGTAGAGTGTTTCCATCGTTAAATGTCAGCGTCGCACCATTGTCGACGTCGGCAAAGAAAACGCTCAAATCAAGCGGCGCGACGGCAGTGCCATCAACGCCCACTTGCGGACCAATCGTGCCGTTGAGAGTGGGGTCGTTGTTGACGCCGGTGACCGTGATCGTGACCGTCGCCGTATCCGTCCCGCCTTCGCCATCGCTGATCGTATAGTCAACGGAAGTCGTCGTGGTTTCGCCGACAGCTAACGAGATAAAGTCGCTGCCGGTGTCGAAACTGTAAGTCCCGTCAGCCGCGATCGTAAACGTACCGCCGTTGGTTCCAGCGATCGCTTGATCAAGGTTTGTTGTCAGACCGTTTACTTCTGTGACGCTAATCGCGTCGCCATCGATATCACTGTCGACGTCATTTCCATCGTCGTCGGTCACGACGTTGCCATTTGCCGTAGCTACTTCGGTGACGCCAAGTTCGTTATCGGTCGCGTCGGGACCAGGATTGGTGACCGTCCAAGTAAACGATTGTGTGACCGTCTCGCCCACCAAATCTTCGGCGGTAATTACAACGGTGTACGGTCCGCCTTGAGAAGCGTCCGCGTCATAGGTGCCTGTAATGACACCGGTGTTCGGATCGATCGTCAAACCAGGCGGCAATGTGCTGCCGGCGTCAAACGTCAATACATCGCCCGCATCCGAATCGTCAAAGAAGCCGCTGATATCCAAAGGAGCTGCGGCGGTGCTGTCCACGCCCACCTGTGGTGGGATCGTTCCCACCGCCGTTGGCGCTTCGTTTGTTCCGCTAACGACAATCGTGACTGTCGCGGTGTCGGTTCCACCTTCGCCATCGCTAATTGTGTAATCAACCGTAGTCGTCTGAGTTAGACCGGCACCCAAGGAATCGAAATCACTGCCGGTGTCAAAACTGAACGTTCCATCCGCTTCGAT
>CAZZDZ010000427.1:0-3529 GCA_964652675.1 uncultured Pirellulaceae bacterium
GATGTCGTCGGCGTGCAGGTCGGTCTTGGCAAAGATCAGTGTCTTGGGGACTTCTTTCTTTGCCTCGATGACACCAGCGACTTTGCCGTTAATGTAGAGGCCATAATCGGCTGAGCCGGTTTTCAACGGGAACTCCCGAACGGCAACGCCAAGACTTGCCGTAATATTCATATCCGCAGAGTTTTGAACATCCCAGCCCGAACCCGACAACATCTGATCGATATTCTGGCGTGCTAGCTGTTCTGGGGTCACTTATTCGGCCTCGCTTTTAAACTGATGGGGCATATGTTATCAGAATTAAGTGATCCGATTGGCATACAGGCTGGATCCCGATTGATAGCCGATGATCCACCCGATAACGCGACATGTTTGGGGCAGCCGTGGCATTAAGTGAATAGCCTTTCAAGTGCAGACGCTGTTGCTGGCGGATCGAATGACTTGAACCGGCTGCCACGCATTTCTAACAGGCCTTTGCCGTTTGCCTGTCTGGTCTGGTCAGCAACATATTCCCGCTTCAATGCTAACTCTGGGGAGTGACCCAAGATGTCACTGCCGGTTGGTCCGCTCGAAATTGCGAGGGAACTGGGACTGACGAGTTTACCGAAGCGCTATCGACGACGAAGTCGTCAGAAAAGCGCTACTGCGGAATCGGCTTTAGAATAGTCGCCAGTCAGTTTCGGTTTCCGTCAGTAATTGGTCGACGGCGGAGGCTCTGTCGTTGTTGGAATCTAGTGAGTCTTCGGCGTTTGCATCGTCAACAAGCGATGATGAAGGGACTGTGAGACGACTGAGCTGGTCGAATGATTGGAGCGGTGATTCAAGGGTTGATTCGACGGGTGAATCAACTGACGGATCGGAAGACGCTGTTTCCGATTCCCCAGACAGTGGGGCCTCGCCTTCGGCCGTCGCCGCTAAAAACTGGCTTGGCGTTGCAGCAAATTGGCTTGCTGATGCGTCTTCTGCTAACTGGTTGATCACTCGCAGCGCATCGAGAGCCGTAACGAATCCATCTCCACTTTGGTCGTAGTAAAGATCGGGGAATGTCGGCACGAGCGTTGGGTCGATGACTGCCGATGTATCGGGGTCTGAAAAGTTTCGTGCGGCAAGTTCATTGATGATTGCCAGAGCATCAACGGCGGTGACGGTTCCGCTGTTGTTCACATCGCTGGGACGAATGATGTTTTGCCAAGCACTACCTAGATCCGCTTCCAAACTGACGCCCGAGGTATGAACAAGACTGCGAACGAACTGGTTGTTGTTGACCGATGTCGAACCGATTAACCATTCGGCCTCGTCGCTAAAGACGACCAAATCTTCTTCGCCACCCACAGCAGCGACGCTGCCGGTCGCGGGTGCCAGGGCATCAACCGTCGCTGCATTGACGACGATCGTGTTTGCTCCGGTTTCACCCAGATCAAGGGTGCCAAAATTTTCGATCGTGATTTCTGGTAGCGTTAGGTCTAATTCGCCATCACCGCCGATCAATCGTAATGTGTTTTGGCCCGTCGTTGCGTCCAGGTTTAATCCGCCAGCTGGAATCACATCGCCGCCGGTGAAATCAAGCGAAAAATCGGTATTGGCTGAGTCACCATTGATGGTTAGCTGCCCAAGACTGCTCTGAGGCACGCTGAACAAATCGATCGAGTTCGTTCGAACGACCGTCTGGCCTGCAACAACGACTAAGTCTGTCGATTCGCCGGGAAGATTCACAAACGCGTCGCTTGAACCGGCGAGGCTGCTATTAATGGGGACTACGTAATCTTCCACTTCGCCATCAGCTGCTGCACCGGTTGGTGACAAGCCGCCGGTAGAACTAAGGCGAACTCGAACACCTGCGTTTCCTGCATTTGAGTTTTCAGGAATGGTAAACGCGTGCAAACTTGTACCGGAGTCGACCGATGCGCTGGCAAGAATTTGTTCGCCGGCGTCATCCCAGTCACCATCCAAATTGAAATCAATCCAAGCGTCAATGAATCCGGAACCTGAGGCGTTGATCGAAAGGCTAGACGTCGTCGGAGTCAAACCGCTGATCAGGCTGCTGACAAACTGCACACCATCGTCGCCGCTATCTCCGATGGCGTCGATGCTGGCAATTCCGTCAGCTTCACTGTCAATTTCGTTTCCCAAAAACAGATCTGTGATTGTGTGTCGCGCACCATCTTCGGCAAGCGTGACTGGATAGCTGCTGGCAAAACCGGATTGTGCGGCGCTGGGTGCGTCACCAAAATCCAAATCTCCGCCAGCACCGGGAACATCAAAATCCACGATCAACCGAGGGCGATTGGCTTCCGTGGGGTTCTCGCGCGTATCAAATCGCTTTGCGGTACCACTATTGGATTCGTCGCCAACGACGATCCAGCCGAAATTGGTCGATGGATCTGCCAACCAACCGAGCACATCGGCTGCCAATTGATCCGAAGTCCAGGTGTATAGCCCGTTGGGTCCGACCGGTATCGTCGCGCTTGAATTTGGATTGAAATCACCACCTACGTTTTCCCATTCCGGACTGGGAAAGCTAGAGTGCACCCAAGTCGCATCACCGGGAAACGCCGTCGTCCCCTGACCTTCTTGTCCAGGTGCGTTGGATCCGCCTTCGCCCCAGTCTGCCAGCACGGTATGCAAATTGACGGGCACGTCTCCCGAAATGGTGCGTGAAACAGTCAGTTGCACACTGACGCTATTGATAGTTGCATTGGCCGGAATGGAGGACACATCAAATCGCACGAGTCCCCGCCGCAATTCATTGCCACCAGCAGCGCCGACTGTCCCAGCAAAGAAATGGTCACCAACGCCGTTGCTAATCGCACCTGCCGTGTCTTCGAAAAGAGTATTGTCAGCGATGGGCAGCAATTCGACAGTCGTCAACAGATTGCGTCGTTCACAACACTCCAACGACAGGCGGCGTTTGCGTCTCGATTTGACTCGCATATTGAATTCTTAGGATTGAATGACTGGATGGATGAGTTGTCTTGCTGGCTCGTTAGATGCAGTCAGGTCAAATGAATGCAGGGACAAATGCTCCACTTGAAGCATTTTCAAAATGATGGCATTGCAAAAGCGAATTACCGCTTGCGCAACCGTTAAAAACGACCCAATCCGAAAATCCTAAAGAATCGTTAATCTCGACATGGTTTTCGATCGATTAAAGGAGGGAGGAGTTCCCTTTGAATCGTCTAATTCCATCTAAAACGCATATTTGCACGCTCGGCATATTGTTGTTCGCTGCACTGATTTCATCTACCGCAAACGGGCAATCTCTGGCCGCTCAAGGCGAAGCCGCGTTCTACCGAAGCTGTACCCAGTGCCATGACGCAGATCGATCGTTCCAAAAGCGTAAGTCTCAAGCCGGCTGGCTAGCGACCGTTCGTCGCATGGCCAGCCTGGATGATGCAGACATCCCAACCTCGACCCATATTGCGATTGCAGCCTTTCTAACGTCAAGAAGTTCGCCGAATCAACAGTCGCCAAGACCGCAATCTGCTCCAGTGCCATCCCCTCCACCGGATGTGGCACCGAATCCACCCCGGCC
>CAZZDZ010000427.1:3629-5346 GCA_964652675.1 uncultured Pirellulaceae bacterium
CGGACCGACAACTTCGCCTCGAGAGCCACAACCTACTAACAACAACCCTCCGTCTCTGAATTCTGCCGATGGTGACGACGGAAATTTGGGCGCGGACCAAGCCAATGATGTAGGCGCGGATCAAGCCAACGAGGCAGGCGCTGACCAAGCCAATGACTCGGGTGCGGATTCGCCAACAGATACCAATACTAATGAAGACCCCGCTTCAAGCTCGGATTCGAATCGCGACCAGGACAGAGCCGACGCGAATTCGGAGCAAGACAATCAGTCGAACGAGGCTGACGAAGATTCGATCTGGGATGAACTATCCAACGAAGTCGGTTCTGGGTTGAGCACCAGTGGGACCATCTCTCCGCTGTGGCGTGGGGGCAATGACAACTTGGAGAATCCCAACTTTTTTATCGACGCGTGGTTGCGGGCCGACTGGCAACCGAGTGGACCATTGCGAGCGCGTGTAACAGCGTGCACGAGTTGCCATAGCGATGCTACTGGCGGATCTGGATTTACATTGGAGTTAGCAGAAGCCTACGCTGCATTTGACTTAGCAGAGTTTTTCGACAAACGTTCCAAACGCGGTCAACACTGCGAGCGCAAATTGGATGCTGAACTCAGAGCAGGACGTTTCATCGTGCCCTTTGGTGCCTTTGCGTCCTTGTCTCATCCCGGCTCCTATGGTGCGGTGACTGCGCCGTTGCTGTTCAACATGGGCCGCCAGGTCAATCCAGACAATGCTCGGGTGCCAGTACTTCCGCAGCCTTTTTCTGATGAAGGCTTCAACCTGAACTTGAAAAGGCGTTTCAAGAACCTCAACGCTACTTTGGATGTGTATGGCATTAATGGACTTCAGGGATCCGGTCCTGGAATCCAGTTCACACCCAGTCGCGACTATACAGACAACAACTCCAATGTGACCGTGGGGACACGCGCCACCATTGGCAACAAAAAATTCCGTGTGGGCGGTTCGGTGATGTCAGGCCAACTGCAAGACGAAGGGGCACCGGAGCTGAATTTCAACCTGACCGGAGCTGATTTCACCGGTAGGTTCTTTGACGATCAACTGCGTTTTTACTTCGAATACGCGATTCGCCGCAACGATTCAATCTTTGGCCAACGTCAGCTTGCCTACGGAACCGTCTCGGAACTCAATGCGCTGTTGTTTACCAAGCCCAATATCCGGATGCTTGCACGCTATGACACGATCGAACATCAGGACTTTTTTGGAAACCAAAAGATTCGCCGATTCACTTGGGGGTTTAGCACTGCCAGTTTTGGCGGCAGCACGTTGATTATCAATCACGAACATTGGCGATTCTCTGATTCAGAACCAGACACAGACATACTGGGTATACGCTGGGTCACTGTTTTCTAAGTCGCTGGAGTGCAGGCTTTAGCCGCCCTTCTTTTATAAACGGGTGTCGAGGCGGCGAATTTCTGGACTCCAACAGTTGGCATCGATCTTCGCTACGGCGATAGGCTCCAGACCTTTGCTGTTTTGTCGGTTGCTCCTGCGGCAATGGATTTTCCGTCCGGTGAAAACGTCACGCACAGTACTTCGCCGGTGTGTTGAAATCCTTGTGTCATTTTTCCGGTCTTCAAATCCCAAAGTTTGACCGGGCCGCCGCGATTCCAGTCACCGTCTCCCGATGCCAGGGTGCGGCCATCGGGCGAAAACGCTACCGACCAGACGTCTGCGCGATGCCCTTCAAAGTCCAGTTGC
>CAZZDZ010000428.1:0-5318 GCA_964652675.1 uncultured Pirellulaceae bacterium
TGTGCCGATTGATTGATTGGCGTTGTTTTCAATTCGCTTTTCAGTCTCACCCGCGTTTGCGGATTGTCGACCGCGACAATTGGCAGTTCGGCTGCAATGGCGTTGGGCAAAAAGTTTTGCATTCCGGTGTCATCGATGTGAATGAATAAGTCGGCGGCTCGATAGACGTCTTCCATGTTCCCAAACGAACCTGGCATCGCGATCGAAGCGCGAATGCCGTCGCCACGCAGGCTTTGAAAGATCGAATCGCGTCGCGGTCCGTCGCCGATGAGCCACAAGTGCAAATCTGAATAGCGTGCAATTAAATGACGTGCCGATTCGACCAAAATTTGAGTGTTACTGTCGCGAGCCATATTCGTTACGCACAACGCAACCGACTCGTTCGCTGGAGCGTGGAAATCACCATTGATCGCCGTCAGAGCACGGCGAGCTTCGACGCGGTTGCTGGGTGTCCGCGAGACGGCTTGGTCAAACCCGTCGTCAATCCGCGAAACCATCGACGATGCAAACCCTTGGCTCAGCAGGGCACGCTCGTCTTCGGCGCTGCCCACAATGACTTTGTCGGCGCGCTTGGTAAAACCCGCACAACGACGCGATGATCGCGATGATTCCCACCACAATCGGTCGCTCTGGTCACCGTAGCCGCTGACGCGCACGACTGCGCGAACGGCCCCTGAACCGTTACCTGAGCTGTTACTCGACTGGGCACTGAGTGATTTGGCGGATTCCACGGTTGCGATCGCTTCCTCGCGCGCCGAATCGACCAGCAGCACATCAAACGCGGCGGCATGTTCGTTCAGCCAGTTGCCGATACTGCGCAAATAGCGACTCATCGACCAATCACTTTTTGGGGCGGCAAACGGACGGTGTACTTTGATTTCGCGAAAGTCCATCTCGGTGGTCCAGGCCGATGCGTAGCGAGGAGTTAAGACTTCGACATGAATCCCACGACGTTGGAGACCGCTGGCGAGCTGGATCAGATACCCAGCCGAATCGACTGATCCGTGCGGCCAAAAATGGCGACCGATCAACAGCACTCTCAAACGTGGATTCACGATTTTGCTTGCGCCGCCGTCGCTTCGATCTCGGTTGGCTCCAAGACACCCAGGTAAGGAAGGTTGCGATACATGTCCAAATAATCCAGTCCGTAGCCGACAACGAATTCGTCCGGAATCTCAAAGGCTACGAAATCGGGTCGCATCTCGACGTCGTGTTCACGTTGTTTGTGCAGCAACACAGCCGTCTTGGCGGTCTTTGCACCCATCTCCAATAACAGCGATGTCAAATGGTCCAGCGTCTTACCTGTGTCAAAGATGTCGTCGACCAAAAGCACATCGCGATTTTTGACATCAATCAGCATTTTGGCGTCCACCGTCAATTCGCCCGATTTCATACCACCGCGGTAACTGGATGCTTGGATCACACCCACTCGTTGTGGCATCGAAAGACGACGGATCAAATCCGATAACAAAACCAAGCTGCCGGTCATCACGGCGATCACCGTCAACGGACGATCCTTGCCGTAGTGTTGGTCAATCTCGCTAGCAAGTCGTTCGACACCTGCGTTCAACTCTTTTTCGTCCAGCAGAATTCGCATCAATCAGTTTCGGTTGTGGGACAGCAGGTAAAAGGATTCGCCAACAGGGTACTCTGGTCGGCGAGTTGGATCAGTGGCAGTTTGGGATATTTGGGGCCAAAGTTCCAATTGGGTACTCGGTGCGAACGATTCGAGATGAAGCGAACGCAACGATTGAACATGGCCGAAACTGATTTGTACCGCGCAGGACGAATCCCAAAAGGGGACAAATTTTTGCAAGAGCGTTCGGCGTGGTCACAACATCATTTTTGCGTTCTTGGCGTCGGCCCGCACCGGCGCCAGGGGCACGCTTTGAGCTATTTCCCACAAAAACCTTTTTCAACGACTTGTTTTGCCGTCGCTCAGCCACCGAACATGGGGGCGATCGACGGTGGGTGACCGTTGTGGGCGGTTTTGTTGGATCCAAGCTGATTCCTATCCACGAATTCCGGTCTGACCCAACGGATGACGAATTCCCATCGCCTTGCTACTGTCCGCGCCCATTTTTGTGCATGGATTGCCGACACAGCGTCTGGGGCAGGTAAATCGCACCAGAGCGAGGACCTGTCGATTGTCAGCGAATCGCTGTTGATCCGCGATGATTTTTACTGTGGTCGATCGTTCCACACTGCGACTTACCGCGCAGTATGGTTTATCGAAGAAGACGAGTTAAAAATCCACGACGCCACCGGATCAGTGGTCGCCGTTTTCCAAGGCGACGAAATTGGTCGCCAAAAAGTCTCTGGCGAGCCGTCTTTGGAAACCACCGATATCATCAAGATTGATACGGATAAGATCAACGTTATCTCAAATCCGACGGTTGCCGCCGATTCAGATCAAGGCGAAGATGACGACCTGCGACGAGCAGCCTAATTGCGGACAACGCGATCTTCGAATGCGGAGTCTCGCAATACGGTATGTTGTATTAGCGCGGCGCGATTGAATTCTTCCGAGGCAATTCTTGATGGGACGACTGACCGACTACATCGTCGATGCTGTGCGTCGTCCCCGAGAACAACTCACGCGCGGCCAAGCCAACGTTCGCTACACCTGGGAATTGGCTGCCCACTGTTGGCGTCAACTGTTGCGGCACCGCGCCGAAGGCATGGCGGCCGAACTAACCTATCGCACCATCTTTTCGTTGATCCCGGTTGTCGTCCTGGGGCTGGTGATGTTTCGTGTCGTCGGTGGATTGGACGACGTTCAGGCCAAAGTCGAAAACCAGTTGTATTCGTTCTTCGGCGTACCCGAGATTCCCGAAGAATACTTGACGCCAAGGCAATTTGACGACGATACAGTCCCCGGCAGCGCTGAATCAGAAAACTTAGCAACCGAAGCGGATCTTGTTGATGGCGAACAAGCAACCGTCGACTCGCCCGATTCCAAATCAAACGTAGATTCAAAATCGGGATCTCAGCCGGAACAACAACCCGCTGGCAACGACACAGACCTTTCTCCACCAGCCAACGGCGCTTCAGAAGACGCCACACAAAACGACGATCAATCTGACAAACCAGATACTGACGACAGTCCCCAGTTAGAAACGGATCAAGAATCAGCCGCCGCATTGTTGGCCGATGACGGTGTGTCGGAGCCACCGACGTTGGCAATTGAGCTGAGCGAAGAAGAGGCATTGATCGCACAGCGAGCCGAAGCTCGCCGACAAACACGAGCAAGTATCCGTCGAACGCTTCACGAAGCCACCTCCAAAGTCGCTTCGATTGACTTTGCATCCATTGGCGTTTTCGGCTTGTTGCTGTTTGTCTACGCGGCCGTCGCGCTGGCGGATTCGACCGAATATCTATTTAATCGGATCTACGAAGCCCCCAAGCACCGACCAATCCACATTCGCCTGGCGATCCATTGGTCGATCATTACGCTCGGCAGCGGCCTGCTGGCGATGAGTCTGTATATGTCGGGGCAATTTGTTGACTGGGCAGGCACCGTCGGGGCCGACACTGGCATCCAGCATTTTCTGACACGGTTTCTATCGGTCGGCGCCAGTTGGGTTCTGCTGTTCCTGCTTTACGCACTGATGCCCAATACAAACGTGTCCCCCAAAGCTGCCGCGATCGGTGCGTTGGTTGGATCGTTGTTATGGGAAGGAGCAAAGTTCGGCTTTCAAGTCTACGTCAGCTTGGCCGTGCCCTATTCGGCGCTTTACGGATCGCTTGGATTGATTCCGTTGTTTCTGTTTTGGATTTACGTGACTTGGTTGATCGTACTGTTTGGTTTGATCCTGACTTACACCCTGCAATCGCTTCGCGGTCGTCGGTTGGTTCGGCGCTTGTCCAACACCGAAGATTTGCTGCACGGCGATCCCGATTGGATGTTGCCAATCATGACCGAAGTTGCCCACGCGTTCAAAAGTGGCAAATCCGTTGACCACCAAGAACTTGCCGATCAGTTGGGTTTGTCCGGTAGCATCGTACACGAAATGACGGTCAGATTAGTCGAATCCGGAATGCTCCGTCGCGTATCGACCGGAGCGGGCGAAGAAGACTCTTTGACGCTGGCGATGCCAGCAGAAATGATCACGGTCGCCGACATCCTGACATTAGCGCACCAATCACGTCCCACCAGCGAGCATCCCGCGTGGCAAACCCTCGCAAGCCTAAAGCAAGCCGAACGAGAAGCCGCGAAAGACAAAACACTCGCGCAGCTAACATAGATTGCAAAGCATAGCCTGGTAGCGCAGCACCACCGGCAAAGCGCATTTTAAAACGGGCACAAGCTCGAAATACCAGCACGCAGCGCCAGCAAGTGAATTCTCGGCGTTCACAGGAGATTCACTTGCAGACGCTTGTTCGACGCTATATCCGTCAGCCACCACTCCAGCACACATCCGTGTTCATCCGTGGTTCCAGTCCAAGCAAGATCTAGTGCTGTAGACGGCAAGCTCTTCTTCGTGAACTCGAATTGCCTCTGTGTTTTTATCTTCACAAAGCCTGCTCATTCCGCCACATCAGGCAAGGCAACCCAAGATCTTGCAGGTCGCCGGGCACGACTACGTCGCCACTAAACAAAGGAGTACCCCGTGGCGCTAAACCTACCCTGTTTGTCAAGCGATTCACGACAAACGGGAGGCCTGACGAGCCTGTGTAGCTTAGGCGGTTTCCAGCTATTCGGTGAGAACAAGTCTCAATCGGTAAGAACAAATGAGTTGTTCTCACCTCCAAACCCTCTAGAATAAGGAGAAATACTTATTCTCACCATCGGGTGAATCACAAGTTCTGCTACTGAATGCGACTTCACATGGGCTGGGACGCAAGTGCAACGCTAAACGGAGAACCAATCGGCATTACCGCCGATTCTTGGTGTATCGAACATCTTCCGTACAAGAACGTCTTTCACGAAATTGCCAATCGCGTTATCGCCGAACATGGTAGTGTTGGATCATGGGTAAGCGAAGGCATGTTGTCGCGCACCCACGAACGAAGGGAGTTTGAGCGTGCCTTCCAGATCAAGTTCGATGAACTCGCGGCGGGCCTATTGGTTTGGTCGCCAGAGGAGTTGATACGCAACAACGCCAGAGCAAGATGGACGCCGCCAGCAGGTGACGGATGCGACGCTAGTTTCTGGAGTGTGAAACTGTTTGTTGATGCTTGTATCGAACACGACCTTGGAGTTCTGTTTTCGTATTAGAATGCGCCTTGCTACTGGAGATAATCGCATTGTGCACAAAACCACACACAGAAAAAGTTTGCTGACGAACTCTGTAACTGATGCTAAGATGCAGAAC
>CAZZDZ010000429.1:0-2728 GCA_964652675.1 uncultured Pirellulaceae bacterium
TTGGAAGGCACCGAGATCGCACAGTGGTTGCAAAGCATCGGAGTGTCCGCCGCCGTCTTGAAGTACCGAGTGCCAACGCGAGACGAGCCTCAAAAGTGGTTGCCCGCCGTTCAGGATCTTCAACGCAGCATCAGTTTGATTCGCAGCGGAGCAGCTGATGCAATGCCGAATCAAAAAATCGGTGTACTAGGCTTCTCTGCTGGTGGCAACGCGTCAGCGCGAACGGCTACCGCGCCGAAGCGTCATTACGATCCAATCGATGATCACGACAAGAAAAGCTGCGTGCCTGATTTCGGTGTGCTCGTCTATCCAGCTTGGCTGGTTCAGAAAGACGATGAGACAAAGTTGATCGATGACATCAAAGTCGACAAAAAAACCCCGCCGATGTTCTTTGCTCACGCCCGTGATGATCGAATCACCTGTCTAAGCAGCGTGGTGCTTTTTAGCGAACTGCAAAAGAACGATATCCCGGCATCGCTCCATGTGTTTGGTGGCGGTGGTCACGGATTTGGAATGCGAGAGAATGGTATGGCCGAAGACAAATGGCCAAACTTGTGCGAAGCGTGGATGCGAGAGCGAGGTTGGTTAGCAAAATGAGTCAAGAAATTCCCACGATCGACGACACGCCCATCCAGTTTGACCAGGAATGGGCCAACGCGCTTACTCATGCGATCGCCGCAGCGGGGGCGATTGTTTTAGGAGGCTACCTGATCGCAGCGGCAGCCAGTGTTTCGGTTGGTCTGGCAATCGCATGCGCGGCCTACACGTTTTCCGTTTTTGGAACGTTTTTGTTTTCGACCCTATCGCACTCGATTTTGCGACAGCCTGCATTGAATACTCTGCGTGCTTGGGATCAAGCGATGATCTATTTGATGATCGCGGGCACCTACACGCCGATCGCGTTCCTCTTTATGCCCGAGGAGACTCGCGCAATGTTACTGGGGGCTCTGTGGATTGCTGCTGTTGCCGGTTTCTGGAGCAAAGTCGGCAGGCAGCATCGAGTCAACTCAGTTGGAACGATTTCGTATTTGCTGCTCGGCTGGCTACCAGCGATCCCGCTTGCCAGAAACGTTCCCCAGCCGCTTGTTTTGGCGATGCTGGCCGGAGGTGTTTTTTATTCGCTGGGTATTGTTTTTTTGTGTAACGATTCTAAGTTTCGATACGCACATGCGGTTTGGCACGTGTTTGTCATGTTTGCTGCGACATGCCACTGGCTAGGAATTCTGTGGTACGTCGTCGCTTAAGTTTGTAGGGCCCGCTCTACCAGTCGGTGACCTTCTGCTAGGCTGCTTTTTTGGCGTGAGATCAAAAATCACCCTTTTTACGGTTTCGACCTGCCGCTGCGACGGACGCAGCCAGCCACACAAACAGAATCAATCTGGAGTCGTCGCGTGTCGCAACCCGCGGACTTTGACTTAAAAGAACGAGTGCGTGCAGCCATCGATATCGTCGATGTCATTGGCGCGACGCTGGAGCTGCATCCTGCCGGACGCAACTTGGCTGCTCGTTGTCCCTGGCACGCTGACAAAAAACCTTCGTTGACGGTCAACCGTGAACGACAAACTTGGAAATGTTGGCCTTGTGATATCGGTGGCGACGTTTTCAGTTTCGTGATGAGAAACGACGGCGTCGATTTTCCAGGAGCGCTGCGGATACTGGCCGAGCAAGCTGGTATCGCGATGGAAGAGTTCACGCGCGGCAAGAAAGCCAAACCCGGCAGCCCCGAAGACAAAGCAACTTTGTTGGCGACCGCAAAACTGATCGCAGACGACTACTTTCAGTTGCTTGACAACCCGCAGACCGATGACGCCAAAATCGCGCGAGAATATCTGTCGTCGCGCGGTGTCGATGAAGAAAACCGCAAGCGTTTTCGGATTGGGTTCGCGCCGGACCAGTGGAGCTACGCATTGGACCTGCTTAACAAGAAGCAACTCAACGGCGAAATCGCACACGCTGCTGGAGTTGCGTTCAAAAAAACATCGGGCAAAGGATACGTTGATGCGTTTCGTGGACGGTTAATGTTTCCCATTCATGATTTGCAAAACCGTGTGATTTCGATGGGCGGACGAGTGATTCCAGCGATCGCCGAGCGTCATGGCGATAAAGCGGGCGGCAAATACATCAACGGTCCCGAGACAAAGATCTTTCATAAGTCCGAAAATTTGTATGGACTGCAATTCGCACGCGACGCAATCCGCAAAGGCGGCGAAGCGTTGGTGATGGAAGGATACACAGACGTCGTTGCAGCCAGGCAAGCCGGCGTCGAGCCGGTGGTTGCCGTGCTGGGTACCGCGCTAACTGAGCGGCACATCAAAGTCTTGAATCGATTCGCCGAGCGTGTCGTCTTGGTGCTTGATGGTGACAACGCAGGCCAAAAACGGGCCGATGAAGTGTTGGAGCTGTTCGTCAAAGCCAACATGGACTTACGCGTTTTGACTTTGCCCGATGGCAGCGACCCGGCTGACTACATTGCCGATTTCGGTCGGCAACAATTCGAGAAAATCGCTGGCGAAGCCCCCGATGCGCTAGACCACAAACTGAATCGGTTGACCGACGGGATCGATGTGACACGAGACACACACGCTGTGATGAACGCGATCGATACGATGGTCAGTGTGATCGCAAAGGCCCCCAGAGACAGTGATCTAAAGATCGATCAAATGATGGGACGGATGTCCAAAACGTTCGATCTACCACGTCAGAAATTGAACGAGCGATTGGCGGTCGT
>CAZZDZ010000429.1:2828-5314 GCA_964652675.1 uncultured Pirellulaceae bacterium
TGGCAGCCACAGCAGTCGAGTCGATTGACCCCGCTTTGCTGGATACGATCACGGCGAAAATGTTGTTGTCGGCGTATCAGGATTTAGATTTGGCGGGCCGTGAAATGGATACCGACAACCTGATGTTGCTGCTGGAGAACGACGACTTAAAAAACCAAGTCGTAACGCTGCAAAACCGAGTGCAAGATCGCGAAGGAAAACTGAACCAGACGCCGCAAGAACGCTATTTGGCGGTTGTCGCAAAGTACGCAGAGCGAAAAACGAAAGCCGAAGCGAGCGGCATCATCCAAAAATTAGAAACGACAGCATTGCAGGAAGATGAAGAAACAGAGCTGTTGAAACAAATTTTTGAAGCGGAAAAAATGCGCCAAGGGATCAACCCAAACTAACAGTTGGCCAATTCACCTCCCTTTTTCACCAGTGTGTGGACCGATTTCGCTGATTTGAAATGCAAGCTTGGCAAAGCGATAGCAACTGCATTGTCAAAAAATTTTGCAACATCTGTAAAACAGGTCAAACAATGGACTTGTCAGAATCAAAAGAAGCGAACATGTTGTTTGCCGGCCAAAAATACCGCTCACCACTTAATCCGCAAAGGAACCAACCAAAACACAAAGCGACGACCCAAGCTGATTAACGAATGGCTATGAGAGCCAAGCGTGTTTTTTGGCAAACGAATTTGAAATGGATTTCAACCGACCCAGTGCCGCAGCCGCCTTTACCAAGGTAGCAGGCACACCGAATTGTTTTTGACACCGCGTCATGAACGGTTCGGCAAAAATCAAAACATGAGGTTTTGTAATGCAATTGATGGACCAAGATCTAAACTTGTTGATCACTCGTGGTGCCCGCGAAGGTTACCTGACTTACGACGAGGTCAACCAATATCTGCCCGACGAAGACGTCAACCCGGAAAAGTTGAACCGGTTGATTCAAGCGATCGAGCGACGCAACATCCGGCTGATCGAAGCATCAGAAAAGAAAGGCATCGTTGCGGCTGCCAAACGTCCCGAACCCAACGTTCGTGAGATGCGTGGGACCAACCCAAGCGGTTCGCAAACCGCAGCAACTGCCAACGAAACCTCGCTGTCACAAGTAGAGCATCCCAAGGCAAGCGAAGATCCAATCCGGATGTACTTGAGCCAGATGGCCGAGATCCCATTGTTGACTCGCGAAGAAGAAATCGCGTTGGCAAAAAAGATCGAGATCACGCGACGCCAATTCCGCCGCGCATTGTTGGAGTCCGACTACGCACTTCGCAGCACCGTGGGAATCCTAAAGCGAGTTCACTCGGGCGATCTGCCGTTTGACCGCACGATCAAAGTTTCGTTGACCGAGCGTCTGACAAAAGAGCAAGTTTCCGCTCGAATGCCGCACAACTTGCCGACTTTGGATCGTCTGATTCGTCAGAACAAAGAAGATTTTGAGTTGTTGGTTCGAAAGAGCACATCACCACGACTGAAAGCCGAAGTCCGTCGTCGGTTTATCAGCAACCGACGCAAGTGCTTGGAATTGGTCGAAGAGCTAAGTCTACGCTCGCGACGCGTGACACCGCTGCTAAAGCAGCTTGAAAAGATATCAGGTCGTATGAATTTCATTCGTGCACGGCTTGCCGAACTGGGCTTCGATGCGGTCAGTCGCGACGAAGCTGCTGATCTGCGTCAAGAATTGCGAGAACTGATGCTGGTGACTCAAGAGAGCCCGCGCAGTTTACACAACCGCATGGTCAAAGCTCGTCGCCACTTTGATGAGTATGAAGCAACCAAGCGTCAATTGAGCAGCGGCAACCTGCGATTGGTTGTGTCGATTGCCAAAAAGTACCGCAATCGCGGGCTGTCATTCTTGGACCTGATCCAAGAAGGCAATACAGGCCTGATGCGTGCGGTAGACAAATACGAGTACCGTCGCGGGTTCAAGTTCAGCACTTATGCAACGTGGTGGATTCGCCAAGCAATCACGCGTGCGATTGCCGACCAAGCGCGTACGATCCGGATTCCTGTTCACATGATCGACGTACTCAGCAAACTACGTCAGGCTCAAAAGCGTCTAACCCAAGACCTGAAACGCGAACCGACTTACGAAGAAATTTCCAAGGACACCGAAGTTCCTTTGGAAGAAGTTCGTCGCGTCATGGACATCGGTCGCCACCCCGTTAGCTTGGATCGTCCGGTTGGCGAAGGCGAAGACAGTAGTTTTGGCGAGTTCATCGAAGACAACGACGATGACAACCCAGTGAAAATGGCTGCCAGTGGAATTCTGCGAAACAAAATCGACGAACTTCTGAAGACATTGACGTATCGTGAACGGGAAATCATTCGTTTGCGTTATGGCTTGGTCGATGGCTACAGCTACACACTGGAAGAATGCGGCAGGATCTTTAAAGTCACCCGCGAACGAGTGCGTCAAATCGAAGCCAAGGCGGTTGCAAAGCTGCAAAGCCCACAACGCGCCGAACGATTGAGTTCGTTTTTGAAAGTCGCTGCGTA
>CAZZDZ010000430.1:0-5312 GCA_964652675.1 uncultured Pirellulaceae bacterium
ACTGTGATCGTCCGAAAGAATCAACAGGATGTTGGGGCGTTGAGCGTTTGCCAATCCAGCAAGGAACGTGAAAACCAGAATGAACGTGAACGTAGTCGTCCGATGTGTCATGGTTCGATATCTCTTGGCGTATCTATCCGCTGAGACTTGTGGTCAGGCGATTCGGTTAAACCTTGGCCCAGCGTCTGCTACAGGAACCGATTGATTGGTCCGGTTTGTTTGATTCCAAACTTGGCGAGACCTGTGTCCAGCGCTCCGTAGTGTGGGATCGGATTGCCGTAGGCGTTCAGAATCGTGGTGTACCAGTTACCAAGCGTCTTGTGTCCTGGTTGGCCGTAAGCTGGCAGGCGTATGTATTTGCCTGAAATATCCAGTCGTGTGTTTTCACCCGCCATCACAATAAACGGCCACTCAGTACCTTTGCTGTGGTGGGTTTCGCCATTGTCGGGAAAATACAACAAGACGGTATTGTCGAACATGCTGCCATCTCCTTCGGGCACACTTTTCAATCGCTTGACCATTTGGTCAACCAAAGTCATGTGATGACGACGGAGCTTTTCGCGAACCTCTTCTGCTTTTAGCGAACCGACGCCTTTGCCATGTCCTACATCATGAAGGTTGACGTTTTCTTTTTCGATCGTCGGGATTCCCGTATAGCGTGTGCCAAGTTCGTCAATCGTAAAGGTGACGACGTTGGTCATGCCGGCGATCAAAGCCGAAAGAAGTATTTCGGTGTGACCTACCTGACGATCCGTTGTGGAAATATCGTCGGCAAAAAACTTTGGGTCCAACTCGGGAACGTGTTGTGCGATCTTATCGGCCATCGCATCGATCTTTAGATTTCGCTTGCGGACTGATTCGATCGAGTCCGCATAATTGAGCACCTTTAACTTTTCGACGCCTCGCATGTGCTTGCCAAGATCCGACTGGCCGCTGGCGGCAAACTCCAAGACTTGACGTTCCAATTCGTACTTGATCTGGTCGCGCTTGTCGGTCGAAACGGATTTAAACAGTTCTTGGATCGCGATTTTTGGCGAACCAAACGCATAATTGGGTTGCTGTGGCCCGCGAGCTGAAAAGCCTTTTTCGATTCCGTTGATGTTTCCTCGAGCATTTCCACCGCCATTTGGAAAACAAGCCAGTTCGATATGCTCAAACGGCGAGGGGAATAGCCGAGCGAGTTCAAAGTCCAACGTCGCCCACTTGATCGAACTCAAACGTTCATTGGCTTTGTAGGCCCCCAAAGACGACTGCCACGTGTGATGACCTGTCGTACACATTTTGCCCGACAACCCTTGCAGAATTGTCATGCTCTCGCGGTGGTCATCAAGTGGCCGCATCCATTCAGGCAGGTCGTGGTCGACAAGTGATACTTCAAAAGGTTGTTTCTTTTTTTCCTTTTCCAGTTCCGCTTTGCCAAGTGACGTGGGGACCATCGCCTTGGGAAAAAGCCCATTGCCTTTGTGGATGAATATGAATCGCGTTGGCGGATTGCTTTCAGAGTGATTCGCGAACAAACGATCTGAAAGCGCAGCAGTGCCGACACCACACAAGCCGGTTTGCAAAAATTGACGTCGATTTGTCATGACAACTTTGGCTTTGGGAATCAAGGAAGTTTCTTGCGGTACCGAAACGAATCCGATGTCAGCAGTGACACAACCACCGCTTGAAAACTACCGCCACTTGCAACGTAAGCATTATCGGCAGCAATCAACGTCTGAGAATCACTCAGAAGTTCATTTCGGCCTAGAAAAAAGCGAAACGCATGTCGGATGATACTTTGGCGCACTCGTTTGGACTTGGCCAGTCGATCGATTAACTCGAATGGGTCTTTGACCACGCCGTCCAATTCGGCATTACCGGTCCCCTGAAGTTCGCCAAGTGTTTTAACCGGTTTTGTTTTGAATACGTCCGCTTTGTTATTCTTGGATGCGGAAATCAATTGCTCGGGGTATTCGAGTGGTTCGTCCAAGCGATATCGTCCGAAATCATCAAAGACCTCGAACGCAAACCCCAGCGGATTCATCTGCTGATGACATTTCCAACACTCACTTTTGCTGGTAACACTCTCCACTCGTTCGCGAAACGTCTTGTGGGGATCATCGGGGACTTGTGCGTCGACCGTAATGGGAACATCTGGAACACGGCCAGCCAACAGTTTTTCGCGAATCCAACGACCACGTTTAATTGGATCGGTGTGAAAGTTGGACGAATGAGCGATCAGCCAAGCGGGGTGAGTCAAAAGTCCTTTTCGATTTTCGATCTCAAACGGTTGCTCGACGGGGTAATCCCAAAATTCGATGTCGTCCAATCCAGCAAAGTTCTTCTGTTCAATGGGGCCGTATCGAAAAATGTGCGGCGTCGGTGGTAAGTTGTAAAAGGTCGAATGGTTGTAGGTGTAGCCGTGCGCAAACGAAACGGTCGTAAACGGAGTCCGACCTTTGGCAATCGTGTCTTCAAAGAAATACATATGCCGCAAGAACTCGCGTCTTTGCCGTCCGCCCAAGATCCTCAGTGACTTTTTGGAACGAATGAAATCGATGTTCTCTTCGATCAATCCGTCGGGATCGGTTTTCCAGTTCGTGTCCTTGAATTTCTCGTACACTTCATTCCATTGCGCAATGATTTTGCGGCCGGTTTCGTTATCTTTGTCGTGATAGACAAAGTACTGGTTGGTGGTGAGCAAGTTTTCAAAAACAGTTTGGTCGCGCAGTAGATGCCAGTCGACAATCCGATCAGCTTCTTTGATCAGAAAACCAGGCGTACCGGCTGTGCCGCGTGATGGGTTTTGGTAGAAACCATCGCTGCGTTTCTGGTCTTTGAAAACTCGCAGCGCACCGGTGTAGCCAAAAAATTCGCGAAAGAAACGGACCAGTTTTGGGTGTGTCGTAACGTGCGAACGCATGTTCTTGCCGCTCAATGACGGATCGACCGCACCAGCGTAGTACTGCTCGTCGGCAAGCAACCGCACGACTTCACGTTTGAAATCGTCTTTTGTGTTTAAACGTCCCTGCTTCGCAGCTTCTTGCAACTGAGCATCAGGCCCAATGTCTCCCAGGGCGTACGAGATCGCCTGAGCAGCTTCCTGCGGCGACAGCTTGGCGCGACCGTACTGGTCTGTTTCGGCGACGCCGAATTCTTGCCGATACAGAAACTCTGACTCCAGCAGAACACTGACAAGCATTTGCCGTAGGCCTTCGGTGTTGCCACCCAATTGAATCGTTCGACGTAACAACGGCAAGTAGCGATCGAGTTCACTATCGGAAGCCTTTCGACGTAAAACGCAATCGAATTGTTCGTTAATCGCCGCGATCATTTCTTGATCGGTTGGCATCGTTTGCTTGCCAACCATTGTCACAAAAGCATCCGGTGGTTTTGGCGGATACCAACGATCCTTTGGATTGGGATATTCGATTTTTCGTCGATCTTGACCAGCATGGACAGCCGCAAAAATTTGTTTTTCGGAAATCCACTGGGCGTTGCCGAGCATTACCAACAGATGCCCGCCGTCCAACGTCGTGATGTCATAGTCACGCACTCCGGAACGATCCGGCAAAACGAAGGGATTTGTGACGCCATAAAAACTTGGCTTTCGCGCTCGGCCCGTCAGCTTGAAAACGTCGTTGACTCGTTCATGAAAAATCTGTGGGCTGACCAGCCATTGCCTTGCCGGGGTAAACGCCTTGTCCTGGATTTCGCCGCTGAAGAGTTTTTCGTGATCAACGTAGTTCCCAAAAGCTTCATGACGCAATTTTTCATCCAGCTTGGACGCGCCGTGTTGCCTTAGTTCACTTCGCAGCCACGTCGCCAATGACGCTTTCGCTTGTTTGTCTGGCTGATCCGAATCACCTGGAGGCATCAAGCCAAAGAAAAGTTGATCCTGCGCTCTGTTTAAAAGATCCAAACGCTCGGGCAAAGAAAGATCTGCGATGTTGTCCAGACGCAGATCGTTTTCGGCGGATTCACCGCGATGACAGTCCAAGCAACTATCTTGAAGCACAGCTTTTACATCACGGGGAATTTCTAATCGATCCGAATCCGTTTGGCCAAACGCGTTGGACGCAAACAACACCGCCAGCAAGCCAAGTGATAGATGAATTCTGTTTTGCAAAATCGGTGAGTCAAGTTTGTGGAGGGGCATCGTGGTGGGGCTATCTGCTATCCGAAAGGATAGTTCAAATCCAGAACTGTTGGTTGATCCAATGCCGGTGAAAGCCGGTCAGATCCTAAACTTACTGCTTAGTTTAAAGTCTGTCCGTCTTTTCTCGCTGTTTTGCCTGTGACGATGAGAGGTAGAAAGGTTGCTGGCCCGTTAGCGACAACTACGGCTCGTTCATTGCTTTGCTTCGAACATACTCCGGCGTCGTTCAATAAAATCGCTCTTAAAAATGTATCGTCCTGATCCATCATAAGGTCGAAACGTCTTTGAGATTGTTTCTGTAATGGAAGTCGATCCGTTTTCGGCAAGTAAATGCCACCACGTCGCGACGGTATCGGCAGGAATGTTTGCGGGCGCGTCCGATTGGATAAAAAACCTGACCAGCGACTTGCTTTTGTCTTTGAGGGTAAAACTTGCCACCGCGATCTCCACCGGCAACCTCGGCTGGCCCGTATTCATCAGTTCGCCAATCGAGCCGTCGAATCCAATCTTGTGGCCATGTGTTTTCATGTCGCTTAATTGACTCGGATAGCAACGTACTTTGCTGTTGACCCGCAGCGTCGACGTATCGTCGGCAAACGTGAACGATTCCGTTGCTACTTTGCCGTTCGAATCCGAAAGCGTAAACGACGATTCATTGGACGCTCTGCTCCGCACGATAGGAGTAAAGCGGATTTCATAAGTCGCGTTCGGTTTCAAGTCGATCGTTTCTAAGTCAGCTTTTGTGCGATCGAAACCGTTGGGTGATGTGTCGTGCTGATAGAAAGCGAGTTTGTGGTCGCCGGACGGAACGTAAAAGTAAATGCGGTAGCCGTTTTTGCGATTAAAAACAGTGGTGGACACGATTTCATCGCCAGCCAGCCCAACATCTTCTAAGTCACGCGCCTGTTCAAGCCGCGAAAAGATCGGTTCCGATTCCAGGGCGATCGCCTTGTGACGCAACACAGCTTTCTTTCGTTGTGGATCCAACGCAGCGATCAAAAGATGCTTTTCTTGCCGCAACCTAATAAGAGAATCGCGTTCGTTTTGCGTTGACGAAAGTTTCATCGCAAGTCGAGCATTGACGATGGCTAGCACAATGACAGCCGCAAACACAGTGATCCAAAGTGGTTTTTGCGTCACGGTTGAGCCTCTGAATTTACCAAGCCTTTCA
>CAZZDZ010000431.1:0-5310 GCA_964652675.1 uncultured Pirellulaceae bacterium
AGCGACGCGGACGGGACTCGAACCCGCAACCTCCGGATCGACAGGCCAGTTATCGATTCATTGACCGACCTAGTGAAACGGATCGTAAGTGCTTCTCAATAATCAACTTAGGGAGGATGACAGCAAGACGGACTTCGTCGCCGACTGTCCAGATTTTACATGGTTTTCGGACTAACAACAGTAGTTCTCGGACGCTTCTCGGACAAAGACTGAGAAATGAGAGTACGAAAACGGCCCCAAAAACTTCACGCAGCCATTTGTTGATCCGTGGCGAAAATGCGACTCACGGTTGCTTCTGATATTATGTATTGGAGAAACAAACGACTCTATTGCATGGGGAGTATCTTTGATGGTGGCACCCGTTGAACTAAACGAACTGGAACACGACGAACGCCTTCGTGGTCGCTTGAAGCTCGGTCCCGGTCGTTCCCTTGATCAGAACCTTACTTCTGAGTCGTCGAATCTCCCCGCCGCTGACGCTCAGCTGGATGAGGCAAGCTGGTTAGCATCGACTCAAATTGTCTCCCAGCAGCTAGCCGATTCGCTTTGGCAACATCTGGCGTTTGCGCGTCTAGTTCATGAATCGGGACATCGTGGAATCGATCACATCATCCGATCCGCGTCCGAGAGTCATGCCCAATTGGTTGGCTGGTATCGCGAACTCCAGGAATACTACGAGGCAATTCTTCAAACCACAGTTTCGATCGACGCCGCGTCGGGCGTAAATGGATCATCGTTGGACAAAGTGCATCAGAAGATTCGCAACAGGATCAATTTGCAGGCAAAGTACTTTGTTCCGCCCCGCTCTTTCGTTGACTCCAATCTCGCGGATAAGCCAGAGCAAGAAGCAATGGCGATCGCACGTGACAAACTCAATCGCCACTGCATCCAGTTCGCGAACAATTTTGTGGCACTACTTACGCACCTTCAAGGGAAGGGTATCGTGGGTTCCATTGAAGCGGGGAAGACAACCTGCAGATTCTCCTATCACAGCCAAGCTTGGGAGTTGAAGTCGGGTCAGACAGAACGCCAAACGAAAACAACCTATGATCCTGAAACCGAAGATTCTCACGATCCGATTTTCTACGTCGACACTTACGAGATCTCCAAGACACATGTGTCAGGGCACGCCGGGCAAACTGTCCACCATGTCCGCAATCCCGTGCTTCGTGAAGTGGGTGCTGAGCGATTCCCAGTCCCTATGAAATTCCAGAAGCTCTTGGACGCAACACCACCATGGCTTGAGCCGTCTTTACGAATCTTGGAAGGCGATTTGTTCCGAGCCAACATGATTGTTCAGGATGTGTGCCGTGAGACAATCGTCGACAAGAAACTTATCTCTCACTACGACAGTTGCCCCGGTATTCTGTTTGGTGAATTTGTCATCGCTGGGTGGGGTGGTGATGAAATTGACGAGGAACTGCAAAGACGTACTCAATTGCGGCAAGGGCGAGAGCGATCGCGGTCTCGCCGGACAGCCGGGCAGCTTCATGTTGGGGCATTTGCTCTCGCCCTCGTTGCATGCCTGAGCATGGCTTGTTCTTTTGCCGCGCCAGTCGCGTTGTCAATTTTGGCGATCATCCTCGGGATGATTACAACAATGATTGCGTCACAGGCAGGCTATTATCTTCTGCGTTCCATCGGCAGCCGATCACCAAGCCATGAAGTGCAATACATGCTCATCGCCGGAGGAGTCGTGTTCACTGCGCTTGCGATCGTCTATGCGGCGGTGCAGATGTCGATTGTTGGTTTGACGATCGCATTGCTACTCGCCTTTGCGACGATCATGGGTTGCGTCAGTGTTTCAGACCACCCTGTTTTCAAGGAGTTCTTTGGAATTGACAGACGAACTATCTGAATTCCAGGGTGATGATGACAATTCCCAACCCGATTGGGAAAGCAGAAGCAGGCAAGAAAAGCGACGATGGCAGTTGACCCAGTTGGCTCTGCTGCTGACGTTTTGCATCACCGCTTGTGCGACCATAGCAATCGGAAGCTGGAGTAACTCTAGACAAGAGCCAGATCCACCCGTCATCGACCCAGATGCGCGAACTCCTGATCCTAGCACCGACCTACCAAAGCTTGTGCAGGAGGTTGAGGCAGCCGTTGGAGGCTCGCATCAGAGACTGGTGAAAGCCAAGTACACTTCGGCAGTTAGCGCGCTGCGCGAGCGGGTCAAGGTTCTACGGAAAAACGACAGCGGAAGAACGATTGCATCAAGTGCTGCGGGGATTGACCGTTTTCGGGAAATCGAAGCCTACGTATCTGAATTCGATTTAAGTCGTGACAGCGGATTTGATAACAACCAGACTTCATCTGAAATCGAACGTAAAACGCGGACGATTCTGGCAATCCAAAACGATCTTGACCGACGGGTGACTGAGCTAAGGGGCTGTGAACCTGCAACCCAAACGCTTGCCAAGGCAATTGCCTCGCGAGCAGCACGAGAGAAGGACATAAAGCAAGCGGTGAATGAGAAGCGAAACTCAATTGCCATGGATCTTAAGGAACAAACTGACAAACTCGCCACCGAAATTAGCGAGAAGACCAGAGAGTACGAATCAATTACTCTGGGACCGAAAATTTTCCGAAACTTCAATGATTCTCCGAGAGGGTTGGAAACGAAGGAATGACTGGCGACGAACCCGCTCCAAGACGCATTGAGCAGCGCAACAATCGGCGAGCAATCGCCGGTTTTGTCTCGATTGTGTTGACAGTGGCTGTCGCCGCGTTCTGGTATCAAACTCCCGAGGAGGGCTCAGGCGATCCAGACAAGAGGCACGACAACGTAGACGTAGACGTTGACGAAGTACTGACGCGACAGTTTAGCAGTCTCCGTCAAACCCTCAAAAGCACTGACCATTTCGACAAAACAGTGGAGCAGTCTGTTGAGGAAGTTGAGGCTTTCGTTAATGCCACTCAAGCGGTTTCTCGCACCGAAAAAATAGCACTCGCCGGCAAGCTTGGGCAACTCGAATCGCGATACTCTCAGTTGGAACCCGGCCAACAGATCACTGAGCAGGAACTCGCCCGCGTCCATAATGAGATCAGCAATCGTGTTGCTGATGCAGCCGGAAAACGCCAAAGCGCGAGACTTGCTGCGATTGATAAAGAAATCGCTCTAGACCGCCAAATGGCGAAAGACAAGATTCGTTCACTAACAATGGAAGTCAAGGACTGGGAGGACAAGATAGCATATGCCAAACAAAAGAGCGCCGAGATGGGCGTCAAGGTTATTCAAATGGCAAAGGACACTGATCGCGAACGCAGGTTTCGGAAAGACGAGAGCGAGATCAAGAGTTTATTGAGCCCTTTCGTGTCCGATGGGCATATTCAGCTGAAAGGTTCAACAGACCCTTGGAGTTGGAAGAAATCGGCATTTGCTGGGCCGATCTCGATTTCTGCACTTCGGCAATTAGGGGCATTGGAGAACACGACGGAAGGACTCAAAAAACTCTATCAGTTTGGAGGTGCCAAACATCGGGGAGCGGCCCACGACCGACCACTTGGAACGTTCCCTCGGTACAGCCCCAGTGATTTCACTAAGCGTGAAACGCTGAATAAGATCAAGCGGGCTCAACAGCTACTTCGCGACCATGGGCGAGCTCTCGTGGAGAGCGGTATGCTTTCACCATAAACGCAACTCACCATCCAACTCGTAGCGGAAATCAATAGTCCATGCAGGATTCTTGGGAAGAAGTTGAAGCGATCAAACGCCAGTGGCGTCGACGCAAAATCGTTCACGTATTTAGTACGCTCGCGATTCTGTACTTTCTCGTCACCTATCTCGTGCTTCCCAATCTTCCGAAGCGGATTGAACCATTCCCCAAGCCGATTGGCGAAACTCAGGTCGACCAGAAACGGGATCGCGAGTCGTCCGTGCCAGTTATTGAACGGGGAGTTGCAAAGACAGAAGAGACAACGTCTCAGAAAGAGAACGGCATAGCGTCAAAGAACGATGCGCAAACCGAGGTAGTAATGAACTTGGGAGCCACCATCGAAGCTGGCGAGACTCCGCTTGCGCCGATCATTGATTCGATCCCAAAAACCAGTGACAACCAAAGGCTCGAACGATTATGCAGCGAGCTTTCCAAGTTGTTGTCAGAGTGGGCTGATCTTGAACCGGCACAGACGCGAGAAGCGACGGACCTCAGGAATCGCTGTGCGTTCTTGACGACGGGCAAGCATGGGCTTGATCCAGCAGCCGAGCTTGATGAGCTAAATCGTTGTATTCTCTCAGTCAAGAGCAAGGTCGCTTCCGCGAAATGGAATGCGTTTGAGTCTGAGTTGCTTCGTCAGCACCCATCCGGCATCTGTCGGGGACTGATTCGACTTCAAGCAGATGCGAAGTCCGTTCCGACGTCGGAACAAATACAATCGGTTCTTTCTCGCATTGCCTCGGAGAGTTGGCTCCGTGAAGCTGAGGAAATACTCATTGACTGTTCGCCTTCGACCAGTGGGTTCGCCGAGGCTTGGCTGCCAATTGCATCCTCGTGTCAGCAAATGAGAAACGAACCGGAGACGCGTGCCGCAGTCAGGAATTGTAGAGAGTCCATCGTGCGTTTGACGAACCCCAAAGACGCCGTGGATGTTTCTGTGTTGCTTCTCCAGCATCCTTGTTTTGATGAGCGGGATGCAGTTCGGGCGATCAGTGAGACGGAGAACGCATGTGGTCAGGTCGCCGAGGCAGGAACTCGATTGGTTTATCTCGCTGAACTTGCAGGGCATGCTAAACGACTTGGTCAACATGATCTAGCAAGCCGACTTGAGGCGATAGTCGCTAACACAGCACCCTTGTCCAAGCAAAGCTATTACCAGATTTGGTTGCCAGTTGTTCTTCGATGCCGAACGTTGGCGATCGAAGGTGACCATCAAGGGATCACTGGGGTCATTGATGACGCTGCTAAGAAGAGTGAACCCAACTCACTGGCTCTTGCCAGTTGCTACGCCCACCTCGCGTCTGCGTTTGCTTCGCTCAACAACAAGCGAAAGTTCGAGAATGCGATTGCCCAAGCCGAAACGTATCTCGCATCGTCGTACTTAGAAGATTACCCAGCGTATTATCATGCCGGGAACCTTGCCGATGCGTATCGAAGAGCAGGATACTGGCCAGCGACTGTGACATACGCCAATTCCATCATCGATCCCGAGATGCAAGCCGGGATACTATTCCGAGTTCTGAATCAGAAACCCGATCAGCCGATTGGTCAAGATAAACGTCGTCTGTTCATAAACTTCGGACAACGGACACCCGCCTGTTCAGCCATCGCAAAGTTCGTTGCCAGCGAACTTAGAGAAGGAGCTGACCCC
>CAZZDZ010000432.1:0-5307 GCA_964652675.1 uncultured Pirellulaceae bacterium
CGAATGCCAGTCGCAATGCCTTCGGCCATCAATCGTTCGGAATCGGTATCCATCAAGGGTTGCATTTGAGCGCCCGCTGAATCTTGATCGCTGCAACATAAGTTATGAAACGCTGTGTTTGCTTCGGCGACCGCAGAATGAATTCGTGTTCCGTTTTCGCCGCTGCGTGACAAACTGCGATGCACCAACAACCAAGCGCAACTACCAGATCCGATTGTCAGTGACGCGAAAGCGGGCTTTACCGATTTTCTTGTCAATGTTTGATCAGCGTTCAGCGTGTCGATCGTACCTTGCAACAAAGGACGACTGTTTTCGGTGCCAACCACGATCCCGGCTTTGATCATTCCTGATTCGATCATCGTTGCGATTTGGACTGCTCCGTTGATCAAACCCAGGCAAGCGTTGGAAACATCATACGCCCAGCAATTCGCAGACAGTCCCATTCCGTCGTGAACCTTCGACGCGGTCGCCGGCTCCAAAAAGTCGCGGCACACGCTCGCATGAATCAAGCAGCCAACTTGGGATCGGTCAAAACCCGCTGCTTCGATTGCTTTGTTGCCGCTGCGGATACTTGGACCACTGGGCGACGTTCCAAGTGGCCATACCCGGCGTTCGTCGATACCGCTCATTAAAGCCAATCGTCCCTCGGGGAGCTTGATTCGCTGGTAAAGAGGGGCTAATTGAGCCTCGATCTGGTCGCTGGACCAAATTTCGTCGGGTATTTCTGCACCGATCGCTTCTAGGCAGACGTTTTGGAATTGCACTGAAAGGCCTTAACTCGTTGTCTGAATTGACTTTCTATCATTTATAGCGTACGAGGGCACTTCATACAGCGGGGCAACTTGGGCGATTTGCTAGCACAAAATGGCCCCTGCTAGCACCACCTGCAGTGATAGCATTGGCAAAGAACCACTAGATGCAGAAATTGTTAGGAGGGGATGGACATTCCCGCTAATCTTCCGCCATCGCAGGGAGCACAACGTAGTGTGACCTCATTCAACAACGCTGCGTTTTCAAATTTGTGTGGCAAGTTTGAAATGCTGGATTAACTGTGGCGACGTTGGCTGATGCGGGATGATTCTGCATCAATTTTCTATTCGCGAATTCGAAGAGGACTATTCGATGACGTGCAAACCAATTATCGGCTTGAACGCTGACTACCGAGCCGCGGCTCGCAGCACCCCTGCATTTGGCTACATCGCAGCGGGATATTTTGATTCCATTATTTCAGCTGGCGGAATTCCGGTCATTGTTCCACCGATGGACGATGCCGAGTCGATTCATAAAGTTCTAGATCAAGTTAGCGGATTCATGATGATTGGCGGCGCCGATTTGGATCCTCGCAATGACGGGTTCATGCTACACCCGAGTGTACGACCGCTTGATCCCATTCGTGAAACCAGCGATCGCTTGTTGATGAACGACATTGCCGAGCGACGAATGCCATTCCTGGGAATTGGTACGGGAATGCAGTTGCTGAATGTCCAACAGGGCGGCAATCTTTTCTTGGACATCAAAGAAGACCTGCCAACAGCAGTTCCCCACTTGGATCCACAAGATCCCAACCATCGCCACACACTGAACGTCGAAAGCGATTCGTTGATCGGTCGCGTCTACGGTGATGGTGAAATTCGCGTCAGCAGTCGTCACCACATGGCGATCGACGAAGTCGCCCCTGGATTTCGCGTCACGGCGCGCTGCCCGGACGGAGTGATCGAAGCAATCGAGAGTGAGATGATGGATTGGTTCGCGCTGGGCACTCAATTTCACCCCGAGTGCGCCGCAGCATCGGCGTTGGACATTCGCATCTTCGAAGAATTCGTAGATGGCGTTCGTGAGGGCGTAGAGCAAGATCTTCGTTTGGTTGCCTAGAACATCCAATCGTTGATTTTTGACACTTCTCTATTCATGTTCGTCGTGATCGGTCTTGGATCACGGCGGACAAGAACGACAACTTCCGTTGGTTCTAATGCTGATTCGGTACAGTGGTCCCAGTGACCACTTCATTGGTTTCAATAAGTGCATCAGTCATGATGCCTCAAACGTGCAGTGCACATGGATGTGCCTCTAGCCCGACTATGATGCGGGCTAGCACCCGCTCCACGACAAGGATGTCGACGGACAAGAGCACGGATTGCTCACAATCGTAGAAAGACTAGCTGAAGAAGATCACGATGAGCTTCGTTCCGGGCGTGCGATCACCGATCGCGCGCCCGGTTTTTTAATGCCCCCGCTACTTCATCAATCACCTGCCGTAGCGGAAGTCGTCAAGACTTTCGGCAATTCACGATACGTTTCGCTGCCCCAACATTGAGGCTAGACGAAGCACTGGCCCTTCATTCAAAGCAAATGTGAACTGGGTGACCGTCCGTGGCGTACATGTCGGTAGCAGGGACAAGTTCGCTTTCTTTTCATGTTATCCGATTCGCGACGTCGGCAAACTCTTTTACGAGGCTCCCGCGAGACGCGTAGCCCATTGATTGCTTGTTCGATATCCGTCGTGTTTCGCATCACGCTGTGAATATTTTGAATCGCGAGGGCATCTTATGGAGACATCTACGAACACCCTTGGGCAGAGCCCAACGTTAAACCCGCCAACCGATGCACTCAAGAATCCGCTTGGCCGATTTTTGTACACGCAAAACCCGTTTTACTTGATCAGTTGCGGATTCATTTTGTACGGACTGCTGGTGGCAGCTTCCACATTCGGTAGTCAGTTTTTGCGTGCAAGCTTTCTGTCCAGCAGCCTGGCAAGTTATGCGGCTTTGATGGGGCTAACGGCGATCGCCGTCGTCCGCTGGGGCAAAATCTGGGACGACGCACGCACGATTTTGCTGGTGATTGTGATCGCGATTGTTGCCTATTCGATTGCAGTGGACGAACTTTGCATCGGCAACCCGACACAAGCCGCCATGTTTTTGGTAGCCGGTGCACTGGGTGCGTTTCTGCTTTCCGAGCTGGTGCTACGAATGTGCCGGATTCGGTTTCAGTTCCATTTTCGGGCAACCTACTATTTAGTGCTGGGCGTCTTTTTTGGATCGCCGCTGTTGGCAGGAATGTTACGCGCCAGCAACCACGG
This sequence comes from uncultured Pirellulaceae bacterium, assembly GCA_964652675.1. Taxonomy (GTDB): domain Bacteria; phylum Planctomycetota; class Planctomycetia; order Pirellulales; family Pirellulaceae; genus K23-9. Next base: position 3,080 of record CAZZDZ010000432.1, read on the forward strand.
ACTGACAAGCTACTCGCCCTTGTTTTTTTCGATCGCAGTGGCCGCAGCGTTTCTACTGTTGATTCCAGCTGTGCGTGCTGGCGAATCGATGACGCAAGACAATGGGACACCGTGGAAATGGCCTCTGTATCCGATGAGCCTGTTTGTCATCCTGATGGTCTTGGCAGGATTTCGTTCGCACGCGATTTGGATGTCATTTGGCTCTCTTCGCGGCGACGTTGTTTTCGAACCACTGCTATTGCTGCCGCTGATTTTGTCCCTGCTCGTTCTGTACGTCGAAGCATCGCTACGCGCCAACCGGACACAGGTTTTGCAATTGATCGTTTGGTTGTCGTCGGCGCTGTTGGTGTGTGGTGCAACCGGTTTCTCCGATCGCCCACAAGCGTTTGATCAGGCGATTGCGGTCTATTGCGGGTCAGCAATGACGGTCACGATGCTACTGATGGCATTGTTCTACGGATACTTGTGGGTTCGCCGCGTTCCAGGTGCCAGGCATGCATTGCCACTGTGCGTATGGGGCCTGGGCGTATTGGGAAAAGAACCGCAAGTGCTTTCACCCTTTGGTTTCGCCACATGGATGATTTTGGTGGTCGGCTGCGCACTCTATTTCATTTTGCTCCAACTGGAACGAAGCACGCAGTGGGCTTGGTTGGCATTCACGTTTTTGACAGGGGCTACCATTTTGATGCTCGGCAATGAATTTGGTCAGATGCGCATCGCGGTGCTACTGGGCAGTGTGTGGATCGTTTTGATGTTCCTGTTCATCGGAGCGATCTTTGATTCACTGCTAGCCCATGAGCTTCGTAGATTTGCAGGAATCGTTTTGTTGCTGGGATCGATCGTCGCCATGCTGATGGTCTTTCTGGATGGTCCCCGGCCAGCCGTTGGACTTTCCAGCGTTTTGATCCCAGTATTGTGTGCCGGCTATCTGGTCATCGTTAAACGGGTCGCATGGATCTACTTGACTGCTGGCACACTGATTTGTGCGACCTTGGCAGTTGGGCAGCTTGCATCCGTCCATTTTGGAGTCAATGCACTCGAATCGCGAAATTGGCCTTTGACGGCTGGCGCCGTGTTCTTTTGCGTTGGCGTCGTGATCACATCCGCCAAAACGGGAGTCTATCGGCGCAAGTGGAACGATCTCCAGCGACGCAGTAACGAAGCAATAGGGGATACCGGGTGGGGCTTGAAACCAGGATTCTGATCGATCAATCCTTGGCGGCTTGTTCTGCGGCCACACGCATCCGCTCTTTTTTTGATCCCTGGCAGCTTCCTTCCACGAACATGAACCAGCCAATGACCAGCAAGATGCCGCCGACCGGTGAAATCGCGGCGCACCAACTTGCCCCGGTATATATGAGCGCATAGACACCACCGCAGTACAGCAACGTCCCAATAAGAAAACACCACAAGGCAACGATGATCGTGAATCTTGGACGTAGCGACAGAAGCAAACCGGACAAGACAATCGCCAACGCGTGCGCCAACTGAAAGTTGACAGCCAATTCATAATCCATCATGTACTTTTCAGCCAACGGGATTTCTTTTCCCATCATCTTGCAAGTCTGGCCGTCAAACTTTTCCACTAAATAGTCACCGACTTCATAAGTCCCAAATGCCCCCAGCACAACGGCGAGTGCTGCAAGCAAAGCCCCCGCCTTCATCCAGCTATGAGTAACGATCATATTTGAACCTCGGTTTTGATTGAAAGGCCGTAGCAGAAGTCGTCAAGACTTTCGGTTTATGTGGTGTGCCGAAAGCCTTGACGACTTCCGCAATGCGTTTTGCTCGGTTTAGGTGATCAAGGTTATATGCCAATTTCGGCACTAGACGAGTGGCCAATAAAAACACGGCCTCGGGCGGCGTTCTTGTAAAAGCGGAGGAAACGAACCTCGGGATGCGAACCCGCAACTCCTTGCGGAGCAATTGATTTCGAATCAACCTGCTTACCAATTCGCTTATCCTCCATGCAACTTTGTGAAACTGGCTTGGCTCGGTTTTCTGAGATCCAATTGCGAGCAAACTTGCAGCCTGAATCTCTTCCAGAACGCGTTTCATCTCTGCTTTGGCCTCTTTTTGTTGCCCGCATTTTACCAAAAAAACCGACACTCCTCGGTGAACACCACCACTTTGAATCGCCGAAGTCGATGTCAGTAGGGTAAAGACGGACTAGAAGAACCGCGAATAAACGCCAATGGACGCGAATGAAAACCTGAATTTGCATTCGC
>CAZZDZ010000433.1:0-5299 GCA_964652675.1 uncultured Pirellulaceae bacterium
CCGAACTGGTCCGAGGAAAACGAGTCAACGAAGAACTAGAAATGCGTTTAACCCTCGCGGGAGTCCTGGCGCTGCTGGCGCTAATGGCGTTCGTATTCTTCAACGACATCGTGAATTTTTAGCGCAAGAACGCAGTTGCTTCAGTTTGTTTTATAAAAGGCCCGCGACGTGGGCCAAAGCGGCTGAAGTACTGCATCTATTTCTGGCTCAATCTTGAGCTTTCTTGTCGCGAAGAAATCCTAAGATCACATCTTCGCTGATGCCGCCGCCTGCGCCGTGACCTTCGTTGGTAACTTTGATGTGAACGACATCGCCATCGAGGTAGGAGAAGTAATGCAGAGCCCCATCGATCTTGGTTGGTTTACTGAGCAGTTCTCCTTCGTAGCCCATTTGTTTTGCCCACAAGAAAGTTGACTTTTCAGCATCGACAAACGCAAGCTTGCCGCCTTTCGCAGGAATTACCTTTGACAGACCGCCGTGGTACGGAACCAGATGATCTTCGGTACCGGAAATATTCAGCAAACGTTTGCCTTTAGCTGGCTCAGCCACGGCTTTGTAGTTGTTGTCATCACCTTTGGCTTTGAAATGGTCCCCGTCATGTTGCCAGACATTCAACGGACTGACACCGCTGATGTAATTACAAACGTGCGGCAGTTTGCTTTCGATCGCCAATTGGTTTACCAACGCCGCGCCATTGGAATTACCCATGATGGTGAAATTGTTTCGTTCAACGTTTTCGTGGGCTGCCAATTTATGAACGATCGCTTCGATAAAGCCCAAGTCGTCAGCCTTTGATCGTTCCGAGATAATGTTCCAGCTTTCACGATAGCCCTGCGGAAACACCATTACAAAACTCGACGCGATTCGTTTGCGACGTCGCGTAAAACCTTTCATGGCTTGTTTCGCGTTGCCTCCATTTCCGTGCAGGAAAATGAGTACCGGCAGTTTTTCAGCGCCAGTTTGCTCAGGGATACTAACGTAGTAGGGACGCTTGAAGTCGCGCTGCTGTGACCACGACTGGGTGATGAAATACTCGCCTGACGCGAGTCGCGATGAGTGCGCCGTCGCTTTGCTCTGTGTTTTCAGTTCACCCAGGGATTCCAGTTCAACCAGAAACTCTTTTATCTCGACCGTTAAGTCGTCGACATCCTCTTCGCGATCTTCCTTCACCGCCTTGATGATTCGTCGAGTCATTTCAACAAATTCTTCATCGGATTCGATCCGACGCTGCAGTTTATCAGCCTGCTTTGCAAGAATCGCCTTTGTTGGCGGCGCACCTTTAGAACTGGATACCTTCAGTTTGGCGCTGACTTTTTGCATCTCACGCAGGCGATCGACACTCTTCGTCAGATATCGCGCCCAGCGAGTCGACTGGTCGATTTCCTTGGTCTTGCGCAGTTGACGCACCAACTCGTTCACTTCAACGATTCGCTCGTCAAGCTCATCCGTCGCCACCTGAGCAAACACCGGTTTGGCAATCAAGAGGCCAGCAATAACAACGAGACACCATTTGCATCGTAAACTTGGTTTCATTTCACGCGTCTCTGCGGCAAAAAGTTGAGTTGTCGAATGGAGTTGCAAGCCAATAAAGTGCTTTACAATATGATTGCAACGAGAGTGCCACCGGTGGTACCAACCAATGAGATCACCACGAACGTAAGCAGCGACGAAATGACTACGGCAAAACTCGTTCTCTTGTTCCGTGTCTTCAGTCCCTTCCGTGGTCCCGTATTTTGAGACCGATAGTTCTATAGCTCACAGACACAAATTTCCATGAACAATCGTACCAGATTCGTGGTCAACTACTTCCTTAAGTAAACTTACTTCGAGTGGCAACTAATCGCAGTTGTGAATTCTACGATCCTGTCATCAGTTGTTCACTTGAACTACGCAACCGTTGCATCGAACAAACCGGATATCAAACTTGGACTTTGTAGTTCGTTTGTAGTTCAATATCCACTCATGTTCATCGCAATTTGCGTTGTGGTTACTTGTGTTGTCACCCATCAAGCAAACAAACGATTCCGGGGAGGGTGAAAGGATCCTACGGGTCGTGCCATACATCATCCGGAAAGCAGCTAGGAGGCATTTTCCCGGTGGTGCAACGGGCGCACAATCTAGATGTTTCGCTTTTTGCGGCTCGAGGCGACAGGTTCGAGGTTTGAAATAGGCAGAGGAATGAGGGCAAAGGAATTGAATTTCTTCAGCCAGCTCACTTTATTCCTCTGCCCCCATTCCTTTGCCTAACGATCTTCACGCCAAATTTGACCGCGCATCAAACCCACGGTGATGACCATTTCGCGTATTTCGTTCCTGTCCCGTCGTCCGCGCTTCTTTTGTCCAGGGTGGCGAGCTCCCCTTTGTGGTGCAACGGGCGTGCGGAAAATTAGACCGAGAAGAGTGATTGACCGCGCTCTGCCGGAACAAGTTGAACCTTTGGTGACAACATCGACCCACGCTACAACTTAATATCGATCGACTCAAGCTTTGAAAGTTCGTTGGTCCAGAACGCGGCCGCTTGCAGATCACCAGCTTGTTTGAAACGTTCGATTCCGCGTCGATACATTTTCATGCAGTACTTGCTCGGAGCGTTGGATCGTTTTCGTTGAATTTTTGGTAGAAAAACTTTGTACAGTTTGATTACTTCAAGATTCGCTCCTTTGACTTGGGGAGCCAGTTTCTCCAATCGATCAAGCAGCGGCGGAACGTATCGACCTTCTTGTGGGAACTTCATTACTGTGAATCCCAATCCTGCGATGGCTGCCAGCGGTTTGTCCAATTCCTCCAAATAGTCCGTGTACTTCAAGCGAGCTTTGCAGGCTAAATCAGGTCGTCCAGCATTTTCGTACAGCGCGACCAATTTTCCGTACCAGACATCACGAATCTTGATGTTGTCCTGAAATGCGATCAGGTCATCAAAAACTTCAAATGTAAAATCGGGAAACTTGGCAAAACGATTGAACATATTAGTGAGGTTGTTGAGCATCAGTTTTTCGTGTTTGCGAGTGATTTCACCACTGCGCGACATCTGGGCAAGCTCGCGCCATGCTTGTGTGTTCAAAGGACTCACTTGCAGAACTCGCCCCAAAAACTCCATGCGATCAATAACGCTCAGATTTTCAGTTTTCGCAATCACTGGATAAGCTGCGATTAACCAGTCACCGCGTCGTTTGTTCAATGGACCAATGCCAACGGATTGCAAATCTAGTTCCAATTGTCGGTCGGTCATGCCCACGCCAGTTTGCGGATGTCGTAGATTGCCTACGTAATAATGGTCACCGCGATACCGCCCATGCGACTTAAGTTCAAATTGAACACCACTTGCGTTGACGTTTAGCACTTCGACCCACATCACCCAAGCATGCGAACCACCAAATCGACCTTTTCCACTGACATAAGCCGCTGGCACACCAATGCTCTTTCCAACACGTGCAGCAAAGTCGGCTTGCATAGCACAAACCCCACCAAACGTTTTTACGTTCGGTAACGTGTAGGGTTTTCCGCTCAAACGACAGATCTTGCTGCCGGTTTGTAGCATTTCGTTATCGTAAGGAACATCGTGATAACATTTTCCAAACAATGGTCGCTTGGAAACATAATTTACGACTGCCCATTTACGTTCTTGCACTGGCGTTGGATGGTTGACAACGTGGACCAAAAATTCCCAAGGCAAGTATTTCCCTCGGCCTTGCATATACGCTGTCGCGTCTACCATGTACTGAAAGTTCTCTAGTCCTTCGAGCAAATTTTCGGGCATTGTGCTGTGTGTTCGGCGCTGGTGTCCTCCGTATCGATACACACCTTTTCCGTTGTCCCAAACGACAGATGTGGCGATCGCTAACGGCGCAAGTGGAACGATCTGTTTGGGGTGTTTCTTTCGAATCGATTCGAACATTCTGATTGCACCAGGAATTTCATCACGATCTTGATTGATCGCAGTGAAAAATTCTTCTTTGATCGCTTGGTGCTGGTCAAACCAAGTCATCGCATCGTCGTAGTCTTCGCCCAACGCCGCGCGGATTTTGTCTTCGTGTTTTTGTTCAAATCGGGTCGAATGAATTTTGCGCAAGACTTCATATTGGTTTGCCTTGAACAATTCGCGATCGCGATAGAGCTGCACAATTTCCTGTTCACCGTGTTCTTTCAGATCCGATAGATTGAGACTGCTTAGCCCCTTGTTCGGTTTTAAAGTTGTCTGGGCATTGGGGTCCAGCATTTCCGTGTCTGTTTGAGCGATTGCATTTCCTTTCGCAAGCTCAGCCCCAAACAAAATGGGTACGTTGATCGACGACGTTAAACCGCTGGGAGTTGCTTCGGTGACCAAAACTTGAAGCGTATACTGCGATTTCGTTTGATTCTCGGTGGGGCTCCATGAAATGAGGCCCTCTTGGTCAATCTTCGCTCCCAGCGGAGGCTGTTGCATTTCATATTTCAGTGGTGTGTTTGGTGAATCTGGGTCGGTAGCAGATATCTTGACCGAAATGCCGTCTTCGCGGTTTGAGTACACGGGCAAAACGGGATCGATTTTTGGCGGCTGATTGACCTCAAGGACATCCACAAACAGATTCAGTCGCGAAATTGGTTTTTTCGCACTTCCCAAAAAACTCTCGATCACAAATTGGTGCTTTTGCGGGCCGTCGCTTTCATCGGGAGTCCACGACAACTGCCCATTGGAAACGCGAGCACGTGAAGGTCCCTGAACGATTTTGAATCGCGCGTTTCTAACAACACTCGAAAGTGCTGAAACGTCAACATTGAGTAGCGAAAGTTCGTTGACCGTCAATTGTTTGGTAATTGAACGGACAGTACTGGACTGGGTATTGGGCTTCGTATCGGTTGTTGCGGAAAGTTGGCTGTCTGTTCGATTTGTGTTTTGGATATTTCTTTGGTTGGAAGATTGGACCGATGCCACTGAGTTGCTTTGTTCCTTGTTGGTTGATTCCTTATTGAAAAGAACAACTAAACAGCCCACGATTGCGAAACAAACGATTGCAACCATTCCAATTAGAACGGTTGGTAGCCTCCTCTTCTTTTTCTTTTTTTGTCGACTGTTCTTCCTTGAGCTCTTCTTTTGCCCCCTACCGCGCTTGGGAAGGTCGTTATCCGTATCCAAATTTGTGAAGTCAAAATCAGGCTTTGCCATAACAAACCACTGCCTCAAGGTTTTTACTATTCGCAAAATAATTAACTACTGATAGTTTATATTGCCGTAAGCACGTTGTGAACGACAGGTTGCTTTTTCGTTCTCTTTCTCGTTCACGCTCAAGGAGAAAAGGGACAGCGATGCAGGGTCGCTTCC
>CAZZDZ010000434.1:0-5256 GCA_964652675.1 uncultured Pirellulaceae bacterium
CTCTTGGTTTACCCGGCCCTGATTGGGTTCTTGCTGGAAACGGCAGCGACGACATCTTGACGATTTTGGTTCGTGGATTCGTCGGCGAATCACAAAAGCTAAGACTGCCCTACCCGAGTTACATCTTGTATCGAACTCTGGCCGACATCCAAGGCGCGGGCTGGGAACAAACTCATTTTGCGGATGGCTGGAAACTACCCGCAGCATTCGCAGAAAACAGCGACGATGTGCGACTGGTGTTACTGCCGAACCCAAACAGCCCCAGCGGCACTTTGGTCGCGCCGGACGAAGTCGCCAAAATCGCAGACTCGCTGGATTGTCCTTTGGTAGTGGACGAAGCCTACGCGGACTTTGCGACCACGAATTGCTTAAAGTTGGTTGCGCAAAACGAACGCGTGATGGTGACACGGACACTAAGCAAGTCCTACGGGTTGGCCGGCGTGCGATTCGGTTTCTTGGTGGCCCAGCCTCACATCGTTGCCGAACTGGCCAAGATCAAAGACAGCTATAACTGCGACGCATTAGCGATCGCAGCGGCGACCGCGGCGATGGGCTGTCAAGATTGGCTGGCCGATGTGGTCACGAAACTGAACGCAACGCGGTCAACAATGCAAACAGAGCTGACAGAATTAGGTTTCAACGTGACACCGTCACACGCCAATTTTGTTTGGTGTCAGCATCCAACTGCGGACCACAAATCGATTTACGAATTCTTGAAAACAAACCAGATACTCATCCGCTATATGGACTTTCCCGATTGGGGTGACGGATTGCGAATCTCCGTCGGGACGGACGACCAGATCGACGCGTGTATGATGATGATCCAGCGTTATCTGAAAACGAAGACCTAAGAACTTCGATCTGAACACAAACCCAAATTGAGATTTCTATGAATCGCCTTTTCGCATTTGTTATCAGTGCAGCGTTGATTTTGTCAGCGGGCATCACTCATGCCGACGAACTGAACACTGACGAGACGACCGTCGACGTTCAAATCAAAAAACTGATTCCAGCGGCGACCGGAATGAGCAGAGCTGAATTCAAAAATCTCGCGACATCACCGAATCCAAAGCCAAGTATGATTTCAGCCGTTTCACTTTCGATGGAATTGATGAAAGCGACGTTCGATGCCGACACGACCGAAGAAATGTTCAAGGAGTTCGGTTTCGGAAAAGGCGTTGTGCCAAAGCCGAACGCAATCGCCAAAGAATACACTCGCCCAGTCAAAGGCTCACCCGACTTGGTCACTGCTGTTCATTTAGATCGGATCACCAAGCTTAAGTGTGTTGTCAGCGATGATAGCGCCAAGGGCACGGCCAGCTATAAAGTGCCCAAATCGTACAGCGGACAATTCAAGTATGAAGCCAAACGCGAGCAAGAAAAATGGCGGATTGTGCGGATTACAATGCCCGCGCGAAAGATAGACCTGATTCGTGATGAAGACGGCGATTGGAAGAATGCCAAGAGTAAGTAGACTGAAGCCATGACACGCACTGCAACGATCGAACGAAAAACTGGCGAAACCGATATCAAACTGTCCATCAATTTGGATGGCGATGGCAGCGGTAAACGGGAATCCGGCATCGGATTTTTGGATCACATGATGGACTTGCTGGCCAAGCATGCGTTGATCGACTTGGATGTAAAAGCTGTCGGCGACTTACACGTCGACGATCATCACACCGCCGAAGACATTGGCATCGCACTTGGCCAAACCGTCGACCAAGCTTTGGGCGACCGCGCAGGTGTTCGCCGCTACGGTCACTTCACCTTGCCGATGGACGAATGCTTGGTTACCGCGGCGGTTGATATGGGCGGACGATACGCGTTTGAGTATCACGCTCCGATTGCCGCTGCAAAGATTGGCACGTTCGACAGTGAATTGGTTGAACACTTTTGGCAATCGTTTGCCGCCAACGCAAAATGCAACTTGCACGTTTTGTTGCATCACGGACGAAATGGTCACCACATTGCCGAATGCGTTTTCAAAGCAACCGCAAGAGCAATCCGCATGGCGGTTGAAAGCGATCCTCGTAGCGACGCGGTGCCAAGCACCAAGGGTGTTCTATAAAGCCGACCCGTTGGAGTCCAGGCTCTAGCCGTTCGGGCATTCGCTTACGAAAGAAAAAAGCGGCTAAAGCCTGCACTCCAGCGATAGCCCGCCTAAGCTTCCAAATCCAAAACGGGCTTCGTTTCATTGACGACGAAAAAGCCAGCCAGCGCTAAACCCATCAGTGCGAACATTACCGAGAACAGATAGAAGTTGGAAAACAGCGCGATCGACGTTAACAGAACGAATCCTATCGCGGCGGCCCATTTCGCCGGTAACAACCACAGCCCCATTCCGCATAGCGATTCGATCAAAATCACTTTGCGACTGTACCACGTTGCGATCGTCCGTAATGTTTCAGGCTCAAAATTCTCTCTGAGTAGATTGAAAACCCAGTAGTCGCGATCGACAAAGTAAATATCAAAGAACACATCGCCATTCCAATACTCTGGCGTCCATTTTCCAACGGCACCGCCAAGCAAGATCATCGAAATGATGACGCGACTTAAGAACGCTCCTCGCCACAAGGTGAAATTACGATCCGGGTCGTTCATACGATGGACGTACCAGATCGACCACAAACAAGCCCACCAGGCTGTCGTAAATGTGGCGTCGTTGTAACTGGCTTCGTGAATCAGCAAGATCGAAAGCAGCGCAAGGGTTGTGTAGTTGCAAACTTTGCACAGGAACTGATTCCAACTGACGATATTGATTACGATCGCAACGATGCAACCAAGAAAGGCGTACCTGACAACGGCAGCCGATTCCAAAAAATCGGGAAAAAAGGGAGACGACAACGTGAGTGCGTAGTGAATTTCGTCAGACCACAGGAAGTACTTCCACTTCCAAACCAGCGTCAACAAAATCCCAATCTGCACCACACAATGCAGTGTCACCATACGTGCACGCGAAGCCATCATTGCACGGGCCCCAAATTACCGCTGGGCTGCAAATTGCCACTGTGTCTTGGCGGCTCCAAAACCATTTCATAGTGAAATCCCGTCGGATTCGCCGGGTCAGCGTTTGGATCAGGAATTGGCTTGGCATAGTAAGTCGTTTGCAGCGATTGCCCACGGTACGTTGTCGTCAGTTCCAACCAGTTGTGCCGGCCCCAGTTGAGCATCCCGTAACGCCCATCGGCGAACGTCATCAAACGCGTTGGGAAATGGTTGACGTATCGCTGCTGAACTTCATCCGCCAGAACAGATTGAATCATTCCCGGCGGCGTATCACGAGTGTTGGACAAATTTGCGAAGTTGTACATCGACGGAACGGGTTGCTGGATCGCCCAACTAGCAAAATGGTCGCTACGAAGATGAAATCGCTTCATCGTCGACATGGCAACCGAATCGACGAACGGCGTTAAGAGTAACCAGACCACAACGGCGCCAACAATGCACATGATCGCGCGAAATGCGATATCGCGAGGTGGTGATTCGTCTTTTTCCGCCATCATTTCTGTCCAACGTGATATGTCTAAAAAATGGTGATGTAGCCAAAGCGAGTGTTCCTATTGACCAGCACGCGACCATCCGATTCTCAATGCTAGTATCGCGATTAGGCCCTCGAGCCGGAACATCAGTTTTCCCTCCAATGGCTCTTAGAGCAGCAAAAAATCGCGTTCAAACGGGTTCGAATGGAGGGTTTCAAAAAATCCGAGAAGTCTTTAAGGGGTTGAGGCGTTTATCGCACAGGTACCTGCAACAACCCAAACAATCAACTTTCTCACAGGAAACGCAAAGATGCTCACTCAAATCAAAACCGCTCTGTTGTTGACTGTCGCCGCGGTCGCCATGACCACCTCCGCTCAGGCTCAATTCGCAGGTAACGTCACCCAAGACCTCCAAAGACTTCGCCAACAGTTCAACGCAAACGCACACCCACAGAACAAAATCCAAAGGCCTATGAATCAGCGGCATGGCTCCTCTTTGCAACACTTGCCGGTTCGGCGCAATGCTAATCACGTCCACCCTCAGTATCCTGTCCACGTATCTGCTGACCGGTTCGATGGATACAACCCGTACACTGGCGGAATTGACACAACGAATGAACAGATCAACAACACGTACTACGATCGACACCGCGAAGCCAGCAAGTACAACGGCACGCGACGCTGGGTTCGCCGCCCAGTCTACGACGCATCCGGCAGAGTATCGGGCTACCAAGAAGGCTACGTGTGGAACAATTCGGTCACCGGCGTCGAGCACGCTGAACTGCAGAACGTAACCGCCAATAACAAGGGTGGAACGCACCGACAAATTTCAGTCAGCAGCGCTCGCCCCTAAAGATCTGAACCAGACGGATCCAAAAAGCAAGGCAGCCGCATCGATCGATGCGGCTGCCTTTTTCTATTTGGTGGCGCACGAATCTTGGGCAAATCAATCCGCCGAAGACTGAATCAAACGCAACGCTGTGTCACGAATATCTTTGGGGTTCGCGTTGGGATTTTTCTTTTTCGCCTGACCGATCAACGCGCCAACCGCTTTTTCGTTGCCACCCAAAACGTCTTCGACAATCTTTGGGTTGGCATCCAACAACTCTTGGACCAACGCATCGATTTCGCTGCTATCGACCGCCTCGATTCCCAACTCCTTGATCGCTTCATCGACACTTTGATCGTTATCAAGTAGATGAGCAAAGACTTTCCGCGCGATACCGTTGTCTAATTCGCCGCCTACCACTCGCTTTAGTAAATCACCAAGTTTGTCAGCGGCAATCGAAAACTCGTCGATGCCGATTTGGCGTTCGTTCATCGTCCGCAATACGTCTTGTTGAATCCAAGCACTCGCTCGTTTGCCCTCGCCGCAAATTTCTGCGACTTTCTCGAAGTAACCGACCATCCCATGACCGGCCTTGACCATCACTTCGGCATCGTACGGTTTGATCGCGTATTCCTTTGGCAATCGCTCCAGTGTTTGTTCGGGAGTTTCGCCCAACGTTGCAGCGATCGCGTCAACACGCTCTCGTGAAATGCGAACCGGCAACAAATCAGGGCAGGGAAAATACCGATAGTCAGCCGATTCTTCCTTTTCACGCTGCATGAACGTGATTTCTTTTGTGTCGTCCCAACCGCGCGTCGTCTTGGACTCAGTCTTGATCGTTTTGCCAGTCTCTTCCCAAACTTTGTACTGACGTCGCACTTCGTGGTTGATGGCCGCTTCGACCGCGCGGAAACTGTTCATATTCTTGACTTCGACAATCGGCGT
>CAZZDZ010000435.1:0-5252 GCA_964652675.1 uncultured Pirellulaceae bacterium
TGACTTGGGTTTTGCTTTCCGTTGGGTTCACCAGTCGGGTCACCTGACTGTGGCGTGGCTCCTGCGTTGTCGCCACTTGCGTCGTTGGAAGAATCCGGTTGGCCGCCATTGGGCGAACCTTGTTTGGGCTCACCCTTGCCGCCACCTTTTCCACCTTGATCTTGGCTGCGCGGGTTTTCAGATTCGGACGGATCTCCTTGACCCGTTTTATCTTCGCCGCCGCCTCCGCCTTGATCACCACCACCCTTTTGTTGCTGGCCCGATTCGCCTTTTCCGCCCGCACCTCCTTGCTTTTGCCCGCCGTCCTTGGAAGCCGTTTTTTCGCCACCAGCATTGTCTTTCTCGTGATCGCTGGAAGGTCGTTGGTCGGTTTCGCCAAGTCCATCCTCGGCGTCTTGTCGATCGGGCGATGGCTGATCGGCAATGATCCGCAATTCCACTGAATCGGTAACACTGACATTCGGTTCGATCTTGGAATCGCCTTCGACTAAACGATTGTCTGTTGCAACCGCTGTTATCTGGACCACATCGCCCACACGCAAACCATGCTCGGAAGGCCGGAAACGATACTCGGCAACTTGGTTACCTTTCTCGCCCGTTTCGCTGCTCCAAAGCGTTGGTTGTTTGATCACATCGATCCCACGACGAATCTCCAAGTCGACTTGTTTGAGTCCAAAGTCTGGGTCCATCGCGTGGACTTCGATGATTTGCTGCATCTCGACGCCCATCGATTTGGGCGACTTGCGCGGCAACACGATCGCGACTTCAGGAGCCAAGTCCGGGATGACTCGGATCGGATAGATGATCGGTTCTGGGTTGGATTGTTTTGCATCATCCCAAACGCGAATGCGATAGCTTTCAAGTTGGACAGCAGACAATCGTCCCTTTGCACTGCGCACTGGGAACGTAATCGACAACGTCATGCCGTCATCATCGATCGACATTGTCTTGATCCCGGCGGTAGCGTGAACCACATCTCCCAACAGACGTGGATTGAATTCGACGCTGGCTTTTTGAACGGGCCGGTTTGTCTTGGCCAGAATGGTCACTTTCGTCCCATCAACCGCGCTGATCGACGCACTGCTGCTGGTGTGGGGAACGTTGCCTGTGTACGGAGGCGGTTCGTACTGGATTGATTTTACGGCGACAACGGGCAAATTTTTAACACTCAACCAAAGTGGTCCGGCGGTGTCGTCGCCTGCATGGATCGAATAAGGAACTTGACCGGCCGCACTGTGGTCCAACTCCAAGTCGCCTTCGAATCGAGACGTCTCTTCGTTGTATTTCAGTTCGAACTCGTTTTCGCGACTCGCGGATTCCCATCGGCACCACACCGATTCTTCTTCGTTTAATCCGCGAATCTTGGCAGATACCGCCAAAGAGCGTCCCGCAATCGCTTCGACATCACCTGGTTGAACGTCTTCGATTGAAACTCGTTTCGCGGGTTCGATCGAAGCGAGTGGGGCGATCAATCGACCTGCTGATGCGGCCGTGTTTTTTGGCGACAGAACCGCGTAGCCAGCCAACAAGGCCAACGCAATCGCGGTCGCGATCCACCAACGCATCGTGCCGGTCGCTTCGGTGGGCAGGGCATCGTATTGGCTCAGCCGACCTGCGGTCACCGAGCCAATCGTCCGAACCATTCGATCCCGCAGATCTTTTGTCGTCGCCTGAGGTCGCAGGGTGACGTAGCTGGTCAAGTCTTGTCTCATGTCCGGCAAGTCACGCTCAAGAGACCGGGCTGCGTACTCCGGCCGGATTTTGCGAGTCAAAATCGGCGCGATCCGCCGAAACGTGTAAAAGAGAGAACCCGCAACGAAAACAATGCAGACAATGGACCGAACGATTGTTCCGGGTGAATAAACCCATTGGTCAACAACAACCCAAATCAGGATGGCTAAAATAGCCACAATGACCAGCAGCAACGTTCGACGAATTAGTTCAGCCCACCAAAGCGCCTTGCAAGCTTCTGCGATTCGCTCCGAAATCAGCTGGTCTGACGCTGAGCCAGTCTGTTTTGAGCTTGGTGCTCCTGCAGCAGTGGACATAAAGCGAGTTCTTTAAAACTGACAAGAAACGGTACAATGCATTATAGCCTGCCTATGGAAGAAACGCCCGCATTAGCTGGTTGATTCACAGGAACGCTTGACAGGTTGGTTTGATTTAGCGGATTTTTTCCGATCGAATTGGCATAATACCGATTCGATTTAACATCGGGGTACTAACTTGGACAGGTGTTCCGATACCAAAGAGTATCTACTTTTCGGCAACTCAACGCCACCGAATTTCGGACACGAATATTAACAAGCGTGGACACTGTAGCATCAAGCCCGCCTTGTAGACCGTTTCGCTACCATATCGTTCTTCGTTGACCACAAGTTGATACAATCCGATTGAGTCGGGGCCACATTTTGGTTGGCGATACTGTTTAATTGGCAACGCTGTCACCAATGGACCCCGGTTCGGCGAACACTAATCAATCGTACAGATCAATACTTTTCCACTAGAGCATTTGTAATCGCTAATGAGATACGCTTTCCGTTTGGCGGAATTACTTGGCCACACTCCCGATCGTCGTAAGCGCCCAGGCACAATTAAGTCGATTGTCGAACACACTGGCTTGGACCGTCACCAAGTCGCTTCGCTGTTAAAAAACGAGGCGAAGTACATTCCTTTGGATGCGCTTTCGCGTCTTTGTGACTATTTAATCGAACAAGGTTACGCGACCGCTGATCAGTTACCCGGTGCACTGTTCGCAGTTAACGCCGAAAATTTCTGGGAACTGCTAGCACGACGTGGCGACGTTGAAATCGTCGTCGGCGTCCGACAAGGCGAAAATGATCCCTCGCCCGAAAGTGCATCTGTTGTCGCCAGCGACAGCGTCTTGGTTGGCGAATTGTTAAACGGCGTTTCGACTCTTGGCGGCAGTGCAAAGCACCACGCTGGAACCGACAGCGAAGATGGAAAGGCGCGAGACGTCCCAATGCCCGACCGTTTGCAACAAACGTTGGTGTGGAGTCCCGGCAAAGTTTCATTAGAAGACGCGCGGGCTCGTGCGACAGAAGTCTTTGATGGATTCACATCCGCTCAAGGCGACCGAGGAATGGTATGCATTGGTAGCGTAAAAAGTAACCCTGTCGTCGAACTGTTGTTATCGGACATGTTCGGCTGCACGCCGTTCGTGACCGAAGACGACGTGGATGATGTGTCCGCACGATCAGTTCCCTTTTTCCTTCGTTACCGTGAGACCGATCCCAAGCCAGACGGAGCGTCGGCGGGCATGCGTCTGAGCAAGAACCAAGACGCACCCGAGCCGGGTTTCTACTACGAAAAAGATGACGGCACTTGGGAGTACGCTGGTGGCGAAAACCAAGACGCCGCTTTGGTTTTCTATTCGTTCCGCGAAGCACTCGGTCGATTGGATATGGTGCTAAGTGGATTTTCCGGTCGCGCGACGCGACTGCTTGCCAAAACGCTGGCGATTCGCGGTGAAGAATTCTGGCCTCCGGTTTACGACGCTGGCGGAATCCAAATCGGCGCCTACCTAGTCAAGTATGGAAACGCGGACAGCAAACCAAGTCCCGACGACCTGCTGTATAACCCCGGTGGTGCCGCCGAGATCATGCCGTTGCCCACCGAAGCGATCGCCAAAAGAATGGCAAGGCGATAGCGTTGTCGCAAACACGCGCCTCTAATGTGATCTACAACGACTTGAAAGACAGAGTCGTTGTCGTCACCAGAGACGCAATGGTGTTTAAAACGCGGGCCGTATTGGCTGGTCGTACATCACGCTGAAGTCGCAAGATCTCAAAAACTGGTGAACTTCGCGTTTGATCCCATGCTAAAATAGAATCTGCTCCTGGCAAGAAATCGAAATTAGCGAACAACATGGCGACCATCGAACAAGCTCTCAACCAAGGTTGGCGACTTCATCAAGCCGGCCAAATCGATCACGCTCTGAACGTCTATCGCCAAGTATTGGCACAAGCACCCAGTAGCGCCGAAGCGATGGTGTACTTGGGGATCGCTTTGTTTGATAAACGACAGTTTGCCGAATCCGCAGAATACTATCGGCAAGCGCTCAAGATTCGCGACCGGTTTCCGATCGCTTGGAACAACCTTGGCAACTCATTGCGAATGCAAGGCTTGGTCGAGGAAGCTGAAAAGTGTTTCGAGAAATCGATTCGACAAGATCCGACTTATCTTTCGGCATACAAAAATCGCGGCACACTCTGGATTTGGAACGGAGACATCGAGCGTGGCATGCAGTGGTACCAAGCTGGATTAGAAGCCCACCCTGGTGACCCAGAAATGCATCGCAATATCGGCGTGATCGAGTTACTGCGCGGCAACTATAACGTTGGCTGGCCCGAGTACCGTTGGCGATGGCAAATGCCAGGAATGGTGCGCCCAAGATGTGCGGCACCGGTTTGGCGCGGTGAACCATTACACGGCCGAGCCATCTTGTTGTATCCCGAACAAGGTCGCGGCGATTCAATCCAATTCATCCGGATGGCCAAAGTCCTTAGTGACAGCGGCGCACGAGTTGTCTTTCAGTGTCCTCGCGAAATGATTCCTCTATTCGTTTCGGCCCAGGGGATCGAGAAGATCATTCCCCTGGATGCAGCCTCGCCCAAAGTCCATTTCCAAGCTTCGTTGGTTGAAACGGTCGACGCTTGGTACTCGGTTCACAACGAAATGCCCTACGCAACCGAGTACGCCCAAGACGGCTATCTAACCGTCTCGACCGGATTGATTGATTACTGGGCGACATGGCTAAACGACAACCATCCGATTGATTCCAATGTCAAACGCATTGGGATCAACTGGCAAGGCAATCGTGAACACCACGCGGATCTGTACCGCAGCATTCCGTTGTCAGCGTTGCAGCCGTTGACTGAGATGCGCAACACTCAGTTGATTAACTTGCAGTTTGGAGATGGGATCGAGCAGCTTGATCAAGTCGATTTTGCCGATTCGATCATACGATTGCCCAACGATATCGATACAACAGGCGGCGCCTTTACCGACACCGCAGCGATCCTCAAGAACTTGGATGCCGTTGTGACCAGCGATACCGCGATCGCGCACCTCGCTGGCGCGGTGGGCACCAAGACCTGGTTGATGCTGGGCCGAATCCCTGATTGGCGTTGGTTAACAACCGGCCGATCGACGCAGTGGTATCCAAGCATGCACTTGCTGCGACAACGAGAGATCGGCAGTTGGGATGACGTCGTCGAAAATGTCGTCAG
>CAZZDZ010000436.1:0-5243 GCA_964652675.1 uncultured Pirellulaceae bacterium
ACCTTTAGGTACTCAAATAGTGCGGCTCGTCCTTCCGGATACGTTGCGGTCGCAAGCACATACTGGCCCGGGCGACGATTCTCAGGATTTAGAAGCTCATGTTTCAATGCCGCTAAAACAGGAACCGAAAACTTTCCCATCTGTCGAACAATCTCTGCCGCTTTTGATCCGATACTTGGATCGCGCAAGCCTTCAGCTACCGCAGTTTCAACGTCTGGCGTCATTGGGCGGATAGAAGCCAATGCTTTACAAGCGGATTGACGGAAATTGTCGTCACCGTCGCCATCCACTATTTGCTTCAGTCGTTGAACTAGTTGTTCACCGTGCTTGGGGAGTTTGCTTGCTCCCATTACTGCTGCTGTCCGTTGTTCACCGTCTTCAGACTCGAGAGCCTGCCAAATCGTATCTTCGCGTCCCATCAAAGCCAAACCTCCAAACGCACCGGCACGGACTTGCATGGGTCGCTTGGATTCGATGATTTCAAGCAACAGTTCAACGGTAGATTTGTCTTCCAGGCCAATGGCACCGAGCGCTACTGCAGCTTGTTGACCGACACGTGACCCACGGTTTTGTGCAACCCAAGTCAAATGTTCAATCGCCGGTTTAGCTAACGGTCCCATACGTTCAACGGCTTTCAAGCAGTTTTCGTCCGCATTGTTTACGTTGTAGTTGTCTTTGCGATTAAGCTGCTGAACGATTTCCGGTAACGCCTGCACCAAGACTTCTGGCGCTGCGTTTAAGTTTCCGATGTATTTCGATGCTGCATTCGCAACACGTTCATTGGTATCAACCAGCAATGCTCGTAAATGCGGCATGACCCGCGCATGATATGAATCTTCGGGAGGCAACCCATCCGGCAACCGGGCAATCAGGTTCGTTCTTGCATACGCGTCAGGGTGCGTGCGCATGACTGCGAAGAACGTGTCATCGTGCTTGGTATAATCAGGGTACTTTTTGGCGAACTCATATTTGTTTTGCGAAGTTTCCGGTGCGGCTTTTGTGTCCGGTTCACCGAAAGCAGGAGGACGTTCATTCTGTGACGAAAGCAACTTTGGGTATGGGGGTTGCGCAGCGAGAAACGAACCGTGAATGATCATCAGTGCCGTAAAAATGACGCATAGTCGCAGGTTTTGCATGGCGTACTTAAACCAGAAAGTCAGGGAAAATGAATCGCTTCCGAACAATTTAGTTGATAATTTAAACCGCTGCAGAGTTTCTTTGCCTCTGTTCTGGAGCGAAACTCAAACTTGCACGGGATCTTTTGGATGAGTGATAGACCGACACGCAATTTTTTGCTTTTCTTATGTCAATCAGACAGAGACACCACGACAATGTACATCGCCTCCAACGCATCACTTCTTTTGAAGATGACTTGCCTACTGAGTTGTCTATTCACCATTGGTGTCTGCTCTGTAGCTCAAGCACAGGAGACTTTGGATTTGGTTTTGATCGACGAGTCTTTTGCGTCAGAAGAGATTCCCAAGAGTTGGCAGGGCGGCGGTCGCAAAGGATCGTTCACCATTGTCGATGGCCACTTGCGCGGCGTCGCTAACCCAGACGATAGCCATGGCCCTTCGATTGGTGTGCCGATTTCAGCCAAGGATGTGACAATTGAATTTGATGTGAAATTTGCAAAACGCAACGGATACTTTTTGTTCTTGCTTGATGGCGACTCGCAATTCCAAGGTCAAGCACATTTGCTGCGGTGTGCATTGACGTCCAAGTACATCCAGTTGTCGCAAGATCGTGGCGACCCAAAATCCAAGACCGCACAAAAGAAGCAACGCGATGCAAACGGCGGGAAACGAACGAAACCGACTAAAGAAGAACTTGATGATCCATCGTTCTACCGCGTTGAAGCATTAACGCGTCAAAAGGCAACGGTAAACGACGGGCAATGGCATCACGTCAAAATCGACGTCACTGCGAACAAGGTCACCGCCTGGTTAGACAAAGGCGATGCTATCGAGGCGACAGGCACCGTACTGAACGTGCCCAAGTCTCGCTTGGTCTTTCTGGTAGGCCAAAGTGGGGATATCCGTATCGACAACGTTAAGCTGCTAAAACACAAGTAGCACAGTGGGCCGATTTCGTCTCTATCCGTCTAACCGCATCGACTAACAGTTTCCACTCAACAAAGCTCGAAAACACGGGGTTATCCAACAGCGAAGCTGTTTAACAACACAGCCTGTGGTCGCGCAGCGCACCACAGGTCGTTTGTTGAATCAACCAACCCAAACCCTGAAAGGGTTTCACAACAGCGCAGTTTGTCGAACACCGTCGACGTTCATCGATAATCCATCACCAAACCCCGCGTGCGCTGCGCGACCCCTTGCTCACACTTTTAGAAGTTGCGCTTTCAGAAAAAGATATCGAGGTTCGTTCGATCGACTCGGAGAGCGACGACTACTTTGAGCAGCCTGACTTTGTGACGCCGAGTTTCTGGAGATTCGGATCGAAAAGTTGATCATCCTATTGCCAGGCTTTCGTGTGCAGTCCAAATCAATCCGATTGGAAGCTTGCTCGGTCGGGCTACGTCGCTCGGAGATCGACGGCTACTTTGATCTTTCGGATCGGGATGCAGGATCTTGGAATCGCGGTAGGCACCATGCTCGCCAATAGCGCACGACTTAGTGTTGCCTTCTCCAAACCTGAACGGGATCAACCAAGGGGCTGCGTTACCTTGATCGCAACGGACTCGCTACGGCGGAAGAGCCGAACCTTAGCTTAGCGCCGGGAAGTGCTGCTGCGCCTACGGACGTAACATTTGTGTTATACGCTTCAACCGATTGAAGCGATGGCAGCACGCTCAGATACTGAATTCCTTCATCCGAAATTGTATTGTGACTTAGATACAACTGCTCCAATGCAGCGAGACTTTGAAGGCGAGCGATCCCATCGTCGGTGATCCTGGAAACCGACAGCGATAGTCCTGTCAGCCGATCCAACTTGGAAATGTCCTTGAGTCCGTCATCGGTGACAAGCGTATCGAACAAGTAAAGTTCTTCTAGGCGTTGCATGCGACCAATGATTTTCAGCGTCGCATCAGTCACTTTAGGTCCGTCTAAATCGAGTCGTTTCAGATGACGAAGGCCTACAAGTAGCTTCACGTCATCATCAGTGAAGGCCTTCTCATCCAATGAAACGATGACCACGTTTGAAAAGAAATGCTCACCCAACAACTGCCGCATCCGATCCATCACCGACGGTTCAGATGACTCGGGCAGTTTAATCCTGTTTTCGTCGAGTTGAAATTCATACCAACATCGACCGCCTAGACTCTCGATCATAGCGACCGCACGAATCTGGTCCTGGACACGTTTCAGATAGAGACCCAGTGCAACACCGGTGATCGTCATCGCCACCAGCAAGCCTCGCAGGCTGATTCGAAGATACTTGCGATTGAACTTCATAAAATCAAAAACCAGCTGCTACAGAGAACCAGTGCGTTCCAATATTTGAATCGGAATGCGCCAAATGCCACCTACTTTATAGAATTGCTGTGCAAGCCCTCCGGTCGAACTAGCAAAAATTATAACCAATGACCGAACGACGTAGTGTACCAGCACAAGCAGCAAGCCGCACCTTAGAAAAACCGCACGGCAAGAAACATGATCGACAATCGTGTGTCAAATTCAACAGTCGCTGCATGGCGAAAATCTTGCAACTGCAGGCGAGCAAGCACGCAGTTGTTCGAGGCTTCACCATTTCGGAGGCCCGGTCCATTTCGCAGTCAATGCCCATTCCACTTCATAGAGACGCGAGATCACACCGAGCACGTGATGCGAACGTGTTGGATCTTGCTCACGCGTTTTGTGCCCGTAACGGCGCGCGTGAGCCCAGCGGGATACTTCCGTGATCTTGCCTGACGATTGCAAGTAGATCCGGTCGTAACCGACGTACGCGTCGGCTTGCAGATACCCTTCGAAGCCAGCGAGGAAGGTTGCGGGCCCGGCACGTTCGCGCGTTCGTGTGAAGTCGTACACGATCCGTTCTGCAACGATTAGCCGCCACAAAATCCGCCAATCTTCCTTTTCGCAACATGGCGACGTTTGTTTCTCAGCGTAACAAAATCGATCTCATCATCGCGTCAACAAACCCGACCCCGATAACAGCCATTGCGACATACACTGTAGTCCAGCCGCTAATTAAAATGCACATCACAGCTACACCGCCCTGTTGCAATCCAATTCGGCGCGCGACGAGATGGTTAGACCACATGGCTGCAAAAATGGCGATCGCGATTAGCAGTCCATCGCATATAGCAGGCAATGTAAAACCCAATCCGGTGAACAAAATCGAAACCAAACAACTGCCAAACACAATGACAGCAAGCGAGGCAAAATTTCGCCGCCACGTCGATGGGGCACTGCGCTCTTGCTTTGGCTCGGCCGCAACCGCGGTTGGCTGATACGGGTTGAGATTGTCGGTCGACGACTCGAAATTTAGGTCGTTCATTGCTCGTCACCTTCTTTGTCAGCACGCAATTGATAGTGATTGGCAGGTTCAAGATGCCCCAGGAAGTATCGCATGGATATTCCTAAAGGAACCAGCACCAACCCGATGATGGGAAGCCAAATAGTCACTTCGATCCGTAGTATGAAGAACTGACAACATGCTGCGACGGCAAAGATCACCAAGAGAACCAACCACCGGACCTTTCCTGGCAATACGACAACAAGTTCTTTGCCGCACTCCAGACAGCGAAACTTGCCGAGTTTGTTGATTTCACTCCAAAGGCTTTGGTGTGACAAACAATACGGACACTGGTCTGGATTGCGCTGCGACAAACTCGTGATTTCCGTTTCCTCGATCGCTGCTGGCGGTTCGTAGGGGTTTGTCATCTGTTCGCTATCTCGACCTCGCAGAAAACAATTTCATCTTGGGTGGAACCGAGCGACCGATGCTCACTCGCGAGCGATCCGTTGTAGCGCTAAGCCGATTCGTAGCATCGATTCGCTATATCGGTTGCGATACTGCCGGAGTCTCCATCAAGTGGGTTGGGTGAATCGTCGATTAGATGATCGACAAAACGTTGCACCAACCGCAGATGGACAGGCGCGGTTGCTGGTAACTCCCAGTGCTCGGTTTGCGTTTGCGTCTGCAATGACAACCGACCTTCGTTACTAAGGCTATCGGTCCACAGAATACCGTCAGTCCCGATCACTTCGAGCGTGTCACGTGCGATAGGACAATTCCACTGAAAGGAAGCGGTTGCCTGCACGGCGTTGTCGAATTCCATG
>CAZZDZ010000437.1:0-5204 GCA_964652675.1 uncultured Pirellulaceae bacterium
GAGTACGAGTACGATCAGAAAACACTGCCAAAAGCTGCGTTTGCAATTCAAAGTGGCGCTATCCAGCTAACCGTCGCAAATTATTGACGACGCGGTATGATGACACTCTCTGATAGATCGCAGTGGTAAACGCTGCGGTGATAATGCCGATGTGATTCTTGCGACTAGTCTTTATGCCATTCTTACGTGATCTACAGCCCGAACTGATGGATGATCCTGCGTTGTCACGCACGGAGCACGAGCACGCATTAGTGGGCCTTTCGCGGTTAAATTACTTTAGCGGCGTGATCGGTGGCATGTATCGGCAGGTCACACGCTTTGCCGTTGCCGATCGGCCACTGAAGGTGCTGGATATCGCTAGCGGTTCAGGTGATTTGCCTGTCGCGTGGGCGAAACGCGCGCGAAAAAACGGTTTGAACCTGGACATCACCGCGACCGACATCAGTGCCGTTGCCGTCGACGAACAACAGCAACGTGCAAAATCCGCTGGCGTAGAAATTCGCAGCCTTCAATCGGATTGTTTCGCCGAAGAATTACCTGGTGGATTCGACGTCGTGACCTGCAGTTTGTTTATGCATCACCTGACCGAACAACAAAGCATTGATTTGCTACGTGCGATGCGGAAGGCTTCGGACAACGCGGTAGTCGTTTGCGATTTGGACCGGACTCGATTGAACTATGCCATTGTGGGTTTCGCGTCGCAGGCTTTGACTCGCAGCCATGTCGTTCACACCGACGCATTATTGAGTGTAAAGAACGCATACACAAAGGCTGAATTTGCCGCTTTGGCTCAGACGGCCCTTGGCCACAGTGTGTCAGTGAAAACGATGTTTCCAAGCCGCTTTTTGATGATCGATCAGCTTGACGCTTCGGGGAACGCGACTTGAAAAAGATCGCGCCCGTTTTGGTAATCGGTGGCGGCCCTGCGGGCGCCGCGTGCGCGATCCAACTGGCTGATCGAGGCGTCGAAGTTCACTTAGCAGAGAAGGCAGCGTTTCCGCGCGATAAAGTTTGTGGATGTTGCTTAGGTGGCAGCGGAATCGAAACGCTCAGTCGACTTGGGTTGGCCGACTGGACGATGGAAAACGGGGTCGCAATCGATCAATGGAGTGCCTGCATCGACGGGCACATCATCGAGATGCCGTTGCCGACGGGTGTCGCGATTTCAAGGCCCAAGTTGGATACGCATTTACTGGAATTTGCCAAGCAACGCGGTGTTGTCGTTCGCAGCGAATGCACTGCAATGATCTTGCCAGAGAGTTCGACGCCGCCGGTGAATCCAGGCGAACAACCCGATTTTGACTGCGGCGACGATTCGATTGCCGTTACGTTAAACCGCGATCCACAGCGTTATGCGAGTGTCGTTTTGGCGGCAGGTTTGAACGCAGCAGGACTAAGCGGTGCAGGGGGACAGAAGATGTTGCCTTGGACCGAGAAACCGCACGGTCCCTTTGGCGTGTCTTTTACGATCGCATCAGACGACCATGTTCAACCCGGCGTGATCTACATGGAATGCAATGCAGATGGCTACGTTGGGTTGGTGCAACTGGAATCGGGGCGAATCGACATTGCCGCTGCGATTCAATCTGGCTCCAGCACATCGTTGCGACGCGTGACGCCGCTGGACCGTGTGAAGAACATTCTGCAGAGCGGTCGATTCGCGAGTCTTGATCTGGATTCGCATTCGAAGGTGCTTACGACGCCACCGTTACGACGAACTCGAGTCGCTGGTCGTGGTCGTGTACTGGCAATCGGAGATTCGGCGGGGTATGTGGAACCGTTTACAGGCGAAGGAATGACCTGGGCAATGAAAGGCGGAATCGCCGCTGCCGACTGCATCGCAGAGCACCAATCTGACTTGTCAAAAATCGGCGAAGTATGGGCGAGACGATCCGCCAAGTTGTTGCGGTCTCAAAAGAGAACGTGTCGCGTTTTGACATCGGCGTTAAACTGGTCACCGACCAGACGTTTAATCGGATTGGGACTCAAAACGATGCCCGCCATCGCCCGTCCCCTGGTTGCACGGCTAAATCGAGTGCAGTCGGGTTAGCAATTAACCTTGAACGCACAAATCTCGTAAAAGACGTAACGGAAGCCGCAAGCACTGGAATAGGTTCCGCTAAGTTTTCCTTCCAATAACGGGTACTTGCTTCGGGCAAAATCTTTTTTAAATGCAATTGGGACAGAATTCATGGCCGATATCAACTTGAGTGATAAATTTCCGGATCTCCAGCCAATCGAGTCCGCTCCCTCGCTTTGGCTTGCCAACGGTTGTGGATTGACGATCTATGGCTCGCGTGATCACGACAGCGAAACAAACACTTTCATCAAAACGCATGTTCTGTGTGTTTTGTTTGTGCCATTATTGGCACTAGGTGCGTATCGCATCGGAAATGCGGGAAACAATCGCTGAGCATTTATCGGCCGCGAACCGCTTTCGGCCTTGGCAAAAGCCTGGAACTTGACAGTCCTGCTGTTGCTTGGTGGTGGGATTGGTTATGGAGTCTTTAACGCGACTTACAATTCGCCCAACGCTGTCGCCGATCGAAAACTTGCTGCGGCGCAGTCGCTTATTCAACGAGGCGAGATCGTCGAAGCTGCACAAACCTACCGCGATGTGGTTTATGGAGAATCGGATCGCGTGGAAGAAGCCAGGCGGATCCTGGTTTCGATGCATAAAGACGAAGCGGTCACAAAAGCCGACTTGACGAATGTCGCACGAGTGATGGATATCGAATTGGCGACACGCCATCAAAACTCGGGTGATCCAATTGGAAAATCCGTTTCCGAAGTTGGCATGGATTTGGTGGACCAAAGGGGATTGAAAGATCTGGAAGGATCTAGCGAGATCTTTCAAATCATTGCACCCGTCGTTCAAGACCAGGATCGATTCAACGCAGTTCGCTTAACCATTTTGGAAAAACTGGTCCAGACGCAACCAGACAACGTGCAATACGCCTCCCAGTTGTGCGAAGGCCTGGAGGCCAATGGTGACATGGACAGATGCGAGTCGTTGTTAATTCCACATAGGGACAAGCTTGGTTCAACCGAGGGAGCCCGAATCCTAGGTCAGGTTTTGGCTGACAAGGGCAAGATAGATGAAGCCCACCGATTTCTCAAAGACTATTGCGAAGTTCATCTGGGTGACCTGAACGCAGCCGACTCAAGATTTCGCAGCGTGCTTGATTCGGAACAGCAAAGAATCATAAAGGAACTGGAATCGGGAAAGGCATCGAGAGGATTCTACACGCGTTACGATCGCGCCAGCGAAGAAAAGCAAAACGAGATGGTCAACGACTACATCAGTCAAAAGCTAAAGAACAACCGCAAGTTCGATGACGCGCGTCTGGCTTACACAAAAGAGACTGCGGTCGTGCCGGTTGCTTTGGATTTGGGCATGGTCCAATTAAGACGAGCGCAAGCGATGCAAGACGCCGAGAAACGAACTGCCGAATTGAAGGCCGCAGAGCAAACGTTTGTTTCGATCAGTAGTGTTGTGGGCGAATCAGATGAGTATCGCTTGTACATGGGGCAAGTGAACTATTGGCTGGGAAAGTATGACGAAGGCCGAGAATTGTTTGAAAAAGTCCTGGATGCGAACGGCCGGAAATTCAATATTTTAGTCGGTGTGTCCGGGATGGTTCGCGAAGTTGGACGCACTACCGAAGCGACCAACTTGATCGAAGAGGCGTACGAGAAATCGAAGAAGCCATTTGAAAAACATCAAGCTGCCGCAATGCGTTCTTCCATGGCGGATGACAACGACGACCGAATTTTGTGGCTCCAGCGAGCTGACACAAGCAAACCGAGCATTTGTGCGGCTCTGAAATCCGCAAAGGGCTCCAAGGCGGCCATCGAAGATGATTTCGATCAAGCAGAACGGCTCTATCGAGAATCGATTGCTGCGTACGATCAAATACCAGAAGACATTTCTCAACTGAACAATTCTGGACTCACCTGTTTTTCACTCTACCGAATAAGCGGAGACAAAAAGGATTTTGACGAAGGGTTGCGCCGCCTCGAGAAAGCCATTTCCCTGAAACCTGCCGACAGTATTCTGCGCTACAACGCATCGCTGTTGGTGCTCTCTGCCGCCCACGCGGACATTGTCGGTGACGCCATTGATTTCGGTGTAATGAGATCCGAAGCATCTGATGACTCGTTGCCTTTCCTGTATGACGATATCGCCGGAAAACAACCTGTTATAGAAAAACTACGGGCGCATGGTGGCGTGCACAAAGCAATCGACTTAATGGAAAATGTATTGCTTTTGGCGCCGAAGAACGTACGTGCCTATGCATCCTTGGCCGAATACCACGGTCGCAATGATGATGCAAACGCTCTCGCACAGCTTCGCGAAAAAATCATCAAGGCAAAACCCGAGATTGACCTAACTGAGATCAAAGACTACTTGAATGGAAGCTCGGATCCAAAAATCCTTACCACGTTTCAAAATGCGATAGCCCACCGCGAGAAAGCTCTCGCCAATTCTGAGCGTGGATCGTTGACGCGATCCGTCGCGATCGCAGACCTGATCCGTTACCAAACCGGGCTGAATGAACTAGAGCCAATTGATGACTGGGATCCATGGGTCCAGTTGGCCAAGGAAAGCTATGAATCGCAGCGTTGCATGGGAACAAGGTCGGCTTATGTGACCGCCTTGGCAGCACGAGCACATCAACGGCTGATCGAAAACGAAACGCTCTATCGCAAACACACCGAGCGATGTGGACGAACACTGCAAACGCTTTCTGCGTTGTCAGTGTTTATTTCTCAAAGTAAATCTAACAGCGAGATTGTTCATGGTGATCCTGATATTCAGAAAGCCACACAACTGTTGCGTGAAACGTTTGCTGCGTTTCCCAACAGCCCATCGCCTTGGCAGTGGGCTTGGGTGAAACATCAAGACCCCGAACTTGCCAACAAGTTGGCGGTAAAAGTCAAGGAAAGCGATCACTCACGGCTATCTGCCGAAATCGGTTGCCTGCTATCGCCTGCAAGCATGAGCCACGCAGTCGATTTGTATTTCTTACATCTTTCCCAAGGCAACGCTGAAGCCGCCATTGATGCAATGCACAAATGTGCAAAACACGACATACCATTGCCGTTCGACGTCCCAGATTTCTAAACAACGTCTACTGTTGCGAAATTAGAAACCGCCTGGGCTGCTGAATTCTGCGTAGTCGTCGAATTCGCTATGCCGG
>CAZZDZ010000438.1:0-5199 GCA_964652675.1 uncultured Pirellulaceae bacterium
GTAGAAAGTACACGTCGTCCGGGGACATGCTGTGGTTTGCGAACAATCGTCGCTCTGATACACCTGTGGGGACTTCACAGGCTTCGAGAACTTTGCTGTGGTTTGCGAACAATCGTCGCTCTGATACACCGGATTCGGCGTAAATCGTTTGCTGCTTAACAGTTGTGTTAATACTGAATTAGAAAAGGAGATATTGCTTTGGAGCATTTTCGGGTTTAACCCTAGTTTTTCCTTCAAAAATTTGCATTTTTCCAAACTGAACATCTGTGAACGCGAGTACTCGTACCTGCCCTTCGGGTGGTACTTGTTGTTCGATAATGCGTCTGATCCTTTTGGCAATTTCTTCTCCCGAACAGTACCGAGCGTAAACCGACAATTGCAATCTGGCAAAACCGTCAGAAAGCAGCATTTTTCGGAACTGAGTATATCGCCGACGCGCGTGAAGATCGTGCACCGGCAAGTCAAACATTACGACTAACCACATGGCTTGGTACTTTGATGGAGGAGCTTTGCGAATCAAAACGTTGGGACCTCAAATTCACTGTCAGGGCATTCATATCGATTCGCCAAACTCGCCGACAATCGACTTGCCCAATCAAAAAGCGTTCGCGACTCATCGGTTACGAGGTAACGGCTCGTTAACGCGCCAACGATTGATTGCCGTAGTTTTGTGTCAGCAACCTGATTCGTAGTTGCCGGGTTGCACGCTTCGTACACAACTCGATCGACGACCGGGCGAAATGGTTCCATCAAGTCGTCTGCCAACGGAAATCCGCTTCCGCGGTGATGATGGTGTAACCCGAGGCCAGGATGCAGGCCTGATCCACAAATCGCGCGTGCTACGATTGCACGCATAACGCTGTACCCGTAGTTCAGCCACATGTTTTCATCGCAGGCATCGCGGTCGCGGCGAAACTGTCGTCCGAATAGTACGCTCCAATATCGACGTGCGGCTCTGGCTTCTACGTTTGATCGGTCCCCTGACTTTACAAGTGGAACAAGTTTTTTGAGACCTGCATCCGATCCGTGAATGAAACACAGTGTGTTCGCTTGCCCAGAAATTTTTGCTCGAACAACTTTTTGCCAGCAGCGATTTTGAAGTGCTTGCTTTGCCGCCGCCTGGCATCGGAACCTTCGAACTTGCTGATGAAAACCATCAAGCGGGAGCATCATCCCGATCGGAAGGCGACTTTTGTTGCACGTGACAAACACTCCGCCGGCGGACGAAAGTTCACCGAGGACGGACTGTGTAAATGTAACGCGCGGATGCGCGGCAATAAGAACCGCCACCTCTTTGATTGGAATCGAAGCCTGTAGTTCCGAATCGCGATGAATCTCAAGCAAAGAGTTACGGATGCGAAGCTGAGTAGGATTCTCAGAAAGCTCAATGATACGATTCTGCACGGTGCCCCCGATGAAAGCGTGAAAGGCTTCCATGCGAGAAACACGTTAATTACAGCTCAATCGGAATTCAATCGATTGCCTATCGTCCGCTGGGAAAAACTTCACCAAGTGGTGAAACCTCGACCTTGCGGGCGTTGTCACGGCGGAGGGTTTCGGGGGACGGACGAATTCGGCCTCCTGAGATCTTCCTAAGCTCCGTGGCGGACCGAGCATCATTGTGCCGCTGTAGCTCGATGTCGCTCTCGCTAATATTGTTGACCCGACACAAGACTTGCTTTTCGTCTTCCAGGTCGATCAGTAAGTGATCGCCTGGCATGAGAGAGAACCTCAGTTCTTCTCGGTCACCGGCAAGCGACTGTCGAAGTGGTGACGTTGCTCCTGATGCCACGTGATCAGACGACTTCCAATTTCGAAATTTTGTCATGGCGTCCAGGCGACTTACAACACGTCCGACCCATCGTGACTCCTGCCCGTTTTCGTCCAGTTGAGAAATGATTTGCAAGTGATGATTTGCGCCGGGGACGACATATCGCTCGGATGTCTTTTTACCAATGCGGCGAGGCTTCTCTCTGCGGCGAACGCGAACTCGGTGGATTGGAATGGGGCGTCCTGATTTGGTAGGAAGGCTCGGGTGCTGATTGGGATCTGAAAACGCAGCCTTTAGATCGCCGTCGTGATTGTTAAGGTGCTCCATCACGATTTCGCGGACGCGATCGTCAACGATGTTGCCAACTTCGTTCTTGGTAAGTGAGACAAGTGGTTTTCGGACGGCGAAGAACTTCGGCGTTTCGTTTCCTGCGTTTTGTTCGTGCAGCGGTCGGCTGAAGACCGTTTCCTTGTGCAGTCCGCCGTTCAGCTTGCGATTGGGCCGACACGAAACATTGATTCGCTCGTAACTTGTCTTCGCATCCTTGATGAAGGACTTCCATGGCGGGTCGATCTCCGTGGTTAAACGTGATAGCTGCATCTCATTTGCACGTTCAGCTGCTTGAGAGAGTTTTTTCAAGAATCCGTCCTGGGTCAAAGCAATGATCAGAGCATCAATCGCGTGGTGACGATGATCTTTTCGGTTCTTTGCTCCACCCGTAACGGCCTCCAATTGCCAGCCTTTGCGAAGTAATGAGGTTGCTCTTCCAGGAGTGACTAAAACTCGGCGGCGTCCAACTGCGTCTTCTTCCCTCGGCTCCACAATTCCCCCGTAAAGCAGCGACAGATAGTCGGTTGCTTGCCTGGCTAAGTATCGCGTTTCAGAAAGTTGCCTTTCGATAAAGTCTGATTCTTCGGGCTGTTCACGAAGGAATCGATCCAGTTTCGTACGTGCGTAGGGCCCGAAGAATCGTTTGACACGCTGCACAATCTGCGCCCAGTCTTTCCGCGATCCAAATGCGGCAAAAGGAGTTCGGTTTCCTTTGTCTCTATTCCAGTCTCGATGGGAAAGTGTCTTGTTTGCGAAAGAGTTATCAAACGAGAGTGAGAACGGCACGATGTGTTCGATTTCGAACTCTGCAGTCAGAACTTTGGACCTTGGAATCGGCTTTCCAGAGTAAGGGCAAATGAAGCCGCATTCTTCCGCGAGCAACCATTTTTCAATATCAGATCGTGATGGATGGTCATTCCCGTACTCCTGTTCAATTGCGACTTTGGCTGCGGCTCGAATCGCCTGGTTTCGGTCGCGCCGCTTGCTCAAGTCTGCGCGACGCGTGCGCGAATTCTTTAAGTCCCGAGCGAGTTCGACTCGAATGAATTCTGGTCGTCCGTATCGACGAATCAACGCATTTACCACCTTGCGAAGCTCACTAAGCGAGCGTGCGACGGTTGGGTTCGAGAATGATTCGTAAATCAATCGATCCGGTCGGCGATTCTCTTTCCAAAGTTTGGCGTTGTCACCTTGTGGCGGTAAGAGCGGCCACAACGGTGTTTCTCGGCGATCACTTAGCTCAGGCGAGTCTTTGATTGCGCTTTGGAGTTGCATTCCAGCATCAAGTTTTGGAATGAGGATTGCAATCGCTTTGCGTGAAAGCGAACCGTATCCGGGCTCGAACCGGAGTGCGGAAACTTCCGTGGCTTCTGCATCACTTAACGACCAGCGTTCACGCAAGCGTTTCGCCAGCATTTCCTCATCAGCGTAGCTGCGGATTTCGTCCACAAGTTCGGTTTGTTCTTCCCTCGATAGTGAAGCGAACTTATCTGGGATTTTGGAAATCAACTTGGCGCTCGTGCGATCTCCAACAAGCTTTTTGTCGCCTCCTTCTTCGTGCGAGAACAATGGAAGGCCGGTTTCCTTATTCTTTGTACCCAACCCAATGATCTTCCGGACACGAGCCCAGGTCAAATCGCCTTTAGCGAGCAGTTCATCGCGAAGACGGCTCTTTTGGTCTGTGTCCAGTTCTCGTTTTTCGCCACTTCCGTCAATGTAAGTCAGATCATTTAGCTTCTGCATCAGGCGAAACTGCTGAAAAGGCAAGCAGGCTTTTGCCGCGCGGCGGCGCCCCGGTACAAGGTCGCAAGTGCCGATCAATGATGCTTGCGATTTCAACGGACGTTGATCAAAGATCGCGTCGCGTAACTCTTTCGTGAAGTCTTCGTTACCAAGCTGATCGTGATATTTCAGTTGGCGTTCGAGAATTAAGTTGAACTCGTCTATGTACATCTTCCGTTCTGTCCAACGCCCGCGAATTCGAGAGTGGTCGTCTGAACGTGTGTCGCCCTCCGCGTCTACGTTGCTGAGATATTCTCCGAGTGTTTCACAGCCCGAGGCCTCGATGTCGTCATAAAGCTGCGAGATCGATGCTTTGACGACGCCTTCGTCTTCGTCCTTTTTGGGTGGTGCTTTTCGGTTGCTCAAAAAACCGCGGCGTTGCGCTAAGTGATAGATTGCGCGACCGAGTTCAAACGGTTCGAGTTGTTCCGTCAACGCGAGCGCACGCAATGTGTAGGGAACAACATTGCCAGCGTGCCGGTCACCTGGGGTAACGTGCTTCTTATGAAGTTGCCGATCTAGTGCCTGGAGCGAATTCGTGATCGATTCAGGAGTCCCGTCGGTTTCAGGTAGCAAACCATGTTTTACAAGTAGGCGATAAACCCGCTGTTTACGTCGCTTTCGGCGCCAACTCAACCGCCTGGCAGATCGCGCATTGCGCCGATCCGTCGCGTGCGATTGATCTTTACCTTTTCGGATTTCTTCCTGTGTGCCACTGACACCGGCATCGAACCGGCGAACGCCCATGTCGAGGATTCCGACGGGCGAATTACGGTCTGCGTCGCCGTTCTTTTTCGTCCGGATTTCAACTGCAGCCCATCCAATAGACATGACCCCAAGATCAAGCCCCAGAATGTAGGATTTACGGTTGGACGGTTTTACAATTGGCGGCTTTTTTTCTGACATGCTTGCCCCGGACCGATACGAAGGTTAAAACAATAGTGTGTATCAGAGCGGCGATTGTCTCAAGTCACAGTAAAGAGACTTTTGTCTGTGTGGGGCACTGTTCTCAGGAACAACCCCAAGCGGTCCCTTCGGGCCGCTTTTTTTGTGCGCACGACGCTGACTTTTCTAGTGTTCTGGCACGGGCATCGTTTCTTTACGATCCGAATCGATATGATTGGGGGCCTGTTTGGTCGGGCTACGTCGCTCGGAGATCGACGGCTACTTTTTAGCTCGGCTTTGTGGCGTCTAGTTGTTTGAAATTTTGGATCGTAAGTTTGGTGGTGCCATTGGTCGGCATTTCCTTACGATCTGAATTGATTTGATTGGAGGCTTGTTCGGTCGCGCCTACGTCGCTCGGAGATCGACGGCTA
>CAZZDZ010000439.1:0-5177 GCA_964652675.1 uncultured Pirellulaceae bacterium
TTATTGGGCAGCTCCAAGAAACTTTCGCCGTCCATGTATTCGGGTGTCGTGACGCCCGCCGCGTGTAAAATGGTCGGGCCAATGTCGATGTTCCCGATTACTTTTTCGACCACTTTGCCGCCTTTATAAAGGTCGGGGCATTGCATCATCATCGGAACACGAATTGATTCTTCGTAGGAAACGCGCTTGTCGATCAAGCCATGTTCGCCCCACATGAATCCATTGTCGCCCATGTAGACAACCAGCGTCTCATCATGGATCCCCATCTTTTTCAATTGTTCCAATACGCGACCAACGCTATCGTCGACCGCCAAAAGTGATTCGCAGTAGCGGCGGTAGAGATAGTCTAGGCCTCGGTCACTGTGATAGCTGAAATCAATCCCGTGCCAACTGTTGCGTTGGTCACGAACCCAGCGTGGCGAATCGTTCTCTGCTTTTTCGTGCTCGCCTCGAGGCAAGAAACTCAGGTCGGCGTCTTTGTATCGATCGGCGTGTCGCTTTGAAGGCGTAAAGTTGGCGTGGACGGCTTTGTGCGAAAGGTACATGAAAAACGGCTGGTCGCTATCTTTTTGTTCTTGCATCCACTCGACGGCATAGTCGGTTAGTTCGTCGGTGATGTAGCCTTTTTGCGGCACGCGTTCGCCATTCAAATTCATCGTGTACTTTGGACCTGGCGACAGATAATTGCCTTGGCCTTTAAAGCTAAGCCAGTGATCAAACCCAGGTCGCACTCCGTCGTGATGGCCGCCCATGTGCCACTTGCCAAAGTACGCGGTTTTGTAACCGTGTTTTTGCAAATACTGTGGAAAGAAAACGGTTCCTTCGGGTACCAAACGGTTGTTGTCGATCACGCGGTGTTTGTGGGTGTACAAACCAGTCAGGATTGACGCACGACTAGGCGAACATAGCGACGTCGTCACAAACGCGTTCTTGAGATGCACGCCGTTGCTGGCGAGCGAATCCATGTGTGGTGTTTCTAGAAACGGATGCCCCATGAACCCCATTGCGTCGTAACGATGATCGTCGGTCAAAATGAAGACGACGTTTCGCGGTTTCACGCCCTCGCGCTTCTTTGTCTCCGGTAGGTCGGCAGCTAACGTAATAAACGTGGGGATCAACAAAAACACTGAAAGGGATAGCAGGCGGGTCCGCATAGGTGGTCTCCAGGTCAAAAACGGATGATTTCTATCGTCACATGCTAGCCCGAGCTGAGGCAGATTGCGATGCGGTGGCGAAAATCTCTTTTTGAAACACGACCGGAGAAACGACGGCTGCAAACATGGTTAAACTATCGTCGAATTGAACCATAAAGGAACGACGCATGTTTTTTAGATTCTTCGCTTTGCTTTTCGTCGTCTTTGTCCACGGGCACCTTTTGTTGGTGGATGCCTTTGCCGATGAACCGCGACGACCCAACATTGTTTGGATCGTTGGTGAAAACTTTGACTTGGATTTTGGATGCTACGGGGCCAAGAACGTCAGCACTCCCAATGTTGATGCGTTGGCTGCCAACGGGGTTCGTTACACGAATGTGTATTCAACTTCGCCCGTTTGTGCTCCCAGTCGTTCTTGTTTTATGGTCGGCATGTACGCGACCACGACGGACATGCATCACATGCGATCGCATCGTGATGACGACTATCGTTTGCCTGCAGGCGTGCGCCCAATTACTCAACGACTTCATGACGTCGGATACACAACCGCCAATATCACCAAGATCGATGAAAAGACTGTGGGTACTGGCAAGTTGGATTTGAATTTTGTCAACGAAGGAGAGCTTTACACGACCAACGCGTGGAACGAATTGAAGGAACCGTTCTTTGTTCAGATCAACATGCCCGAAGCCGAGTATGACATCTACGATCGCAAGTCGCACGAAAAAGATCGTGTGCCTTGGGTCGGCGAACAATGGCATCCGAAAGTTGCCACTGCCGAAAACGTCACGCCACCGCCGTACTATCCCGATCACAAAATCACCCGCGAAGAATGGGCTCGTTACTTGAACAGCGTTACGGGCACGGACGTCAGGATCGGATGGATTTTGGAAAAGCTGAAAGCGGACGGGGTTTTCGACGACACGGTGGTCATCTTCTTTGGTGACAATGGACGTTTGGAGGCACGCGGAATCCATTGGTGCTTTGATAGCGGAATCCATGTTCCGATGGTGGTGCATTGGGCTAAGAATTTTGCGTCGCCAAAACACTACGCGGCCGGCAAAGTCGACGAACGCGTGATCAGCCTGATGGATTTGACGGCGACGACATTAACAATCGCTGGCGTTGATATTCCCGGTTCAATGCAAAGCCGACCCTTTTTAGGGGACCAAGTCGGCCCACCGCGAACTTATGCGTTCAGCGCACGCGACCGAATCGACGAGACAGAAGTGCGCCAAAGGAGCGTTCGCGGAAAGCGTTATCACTACATTCGCAATTTTACGCCGGGTGCAGGATTCGCTTCGTTGAATCGTTACAAAGAAAAGTGTTTCCTGGTCAAACCGCTGATGCGCCAGATGCTGGCCGCAGGCACATTGACCGGTCCGCCAGCGGATTTGATGAAACCGTTTCCCGAAGAGATGCTGTACGACACTCAATCGGATCCCTATGAGATAAAGAATCTTGCGAATTCAAAAGAGCATCGCGATGTCTTAATTCGGATGCGAACGGCACTGGACGTTTGGATGGTGGAGACGCGTGATCGTGGGGAATTCACGGAGCCACGGGAGATCGTTGCCCCGTTTGAGAAAGAGATGCACGATTGGTTCGGTACGCCTGCCTGGGCCGAATGATCCGCCCACTTATCAGTAAACCGTGGCTGAAAGTCCCCGCTGGGCAGTTTTAGACACTTGGGGGTGTGTCTATACTGAGCTTATGCAGCCGCCGCGGTACTCACGTGCTATTGGCGGCTCAGCGACAGCAACTTGACGAAGAGGAATTGGATGACCGGATACGGCACGTACAGCGATGATTTTTATGTCAACATGGTGCTATCAAGCGAAATGGACCTGCCGCAAGGCCGAGAAAGTGTGTTGCACTTTTTTGACCAAGTTCGCCGTCGATATCCGATGATCCAGAATTTTTACTCGCGCGAAAAACGCGAGTTTGTGCTCGAGGAAGAAAAGGCCGCTGGTGCTTATCGTTGGGTTTCAGTCGAGCCAAAACGCGTCAACAGTGGAGCGGTCAATCCGCTAACGTTTGACGAAGCGATCCAGCAGCACAGTGATGTGCTTGAGCTTGTGCCGTATGAACTGTACGTGCATCCGCTCGATTGCGAATCGCTTAGCGTGATGGCGGGTTTTGATTTTAACTATCGCGGCAACCACAACGAGATTCTGGCCGAAGCGATTGGCGTCGCTCCAGGTTTAGAACGGTTTCAAAACGTACCGTTTGGAAAGCTGCTGTCGATCGAACCTGCTATTCATTTCGCATTGGATGAAGAATGCCGGACTCAGTGTCGCGTCAGTTTTGAATCCAGAACGACTGCCTATCACATACGCACCGGCGAATACTCCGAGGACCAGATCAGCGTCTACATGACGGTCCGACGCTACGGCAGTCTGCGTCAGAAAGAAAATTACGTCGACGAATTCAAACGCCTTTCAGGTTTGTGCCGAGACTTGATTGACGAATATTTGGTTTCCAGTGTGCTGCAACCACTGCAGCAAGCGATCGCATTGAAGTAACGACCCAATGCGAATTCTACTGTCTCTGTCGTTATGCCTTGTCTTGGTCAGCTTGAATTTTGCTGCTGACCAACCGAATGTGCTAATCATTTTGGCGGACGATCTTGGCTGGGCTGATCTGGGTTTTCAAGGATCGAAAGACATACGGTCGCCCAACCTGGACCGTTTGGCTGCCCAGAGCGTGCGGTTTACCGATGGCCACGTGACTGCGTCGGTTTGCAGCCCGTCACGCGCAGGATTGATGACGGGAAAATACCAGCAGCGATTTGGGCACGAAGCCAATACGCCGCCAAGCGACCAGGGCATGGATGTCCAGCAGATAACGATGGCCGATTCGCTCAAACAGCTCGGCTATCGAACTGGCGTGATCGGTAAATGGCATCTGGGCAACAACGATCAGTTCTACCCGACCAAACGAGGGTTCGACTATTTCTATGGGCTTCGCGAGGGATCGCGGAGCTATTTTTATAATGCGAAAAAGGAAGACAAACCTACAAGCAATAAACGAATCGAACTCAATGGCCAGCAAGAAAAATTCGACGGCTATTTGACCGATGTGTTGGGCGACAAAGCGGTTGAGTTTGTTAAAGACCAGCCAGATGATCCGTTCTTTTTGTTTCTTTCCTTCACAGCGCCGCACGGGCCGATGCATGCGACGAAAGAAGATCTGGCAAAGTTCGCAAGTATAGAAAACAAAAAGCGACGAACTTATGCGGCGATGATTTGGGCAATGGATCGTGCGATCGGTCGCGTACTCGATCAGCTCGATGCGTTAGGCAAAGCTGACGACACGATTGTTTGGTTCTTAAGCGATAACGGTGGTGCAACAAACAACGGATCGATCAACTTGCCGTTGGCTGGACACAAAGGGATCAAATTCGAGGGCGGCATTCGAGTCCCCTTTTTGATGCGATGGTCGAAACGCTACAGCAATGGTCGTGCGTACGCTCCGATGGTTTCGTCGATGGACATTTTTGCTACCTCGTTGGCGGCAGCCGGAGGAGATGTCGATGCGGCGCGACTGGACGGTGTTGACTTGCTGCCCTTTTTGGATGGCAAACAAAATGAATCGCCTCACCAAGAAATGTATTGGCACAAACTGTGGTTTTCCGCGATGCGCGATGGGCCTTGGAAACTGATCTATGTCCAGGACTACGGCTATGCGCTGTACAACTTGGATGAAGATTTGACGGAAGCCAAAAATTTGGCGTCAAGCGAATCTGATCGATTGGAATCGATGAAGAAACGCATGACAACTTGGAAGGAAAGTATGCAAGAGCCACGCTGGGGCGAAGCGGAACAGTGGTTCCGAACCCATTCCAAAAACCACATCCGGATTATCGAAGGACAGTAGCTTCGAAGCGATACGCTTTCGCGCGGCCGAGCTACGAAATACCGGCACGCAGAGTTTGTGTCCCTAGCTCACGCGCTTTGGAGTTGCGCTTTGGCAAAAAAGTATCGAGATTCGATCGATCGATTGGGTGAAACAACCGGAAAA
>CAZZDZ010000440.1:0-1517 GCA_964652675.1 uncultured Pirellulaceae bacterium
GACTTCATTGAATTGACTCAGCGATTCAACCGCTTCGATTTGGTTGACGGTCGCGCGCTTGGTCTGGGAACGTTTGGCGGCGGTGGCCTTGGTCAAAACAATGTTGGTGGTGCAACCGGAGTCGGTCGCGGCGGACTGGGTGGCGGGCTCAATGGTGGGCTGGGCGGACTTGGTTTAGGTGGCGGGCTGGGACAAACCGGATTGGGAGGAACTAGCGGACTTAGCAATCGTTCACGATCGCGAATCAACCAACAGAATCTCACCACTCCTGAAGGCCGACCACTCACGGATCTTTCATCGTCGGAGATCCAAGCAATCGAAGATCAGTTGGCGCAGGGCGATTTGAGTGACGAACAACGAAGCAATTTACTTGAACGTCGTTCGGCAACGATTTACGTGTCAACCATTCGGCGAAACAACCAGGTGGTCGTCCGAACTGGCGACCCGCGCACGATGGAGCAGATCGCACAGTTGATTTCTCAACTTGACGTGCCAACACCAACCGTACTGCTTGAAGTAAAAGTACTGCGAGTTGAATTGGCCGACGGATTCAACAGTGCCTTTGAGTACTTTTCAGGCGACTCGGGTGAAGCGGTTGCGTTTTCGGACGGTAGCCAGTTCACAGCAACGCCTCCCAACGCGCCTTTTCCCGGTGCGGTTGGTACAGTGCGAACGATTGGCGAGGGGCTGGGAATTTCTGGCAACGTCCCAGGCGCTCTGACTTTTCAAGTCATTAATGACAACTTTCGCTTTCGCATGCAGTTGCTTGAGAGCAAGAACCGTGTCACCGCGCTCGCTACGCCGCTGATTTTGACGGCTAATAACGAAGTCAGCCGGATCTTTGTCGGCGACACACTGCCTTTTACCGTCGGATTTACGGCTGGGCAAATTGTTGGCGGCGCGATCGGCGGAGCGAATGGCGCCGTTGCTCCCACACCCGTCACCGAACTTCGCGACGTGGGACAGTCTTTGCTGATCACTCCCAGCATCAACTCGGATCGAACCGTCACGCTAAGGATTGTTGAAGAGAACAGCGAGCGAATCATCGGCGGTGCATCGATCCCCGTACCGTCGACTGATGGCACGACCGTGACCGCAGTCAATGTGGACACGGTTCGGCGACGTAGTGTGACCGGAACCGTCGTCGCGCAAGACGGCATGGCCGTTGCCCTTGGAGGGTTAATCGAAGAACAAGTGAATGATACTCGCGATCAGATTCCTATCTTGGGAGACATCCCAAATATCGGTTTCTTGTTTCGACGACAATCTACCAGCCGGCAACGTAGCGAACTGATCGTCATGATCCGCCCGTACATCTTTAACACTCCGTTGGAAGCAGCCGAACGCAGCCAGAGTGTGGTGGCGGAACATTCGTTGCACCCCAGCGCACCAGATCCACGCGGATCGATGGGTACCTATTGTCCCTGCGAAGTCGTTCGACCAGATCCAGAATGTGCAAAAAGAGCAAACCTGCTTCGAGTGCATAACGTCGTTCCAGCAATTTATTGAACTGGCAA
>CAZZDZ010000440.1:1617-5174 GCA_964652675.1 uncultured Pirellulaceae bacterium
CAGCAAATCCGATTTGACGGCCAAGAGCAACTTCTCGGTGGCGGAAATTGCGAATCGTTGCCAACCCAAAAACTGCTAGCTCAACTGGTTCAGTTAGAAGAAGCAAAGAAGTTTCGCAGCGCTAAAACCCTTGTCCGACTTCACAAGCGTTCAGCAAGACGACTGTTGCTTGAATCGACCAGTCGCTCTGGCGACGACGTGATGAACTTGGTTGCCACCACTCTGGACGAAGGCACTGCGTCGAAACCCTGGGGCAAGCTGCTGGCAGACTGCCAGCGGAAACCCCGTGAAGCGAAGCAATGGCAATCCTTGCTCATAAACATCGGGGCTTCCCCGAAAGACAGCGACGCGACTACTCAAGCCATCGAAGAGCTCGCCCAAGTTGGCAACCAATTCGACAATCCGCTGCTTCGAATCGAGGCCATGCGATTAAGCGGTGAACTCCAAGTTGCAACCGAGCAAACAACTGCGGCGATTGAAACGTTTGTTTCGGCAGCCGAGTTGGCCGCCAAGGAAGGCCCGCCCAGCCTTGCGTCTGACCTGTGGTTGATGTCTTGCGAAGCATCGTTGCGAGCCGATGAAGTACAACAAGCACGCCAATGCTGGAAAGCTGCGGTGTCCAGTCAGTTGACTTCGATTCACGCGCGGAGCCCACAACAATCGCTGCCGACGATTGACTCCGTTTTCTGGGAACAAGCCGTGCGTCTGGCGCACCCCAGCGATGAACTTCCCAAAGAGCTCACAGTGGCATTGGCTCCATGGCACTCGCGGCTTGGCACCAAAGTCGACGAATCACTTTCGCCGTCGGTTGCGTTATGGTCGGCCATTGCCGAATACCAACTGGCAACAGGCCAACCACACCTCGCGGCGCTGTCGATCAAGAAGGCGGAAACAAACGCCCCGGCATCGTCGCGTCCCTACCTGCAAATCGCACTCGCGCGAGCCATGGCCGCACAGGGGCAGCATTCAGTCGCGACAACCATCTTGGGAACCGAAGCGGAATCATCGAACCCAAATATCCGCGCATCGGCGTTAGCAGTTTTGGGAGCGATCAAAATCCAAAGCGGCGCGTACGAACAAGGAGGCCGGTTTCTCTCTCAAGCTTTATCGATTCGCGAAGCGTCAAACTGGCCGGGAAAACTTGCGGCGAAAGCCGATTTAGCAAACGTCCGTCTGATCCTTGGGAATCTGGACGATGCTTTGACCGCGCTGCACACAGTGCAGTATGAAATGCTGGCCGAAAAGAAATGGCAGTCCTTATGCCATTCGCTTGAAAACGAAGCTTCGATCTTAGAACTGGAAGGTCAAACGATTGCAGCGCGAGACATTCGCACACGCATCGACGAAATTGAACGCGACCAATAGCTTTCAGCCTTAAAAGTCGCACCCGGAATTCGCAACCGGAATTCGCACCCTGGCGCGCTGCAGCAGTCATCTAGTCCCAGATCTCTCTTTGGGCATTTTCGCGCCAATCCGCCAATCGGCTATTGTTGCAATTGTATTGCATTTGTATCTTTAGTGCAAATAGAGTCCGGGAAGTTTGGTAAGAGCACGCGAAACTGCCAGGGCCGGTTTCCCGCTGGGTTATTCATCGTTCAAAGAAAACGCAATGAAAAGTAACGAATCGATTGAAATTTATGATGTCGTGGTGATCGGTGCAGGCGCGGCGGGTGTCGGTGTGTCGGTGGCTCTAAAGCATGCAGGTATCGAGAACTTTATTGTGCTTGAGCGGGACACCGTCGGCGCGTCGTTTGCCTCGTGGCCGGCCGAAACTCGATTCATTACCCCTTCGTTTCCGAGCAACTCTATTGGGATGCTGGACTTAAATTCGATCGCGATTGGGGTTTCGCCTGCATACAGTCTGGAGGTCGAGCACCCGACGGGTGAAGAATACGCCTCGCATCTGCGGGGAGTCGCCCAGTTCTTTGAAGTGCCGGTTCAACCAAATACAAACGTGCTTCGCGTATCGAAGGTAGGCAGTGAGTTCCGCATTGATACGGCTGACGAAACGCTCCGCGCGTTAAACGTGATTTGGGCCGCTGGCGAGTTTCAATATCCTCGTTTGAATTCTTTTCCAGGAAGCGAACTGTGTCGGCACACCGCAACAATTCCCAGTTACGAAAACCTTGAAGGAGACAACTTTATCATCATTGGCGGATATGAAAGCGGTGTTGACGCGGCATTTCACTTGGCGTCGTACGACAAACAAGTTCGGTTGTTCGACAAGGCGTGTCCTTGGAAAGACGAAAGCTCGGATCCCAGTATCGCATTGTCGACGTACTCGCTGGAACGAATGCGTGAAGATTGGTTCGACGACCAGGTTGAGTTATTTCCTAACGCGGCGATCCAATCGGTTGCAAAAGTGGAAAACGAATATGAAGTAACGACGGCAGATGGACGATGTTTTCGCACACCAAATCAGCCACTTTTGGCTGGCGGGTTCGAGGGAAGTTGCAAGATGGTGGAAGATTTGTTCGCGCAGCGTGATGACGGCTTTCTGCTGTTGAGTGAGAACGACGAATCGACGACCGTTTCGGGAATCTATCTTTGCGGGCCATCCGTGCGCCACCAGAATCTTGTCTTCTGCTTCATTTACAAATACCGACAACGATTCGCTGTTGTTGCCAAAGCGATTGCCACTTCCCTGGGATTACCCGCAGAAGATCTAGAGACTTATCGCAAGTGGGGAATGTACCTTGATGATCTGTCGTGCTGTGGCGAGGAGTGCGAGACGTGTTAACCGAGAATGTTAAAGCTTCCGTAGAATCGAGTTGGTTACGACGTCGACTGGCGAGGATGCTGCGCATCGAATGGCTTGGGCAAACGCTTGCGAGCCTATTTTGGATTGCCAGCGTGTTTGCCTATGAGGTCAGTTCTGTCGGCGATTGGTTGCAGTTGTGCGCCGCGTCTGCTTGGTTGGTTGCAAATATTGCCGCAATTTCAACGAACGAGGCAGGCTGAAATGTCGACGCCAATGCCCGTCGATCAGCAAAGTGCTTTGCATGTCACGATTGAAAATGCAGTCGGCTTACTAAGCCAGCAGGTTTGGTGTTGGGGACGCGACATTTTACGTCCCGAAGGGAATTGGTTGCTTGAAACTGGCTTTGATCAGATCAAACCACCTAGTGATCAAGAAAAATGTTCCAGCGTCTATTCACTAGATCTGCTCCAAGATCGGTGTGTTGTACTGCGCGGCTTCGGAGTGTTTTACGGTGACAAAAAGCTGGGTGGAGTCTTTTTGCCGCGATACAAGTTCAGTCCAAAATATACGAAAGCGGCGATGCTGGAATGCCCGCCCTGGAGCGACGAAGATTTGCCGGATCTGTGGCCACCAAACCAGTCGCAACGGCACGCTTGCGCCGCGCTAACGCTGGATCTGATTGATTGGATACGTAGCTATGAAGTAAACGTCACCGAAAACTTGGGAATCGAGTACCGCAGATCGACACTGAAAACTTGGGACAACGGCGAACGCTTATTCATTCCAGCAGAACAACAAGCGTCCGCTTGGCGAGAGCTGTCGCATCGAGTGGCCGCGAACTTTGACATGTATTGCG
>CAZZDZ010000441.1:0-2433 GCA_964652675.1 uncultured Pirellulaceae bacterium
GGGCTCACGCCCACAGGCTACATTATGTCGCCACTTCGTGGCTGGCTGTTTATGGCGCAACACCATTTCCTAAACAGTTACCCTTCTTGTGCGGGCGTCGTCATTTATCGTGTTGAGACACCGCGTCTTTGGCAACGTGGTTTCGTTTTGGTAGACTGCTTGCTGTTGCAACACTTGCTTGCTTCGGTGAGAAGCGATGGCGTAAACACGTTTTGCTTGAGGGCACAATCAAATCCAATGAAAGATTCGCTCTCGCAAATCCCTGAAGCCATTGACATTCGCGAGGGTTTGCCGCGTCCGAAATGGGACCTTATCTCCGCTTGGGTCGACGCAAATATTGATCCGTCTTCACTGGACGAATCATGGACGCAGATTGCACGTGACTGGCTCACGCGACTCTCTGAATCACTGCCGCCTGGTTACGCACTGCTTGAATCACCGGAATTTTTACTCCTTGCTGCTGACGAGGCGATTGGGCAAAGGGTTCTAAATTCGTCGCAACGCGCTCGACGAATCATCCTTGAATCGCTGGACGGGGTTGC
Source organism: uncultured Pirellulaceae bacterium (assembly GCA_964652675.1). Lineage (GTDB taxonomy): Bacteria > Planctomycetota > Planctomycetia > Pirellulales > Pirellulaceae > K23-9. The sequence goes on from CAZZDZ010000441.1 coordinate 543, forward strand.
CTGCGACCAAGGCTTTGGGAAACACGTTGTTTTATTGTTCGCTGACATTGAAAACTACTACGACTACGTCACCGATTTTTACCCTGAAGAAGGCGGATTTGGGCTGTCTGGTGGAATGTTCCTGAACATTGGATACGGTCACTTTGCAATATGCCCTGCCTATGACGACAACTACGAGCGTGTTATCGCACACGAACTGAACCACGCTTTGCTACGTCATTTGCCATTGCCACTCTGGCTTAACGAGGGCGTTACTCAGGTCATCGAGGATGTCGTGATGGATTCATCCTATTTCACGGTGGATCATCAAATCCTGCGACGCCACCGCGATTACTGGACATCAGAAACCATTGACGCGTTTTGGTCGGGGGAATCGTTCTATTGTTCGGACGAGGGACAGGAGCTCAGCTATCACCTTGCTGAGGTTTTGTTCCGCAATCTGATGTCTGACTTTCCCAAAGCGGTCAACGACATACTGAACAATGCCGACTTCACCGATGCTGGCAACGCTGCGTTTCTGGCTTCATGCAACGTGTCTCTCGCGGATCGGATTGCGCAGTTCTTGGGAGACGGTAATTGGGCACCTCGCGACAATTACTTCGCCTCTGAGACAGAGACGGACAACATCGGTATGCCCCGGTTTACTTAGTGGCGCGTACTGATTTTGTGAAAGAAATCGGAACTGGATTGGTGTTCGTTGGTCTTGTTGACAAAAAGCAACATCCGTTTCGCGTTGAAGACACGAGCGAGGGCCGCGTTTTTCACGCACAATTGGTAGGGATTATTGGGACACCCCGACGAATCGTGAGATAGTGTTCAAATGAGCACGACTGCTCACTCTTTTCTATCTTTTCAAAACTCGTCTGAACGCAAACCGTCCGCGAGGTCGGGACGCAAAGCCAAGGGCCTCTCTGAGGCAGCCGGATGCCGGACACTTGATGTTGCAATGAGCAACGAAAGTGAACGTAAACATGAAACGTAAGCTAGCCCTCGAAATACTTGAGGAAAAAAAGCTTCTTGCGGCCGATATCGGAATCTCCGATGGTGCCCTCGTTATCGAAGGCACATCACAGGATGACACCGTCGTCGTATCAGAAGCTTCTTCGTTGGTGACGGTCAGAAATGGCGATGAAACACTGACATTCTCGCGAAACGGATTCAGTCGGATCGAATTTCGCGGACACGACGGTGACGACCATTTCGAGAATAACACTTCGCTACTTTCAACGGCCTACGGAGGCCGTGGCAATGACACTTTGATCGGCGGTTCTCACAACGACGAACTGCGCGGTGGTCCAGACAATGACACGATCATTGGGAACGATGGGCACGACGATCTTCACGGTGACTACGGGAACGACGTAATCGATGGCGGCAACGGCAATGATGGATTGCGTGGCTGGTATGGAGACGACGTGTTGATCGGTGGCGATGGCCACGACTATGTCTCTGGCTATCTGGGAGACGATGATCTGTTTGGCGGCGAAGGAAATGATCTTTTGCGCGGCCACGAAGGCGACGACCTACTTGATGGCGGCGATGGACACGACCGTCTGTTGGGTTGGCGCGGCGATGATGTGCTGATCGGTGGAGAAGGCAACGATACGTTGTCCGGTTGGAGCGGCGACGACATCTTGATCGGTGGTGATGGCCACGATTCAATCAGAGGCCATTCGGGTCGCGATTTGATCATCGGTGGCCAAGGAAATGATCGTATCGATGGTGGATCGGGACAAGATTTCATTATCACCGGCACCACCGACTTTGACGAAGACCACGAGGCGCTGGACAACGTCATGGCGAAATGGGACACCAATGAAAGCGTTCAGCAGCGGACTAGCAACGTGGCTGCGTTCATCGAATCCTACGTTGCGGTAGAAGACGGCGGCCA
>CAZZDZ010000441.1:2533-5166 GCA_964652675.1 uncultured Pirellulaceae bacterium
TTTTTTTAACTAGTCCGCGACCATGAACTAGTTTTCGCTGTCTTGTCTGAACGAAGCAACGTTCGCGTACTAAGAGCTTGCAGCATAGATAGGCGGGAAGCCGATCATCCGAGCTACTTTTCGCCAAACGCACGACTGTTCTCGAGTTCGCGACCGCTACACGCAAAAAAGTTTGCTCGAAAACAAGCCAGGCCATGCGCAAATCTGCCAGGCTGGATCTGCAGGTCACTATGTTAAGTTTGATCCTAGGGCACGCAGTAAAAAGTTTGATCTAAAAACTTTTATTTCGTGCGCATTTTGAATCCTTTTAACCCGGGGATTTTTTGCCGCGACAACACTCTTAGTAGAGCATTGAGAACTGTGTCTGCCGAAGAGACGTTTATGACGTCGCGAAACGCTGCGATTGGCATGCCCAATCAAACGCGCATTCAATTCGATAGTGGATCCCTGTTCATCACACTTTCATCACACTCTGTTCATGAAACATCTGCGATGAGTTCGCGCCTGGCCGCATCAGACGATCCAAACGATAGTGAACAAATCCACCCGTGAAAAAGTGCGTTGCAAAAAATCGGAAATTGAGCCTGCCAAGGTAACCATGTTCGTATTGGACAGAAATTTGAACCTGCAGTAAACTTTGCTTGCGGTTCAGGATGCACCAACTAGTTCGGAGAATTCATGATGACCGAACAAATTACCAAACTTCTACGGGAAGCCGAAAACGGTGATCTCGAAGCAAAGAATCTTCTGTTTGAGCGGGTGTACAGTGATCTTAAGTTGATGGCTGTTCACTGGCTACAGAAAGAGCAACCTGGCAATACGCTCCAGCCAAGTGCGTTAGTGAACGAAGTCTATTTGCGTTTGTTTCCTGGTCGTGATTCGGACGACAAATCCTCGACGGCACCGAGGCAATGGAAAGGCCGACGACAATTCTTTGGGGTGGCGGCCAACGCGATGCGACAAATCATGGTCGATTCGGCGCGCCGCAAGTCTCGTGCAAAACGCGGTGCTGATCTTCAGCGAGTACCGCTTGATCCTGAGCGAATCGCTATTCCGGAGATGGCCGGACAGCTACTGGAGTTGGACGAAGCTCTTTCGGTACTGGAGGTTGCAGACCCGCTGGTCGCTGAGGTCGTCCACCTACGATTCTTTGCCGGATTAACTTTGCGAGAAGTTGCAGACGAATTAGACATTGGTCGACGCACTGTCGATGGTTATTGGGCTTACGCAAAAGCTTGGTTGATGGCGGAGATCAAAGATTCTCAAACCATGGAAAAAAGAGCTTCATGAACGAGCTCCAGATCTTTGTGTTAGCGCGGGAACATCGCAATTCAGAACAACGCAGTGACTTTCTTTTAAAAGCGACTGCTGGTGATAGCGAGTTGCTCAAGCGTGTTGAAAAGTTGCTTGAATTTGACACCGAATCAACCCAAATATTTGATCGTCACCCCCAGAGCATCGTGGGGGAATTGGAAACGTCGGTTCATTCCTTTTCGTCGTCGTCTACTGCTAAAATCGCCCATGCGCTTTCTGACACGCTCAGCGAAACCCCTAACTTGGAGTCGATCGGCCGACTCTTGCACTACGATGTTATCGAACCCATTGGTCAGGGAGGTTTTGGGTACGTCCTAAAAGCTCTCGACAACAAACTGCAGCGCGACGTCGCGATCAAGGTTCTGCATAAACGGTACTCGGAGTTGCCTGAGGCGCGAGAGCAGTTCTTGTACGAAGCGAGAGCAGCAGCAGGGATTCGTAACGACAACACCGTCCAGATTTACGCCGTCGAAGAAGATCCCATTCCTTTCTTGGTGATGGAATTTATCGAGGGAACCACGCTTCAAAAAAGAATTCAGGACCATGCTCCGCTGCCGGTCGATGAAGTTTTGCGCATCGGAATCGAAATCGCCAGTGGCCTTGCCGCGGCCCACGCCAAGGACTTGGTACATCGAGACATCAAGCCAGCCAACATCTTGTTGGACGCGGCATCCAACCGTGCCAAGGTCACGGACTTTGGTCTCGCAACCACGATAGGCGAACAATTAAACAGTTCGGAAGTTGTTCTTGCTGGGACCCCGTCATTCATGTCGCCGGAACAGGCGCGTGGCTCCAGCGTAACTCATCTTTCGGATTTGTTCAGTTTGGGCAGCGTGCTCTACGCGATGGCGACCGGAGCATCTCCGTTTCAAGCGCGTTCGGGAAGGCTTGTGATGAAGCGAGTTATCGAATCCGCCCCGCACAGCATCTCAGAACTCAATCCGGATCTCCCCGCGTCACTGGTCAGCGTGATCGAGCGTTTGCATGAAAAAGAACCCCAGTCGCGGATTCAGTCGGCAACCGAGGTCGTCGAAGCTCTTAGCGAGTGCGAGATTGACAGAGTATCGAAAAACACAGCATCAAAACACACAGTTGAACTTGTAGGGCATGAGCCTGGGAGTTCCCAATCGCCGACTCACGCATCAAGTGCTTTTGTGTCGGGGCGAATAGCGGCGTGCTTGATTGCCGCGATGATGGGCTGTGCCTGGATTGCTGTGCGATGGTGGCCCGATCGCACCCCAGTCGCAGCGCCATCGGTCGTTTCAAAAAGCGTTGCTTCGCTGCCGGAAAACGCCCCTTTAGATATTGCGACGAAGGCT
>CAZZDZ010000442.1:0-1560 GCA_964652675.1 uncultured Pirellulaceae bacterium
TCGGCACACGAGAAGGATGATTTCGGAGCTCAATGGCTGGCCTGCGTTTCCTCTTACCGATGCTACACCCGAGATGTCACCATCTCCAGCGTACGGGTCGAGGCCAAAGTGAATGGCTAGTTCTTCTTTGTAGGACTCTTTCATTCCCAATTCCAAGCCGGTTTATCCCGGCGCTTTCCCTGACCCCTTTGATTCCTCCGCCTACGACCGTCCGAGTTTTTTCACCCTACGGCGTTCAGCCGGCTACAGTTAAGCAAATCTGAGAGGGTTTTCGAATTTACGTCGAGATAGTCGTCTATCCATTCAATCCAAAATTCGGAACGGGCAACTCTGCTATGCGTTTCTAGCGGGCCAGCGATCAGGTATGCTCCAAAAAAGTGCGAGTCCGACCAATCACAAAATTCTTCCCCATACGGATGGAATTCATCAATATTCAAATAGTTCGCCCTGAATTCTTCCTCTTCCTCTTTCGAAAATGCTGGATCCCCCAAAGCCCGTCGTGCGCGAACAATCTCGAAACAGCTCTTCTCTATTCCCAGTACAAGACGCTGAACATCATCGTCTGGAATCAACGCACAAATGACTTCCGCTCGTGAAAGTAGGCGAGTAAAAGTTTTCCCGGCATTCGGAGTAGCCATTCGGAGCCAATAAATGGAAAATGCCATCAGTTTTTCAAGTGCCTCGTCAAGATAGCTGTGTACGTGCCACTGCTCGGGCTTTTCAAGTGTGTCAACCATTGATTTCCAAGCACTTATCATCGGACAGCCCACGAACGCGCCCAAGACGCCCTGCCTAATCATCGACTCTTCTTTCCCGAACACCTCGTCCATCACGTCAAAGAGTCTTACTCTCTCTGAGACGAATAGGTGTCCATACGGATTTTTGCTGAGCTTGTCCCGCGCCGAACTTGCTGCTTCCAGAATCGCGGTCGACGCAGATGGTACTGATCGGTTTTCATTAGTTGTCATTCAGAACGTCACCAACCAAAATCAAAATATATGTGGTCCCTATCTCGGTATCAACAATCGGGATATCCGATCGAAGTGTTGCACCTGGATACAACCTAGCACCGATAACTTGCTGGTGCCCTTTCCGGTCGCTACCGCGTCCGACTCTTCCAGAGGACGAGTGAATGGGCGTTGCCAAAAAAAACAGCGTAAGTGAATCCACTTACGCTGCTCGTGACATGTGAGCTGGGCTCAGAAACCACAGCTACTTTAAAAAAGGAGCGACGGCAAAACTAAATGCTCGTCTTGATTCTTTACTCTGGCTCCGCCAACTCAGGATCAATATCTGATGCCGGAGGCGAAGGATTCTCTGCAGCCCATTTAGCAAGTTCATCCTGATCTGCGACGGTAGTGGATTCAGACGAGCCGGAGCAACCGACCGCAAACGATAGTGTGACGGCAAGAGCAATCGTGGTGACACGACCAAAGAGACGCTTCATAGTAGATCTGTTTTTCTGAAAACGAATGGGAAGTGGAAAAGAAAACAAGCCGCTTGCCAGTCTGGCGAACGGCTTGTTTGGGATTCATCTTGTTACTTAAACAAGTAAGCAAG
>CAZZDZ010000442.1:1660-3404 GCA_964652675.1 uncultured Pirellulaceae bacterium
TTTTTTTTAATGCCGTATTAACCTACTGGTTCAACTGCTCTTCGATGACTTCTTTCGTAGCGCGAGTTCCCAGTGCTCCCCAGAGGCCAAAAGGCGATTCCGAGCCTGGTGGAAGGTGTATACCTTCACTTCCAACATGAGCGCTTCCTTGGTCTCCAGATTCGACCGAATCGGTCATGAAAATAACCGCACCATCACCCATCAGGACGTGACAACCGCCCTGGTGGCGACTGCTGGCAGTGTAATGTCCATCACTAAACACGTTACCGGTGATACAGAGATGTTCATTTGGGGGCTTAACCGTATTCATTGTTCCCCAAATGCCTCGGCTCATCGCCCATGCGTAGCCACGACGAGCTTCAGCAGCAGTATGTCCGCCTGCCGTCTCGAAGCTGCCGCCTGGAAGAGTCGCCCAGAATTGTGGTCGCTCAGGGTCGATAAAGGAAACGCAACCAAGGTTGGCTCCCGCTGCCGAAATATTGACGCCCGTCACTTGGTTTCCACGTGTTCGATTGTCGTTGTCTCCTAGGTCCGTTGCGATTTCGCCAGCACAAATGGTGTTGGACAATCCGTCCAGAACGTCGCGGAAACGTGCTTCGCGTCGGTGACGAAAGAATCCACGATTCGACGCACGTGCACGTTGCGCATTAGCCGAGGTGTCGTCGCCAGAATCGGAGATTCCACCAGCGATAAAATCTGCCGAATCACCCATGCAGGCGACATAATTTGTTCGCCCTTGAGCGGGCAAGCCTGAACCTGGATCGCTAGGGCATCGAAGTGTAGGAATCTCTGTCAACCACGGCGTGTATTCGTAGTTGGCATGGACGCCTATGTCCATTCTTGGGCTGGGGCCGAGGGGAGACCAAAGCAGTCCTGAATTTTCCTCCAGAAGTGGGTTGGCAATTTGCTCCCACAATCCTTGCTGTTCCATGAATGGCGTCAAGCCAACGAGCCAACTTAGCTCAAGCGAGTTTTTCGAGAGTGGAACTTGGCTGTCGTTTGCTGGGAAGCGACGTGTGCCTTCGGTTCCTGATCCGTGTGTTGGGATACGTTTGAAAGCAGAGTGATAGTTGTGTACGGCGAGGCCGATCTGCTTGAAATTATTGCTGCAGCTCATACGACGAGCTGCTTCGCGGGCTGCCTGTACCGCAGGAAGCAGCAACCCAACCAAAATGCCAATGATGGCGATGACCACTAAAAGTTCTACCAGCGTAAAACCGTGACGCGAACGATTCATAAGATTTGTCCAATTTAAAAAACAAAAAATGATAGGCCCCCCGAAACAATCAATGGAGTGGCGACGGTTTGATTCTAGCAAACTGTCGGTAATGTGGCGACAGTTTTGGGCGTTTTTGCGCAGTTTTCGGCGTTTTAGCCCCAGTTTTTCTTTCATTGAGAATTTTTAGGCCCGAAAAAGCGGCTTAGACGCAACGGATGGTTAGTCTCTTGAGATTTCGCGGCGCAATGTGAAGCAGCGCATAGTAGGCAAGGTTGGTTATGCTGCCCACATTCAATCCGATTGTTAAATCCTGGCGGATGCAAAACCTAGCGTTCAGTTCGCTACCTCTTTTCGCCTCTTTAACAAAGACTTTGGTTACCGCACTTGAGCACAGCTCGTGCCACGCGAGGTAAAAACCTACTGGTTATGTTGCGTCCTTTGTGTCTTCCAAACGCTATTGCACTGCGATGTCGAAATGTATCCACTGCGGTCCATTCTACGTTCGGTTTATGGAACCAAGCGGTC
>CAZZDZ010000442.1:3504-5112 GCA_964652675.1 uncultured Pirellulaceae bacterium
TTATGGAACCAAGCGGTCAATGTGTGCCGCGAATATTCCAATGTGCATTCTCGAATCTCTAAGTTCGGATTGTTGGGAGAGTCTGGCGGGTAGGTGTTGTTCAGTTCGATTTGAAATTCACCCAGCGGCTTGTCCTTTGTAAACGTTTATTCGAGATCCGTCTCCGAGTTTACTTAGGGCACTGATGTCAGCTTGGCCGTGAAGTCCGGAAGCCTTTTCCACCAGCGCGCGAGGAATATCCAAATACCAAACTGCCACCACGGCAAGCACTGTGATCTCCGCCGTCGCAATCGTTCTGGTTTTGTATTGGGGTCGTTGCATTGAGCGAAAAAACGAATTGCGTTTTTTTAAAAACGAGTGCGCAGACGGCTAAAGCCTGGGCTACAACCCTTCTGTTGAGTGCCTCCCGTGCCACCCACAAAGCATGTTGGGAATAAACTTTTTCCGTAAGATGCTGGTGTCGGACGGCGGACTTGATTCAAAAGAATGCGTTTTCTTCGCGCTGGCCCAGGATTGGACCGCTAGAACCAGCTCTGTTCTAGCAATATGTATTGTGAGCGTTCACAATTGACATCTGAGCTGAGTTGCCTTTCTATTCAAACAGCATGGCGCTGTACGTGATCAATCGACTCGAATTGCACGAGGGTGATTGATCAGGTTGCAGTCGATGATGACAAAATGACAAGAGCAGTCGACACCCTACTCGAAAACCAACTGCTGTTTTAACCGTGGCCTTGTAGGACGCATGGTTTGATCAACATGATTTCAATTAAATCCGATGACAAAGAATTCGTTTTTCGCACGCATACAAGATCGTCTTGCTCGCACGTCAGGGTCAACTCAATCGCGTCGGTGGCGGACGAGGCGGCGAAGGATTTTTGAATCGTTGGAAAACCGGCGAGTTTTGGCGACGATTGTGGTCACCAGTCTTGCAGACGAGGTTGCCGATGATGGGCAGGTTACGCTTCGTGAAGCCATTGCGGCAGCCAATAACGACACGACGGTCGATGGTTCCGTGGCAGGCAGTGGCGCCGATACGATCACGTTTGATCCGGCGCTGACCGCCGATGGGCCTGCGGCGATTGAGTTATCGATTGTGGGAGATCGTTCGGCGGGCAGGTCGGGGTTGTTGATTTCCAGTGAGATTACGATCGTGGGCGGCGGAGTCACGATCACGCGTGATACGTCTGCAGCAGAAGACTTGCGTCTGTTTCGCATCGATTCAACGGGCGACTTGACACTGCAGCAGCTTACGCTGTCGGGCGGTGTGGCTCGCGGCGGTGACGGCGGCGATGGAAATTCGGTTGCAGGGGGCGGTGCGGCGGGATTGGGCGGTGCCATCTTTAACCAGGGCACGTTGGCATTGCAAAACAGTACGCTGTCGGGAAATCTTGCGCAGGGTGGCAATGGTGGCACGATTGATTCATCGGCGATTGCAAACGCTGGTGGCGGCGGGCTTGATCAATCCGGTCAAATCGACGGAAGCGGTGGTGGGCCCAACGGCGGCGCCGGCGGCTTCGAAGACGGTGTCTTCGGCGGTGGTGGCGGTGGAGACGGCGGCTTCGGTGGTGGCGGCGGCGGTGGCGGCGGCCTCGGCGGATTCGGCGG
>CAZZDZ010000443.1:0-5027 GCA_964652675.1 uncultured Pirellulaceae bacterium
CGCCAGCTCCGGGGTTAAACGTCGCAAAACCTATGACGGTTTGTTCTCCGGCGTTGACCGTGATCGCGGGTGGATCGTCGGCAGTGAAACTTGGGGCCAAGTTCGCTGCGACTGCTTCGTTGACCGTGATCGTAAAGGTCTGAGATTCCGAAGTATCAACGCCGCCGTTTTCCGTTCCACCGTCGTCTTGAACCGTCGCCGAAAATTCAACGCTGCCAACTACGTCGTCCGCAATCGTGTAAGTCAAAACTCCATCATTACTGATCGCTGGCAAAACGCTGAACTGCGTTGGATCGCTGGCGGTGACCGTGTAGGCCAAAACCGCTTGTGTTTCTTCGCCAGCTCCGGGGTTAAACGTCGCAAAACCTATGACGGTTTGTTCTCCGGCGTTCACATCAATTTCTGGGATAGCCGACGCGGTAAAAGTAGGCTGTTGATTGACAGAAGCGATCGCTCCAAACTCGAAAGAACCGATGTCGATCGTGTCGACCACGCGTGATAACCCACGTTGATCAAATTCGGGTACACCATCAGCACCCGCGACCGCCGCAGGATCACCGGCATCAATCGCAGGACTGCCATCGGTCAACGCGTGCGTCAGTGTTGGGCCGCCATTGTCGGCCAGTGGGCCCAGCAACGGGTCGATCAAATTGGTTCCTTCGCCCCCGATCAAGTTGCCTTGGGCATCAGCCGTTTGAGATTCTGCCAAGGATGTGCTGCTACTGTCACCAACCAAGCTGTTGGTGATAGTTAAATCCCCAACCTCATCGGCGGGACTAACGAAGTCCGGAGCGGTACCGTCGTCGGTGTTTCCAGCGATGATCGAATCGGTGATCGTTAGCGATTCACCTGGGAAATCATCGGCATAAACATAGACACCGCCACCGGATCCAACCGCCGTGTTGCCGGTGATGGTGGAGTTTTCAATCGTGGTGGTCGTGTCATCGATTGAGATGCCTCCGCCACCGCCAGCCGACGCATTGCCGCTGATTGTGCTGTTGCGGACATTCAGAGTTCCGGCGACCAAACCAATCCCGCCAGCCAAGGTAGTGGCCGAGTTTCCTGAGATCGTACTTCCAGAGATATCGACCGTTCCGTCGAAGCTATAAACACCGCCACCATAACTTGGCTCGGTGACGCTGCCTTGTGCCACATTGCCGCTGATCGTGCTGTTGGTGATCGTGGTCGTGCCGGACTGATTAGCAATGCCACCACCTGAGCTGTAGGCGAATCCTATCGATGTGACAAAGTTATCGTTGACTGAACTGCTTGTTACATTCACCGTTGAATTGAAACTGAAGATACCACCACCGGAATCGGCACCTGCGTTGCCGCTGACATTGCTGTCGACCAACGATATCTCGATGGGCAATTCGTTACTTGCCCCGACAAACTGCGCGATCCCTCCACCGAAGCCGGTCGAAACATTGCCGATGATGGAACTGTTAGAAAGGAACACATTCTCGCGTGTCAGGATTGCACCGCCATCGGGAAGCGTCGACGTTGATGTATTACCGCCGGTCAAAGTCAATCCGCTCAAGAACACATCGGTTACTGTCGTGGCGTCGCTATCTTGGATCAGGAAGATTCGCGAATTCCCGTCGGCGTCAATCGTGATTGTATCATCGCCGCTATTGGTGATCGTAACGCCATCTTGGATCTCGAGTTGTCCGAGCGTGGCATCCAGCGTGATGGTTTGTCCGACGATCGCTGGATCGAACTCGATGGTGTCGGCAACACCAGAGCTAGCGTTAGAAATTTCGATCGCTTCGCGTAGCGACAGATTACCGGCGGTAAAGTCACCATCGGATTCGTCGGTTGGGTTATCCACCACCAAAGTTTGCGGAAGCCCGTTGACCGTAATCGTAAATTCGTCTGTCGCAATCAATCCACCAGTATCTGCAACCGAGACAGTGATTGTCGCGGTACCTGTTTGATCGGCTAGCGGCGTAACAACCAACGTGCGACTTTCACTGTCTCCCGTTAACGTCAGGTTCGCGTCATCGCTGGGCACCAAGGATTCGTTGCTGGAAATCGCAGTCACAACCAAGTCACCAACCGGTGTTTCCGTATCTCCAAACGTGAAAGTAAGCTCGCCAGAGGAATTGTTTACATCGATCAGTTGATCGGCAATGTCGGAGATGGTCGGAGCCGTGTTGGCCACATCTTCACTTAAAATGGTGCCCGTACCTTCCCCGTCGCCGATCGTTGCTCCCGTTGCATTAGACAAACCGACCATAAAGGTTTCTGCGTCTTCTACATCCGTATCGTTGATGGTTGTAACAGACACGGTTTGAGAAAGCGGACCGGCAGCAGTAAAGGTCAGTATTTGATCCGCGATTGCCGTAAAGTCACCTGGCGATGTTGCTGTTCCAGCTGCCGTATTGACTGCAACGGTTACGTCACTCGTTGGCGCCTGGTCAAGCGAGACCGTAAACTCCGCGTTGTCGCCTTCATTCACATCGGTTGCATCGGAAATGGAGACAACTGGCAAGACCACCGCGACATCATTGATCGTTCCGGTCGCTGTGCCATTTGTGATCGTCGCACTACTGGTAATCATGACGGTGAAATTCTCTGTGCCTTCCACTTCCGAATCTGTCAGGGTTGGAATTTGGAATGAAACAACTGGCTCGTCGATGCCAAAGGCTGGCTGGAGGATAATCGTCTCATTAAAAGCCGTGAAATCTTGGCCATCGACGGCTGTGCCATTGACTGTAGATACCTGCACTTCTAAAGGAGATGACGGTGTCTCAGAAAGCATTAGTCTGAACACGGAAGCTCCACCTTCGTCGACAGGCTCGGCATCCGAGAGCGACAAGGTAGGATTTGCCACACGAATGGTTAAAGCGACATCCTCCACTTCGCCGTCAAGTGCCAATCCAAACGGCGAAGACAAGTTAGCCGAGCTGACACGAAAACGAGCGAAGGTCGTTCCCGGAACTGCATCCACTGGAACGTTAAATCCCAGTCCTCGGTTCCCTTCGACAAGAGTTCGGTTCTCGAAAATTCTCTCTCCTGGGTCCGTCCAATCCCCGTCGCCGTTGAAATCGATCCAGGCGTTGACGACCCCTTCCCCGCCTGTATTGCTGACAATCACAGTTTGCGACTGACCTATAGTGATATCACCACCACCAGCGAAGTTGATGCCATCTTCGTCGTCTTGCCCCGTCGTGTCATCACCGTCGGCGTTTGCAGACTCCACTCCATCTGACTCGGAATCAATGTTCGCTCCCAATCTTGGCCCACTGTTTAAATTGATTTCGTGCCTTGCCCCATTATTCTCGATTAATGTCGCGTTAAAGATGGCTGGTGCGTCACCAAAATCAAGATTGGCTGCTAAAAGCCGCCGGCCTTCAAGTTGTTCGGCGTGGAGAAGTCTAGACAAGCGACGACGATTTGACTTGCGACGTTTCATTCCAAGCAATCGTGACCCATTCTTGCGGTTCGATTTCAAATTCATGCTGTAGATCTCACTTTGTTTTTGTGGATTGGTGCTCATAAAGTTATTCGCAATGGCGTAACGCGAAAAAGCAAAAAGTTTTTGCTAAGCTCTTTTTGGGACAGGTAGGCCACGCGAAACAAACACATCTGTCCACCTGTGCCACTCAAGAAAAGTCGCCGATTAAACCCTTTAAGCGATCGATCCAGTCGCCTTTTGTACAGCGATTTTCTTTTTGAAATGGTTTGAGTTCCGCAGCTATCGAACAACGAGAAGGCGCACGAGTTTTTACAAGTAGCAAGTCGCAAATCGGTTAGGCGAAAACTGAAAACAAACGAAGGTGCACGGTTGTGCCACTGTACAAACTGCAGTCTGTTCAATCAGCGGCAACCACGAATCGTTGCGCTCTGAGCAAACGAAAAGGATCAAGGATCCGGACAGGCTTTCGAATTATTTTCCACGCATCTGAAAGCAACAGAAGCTTCACTAGATCGGAACTCCGATCAGTCGTCGAATTGGGACTTTGAAGACTTTTAGTCTTATGTGGTTTGCCGAACGTCTTGACGACTTCCGCTTCGCGATTTTCGAGACGCTAGCGGCGTGTTGACGCTCAACCTCACGGCCAAGTGCGCCGATCAAAAGGCGTGTTCGATGGCATCCCAAAGGATCAATGGTGTTGTGATCCTAACGCGGATGGAAAGTTTCGAGTCACAAAAACTGAGTTGTAACGCGATTACGGCAAAAGCGTTTGCCCGCCATCGACGGGCAGGATTTGACCGGTTGTCATGCTCGTTCCCAGGGCAAAGTAGAGGACTGCGTCGGCGATATCATCCGGCGAAGATGCTTTGGGGATCGGATAGGGCGCGACGATTTTGTCCAAGTCCCATTTTGGATTGCCTTCTTTGATCCATCGACTATCGATTGGCCCAGGTAAAACGGCGTTGACGCGTACCTTGGGAGCCAACACGCGGGCGAGTGACTTTGTCATCGTGTTCAATCCGCCCTTGCTGGCACAGTAGGCAATCGATGAACCGTTACCCGAAAGTCCCGCGACGCTGCTGACATTCACAACACTGCCTCCGTTGTCGCGTTGCAGCAATTCGGCCGCCGCGCGAGTGACAAAGAACGGGCCTTTTAAGTTGACGTCCAGCATGCGATCCCACATCAATTCGTTCAGGCCCTCCAAATCGTGGTGTGGGACGAAACTGGTCGTCGCAGCGTTATTGACCAAGACATCCAGTCGGCCAAATTTTTCGTCGACTTTGGCAACCATCTTTCGAACTTCACGATCATCCGCCACATCACAGCCACAAACCAAAACTTCGGCGCCCCGTTCTTTCGCCGCTGCAGCCGTTTCCAACGCCTCGGCTTCGCTCTTGGAATAGTTGACAACGACATTGAAACCGCGATCGGCGAACTGCAAAACGCAGGCGCGGCCGACGCCCGTCGCGGAACCAGTAACGAGTGCGACGTGACCAGAGTATTCGGACATGGGATCGATTCAGATGAAAAAGTTCTTGGTTGACTAAAACAACTGTTTACGTCATTTCAGTCTCGCCCACAATCAGAGGCGTGAGACCACAGC
>CAZZDZ010000444.1:0-5006 GCA_964652675.1 uncultured Pirellulaceae bacterium
GCCAGTTGTCTTCGAAAGCATCGCTCTTCATTTCCCGCCAATCCTGCCAGACTTCGTCCGAGTAATCAGGAGGGCGATCCAAGTACGCGCCACCAAAGTCCAAAACAAACGGCGGGCTAACCGTCGTCATCTCGATCGCCAACAGATCGTCGTCATAGCCAATTAAGATTGGGACAGCTATGCCCGTTGACTTCGTCGATCTCTAAATCTTGGAGCGGCAAAAAACATCGCGTTCACGAAGATAGGCAACTTCACGGTGATGGAATTTCACCGCTGTTCGTCGTGTTTGGGATAGATTGGCAATCAGAAATACACTACCCTGAGTACCTGCACCCAGAGGTGTCAAAACGGTTAGCTCGCGCTCCCGCGTGTAGCATTCAAGTCGTTCACGATAGTCGTCAGAATTCACAATGATTTCTTTAAACGAAACATTTTCGGCCGATGTCAGTTTACACCTTTACGTCGGTGGTCAGCGATTCGAGCTCGGGCAGCTTGGTCCGGACTTCGCAATTTTGCGAGAGTCCCCAACGATCATCTCTCTGCCAATCAAAAGTGAGTCGATCGAGCTAGAAACGATCATCGATGGAGAAACCGACCGCTGGCCCATCCGCATTACCAGCCCCATCACCGCCGACTCCCGACGGTTCACGTTCGAAGGCGTCTAACTCGATTCGTCAATTGGTTTATCCGAAATAAGCTGGACGCCTCCACACACCGGACAGAATGAAGTGAATTTCATTTCTTCAACCTGAGAGGGATCTGGCAAGTCCGGGAATATTTTGGCGATCAAGTCAGACGGCGCGTCAAACAATTCGGGCATCCCGCATTCGTTGCACGGACGAATGTGCCACACGGCTCGCTCCTGCAAATACTTTTCGGTAACGCGAAACGGATAGCTTTCTTTATTCGCAGGCATGAAAAGAATCTCGCCGCCGAGCTTAACGGTCGTCAGTCCTTGAGGCGCGTTGAGCAATTCTCCAACGTAGGCCGGCCCCTTTTTTCCCGTGACATGAACCCACATTACTTCGGGAGGCGTATCGGTCAGTCGCGGACCTCCATCGTGAACGACGACTTGCAAATCATCGGGATAGTCCGAAAGGAATCGCCCATCCAGTGCAGGGTCGATTCGCCATGGATACTCAGATTGGTGCTGCCTAGAATTCATCGTTAGCCCTGAAGTGTACGGCATCGCAAGATTCGTCACTCATATCCAGCCATTCCGCTGCCTGGATAAAATATTCTCCGCGCAGGGATTACTTCTATTGTTTATACACAAACCAGAACTCTCCTTCCACTCGCCCGCGAAGGACGAGACGGTATAGCCTAGAGATTTTGCCATTTGCGCAATGTTTGGGTGCAAGTGATGGTTTGGAAAACGCACTTATCGAGGTGGCACACATGAAAAACTTGAAACGCTCTAGGCGACGCTGGCTGAGGTTTGGTGTTCGCAGCGTTTTGATTCTGACCACCATCATGGCGATCTTGATGGCCTATGTCTTGTCACCGCTACTGGATCACTCCAACCAACAAGGCCTCGTCAAAACCGCATCAGCGATGGGTATCGAAATCGAAACCCACCAATCGGTTCCTCGAGACTTTAGCCTTGCCAGGTCTTTCATTGGCCTCTTCAAGCCGGAAATCTTAAGTGCACCGATCTACGAATTCGATGCGAGCAACACGGCATTAAAAGATCAAGACGTTGAAAAGCTCCAAGGCATTCGTAACGTAGTATCTCTCGACCTAAGCAACACCGCGATCACCGACAAAGCACTCGATTCGATCACGAAGTTTCGCCGCCTTCAAATACTGAAGCTCAACAATACTGCCGTTAGTGATACCGGCCTCAAGAAACTCGCGTCGATATCGGGCCTGGTTGATTTGGAGACCACAGGCACGCAGGTCAGCAACCAGGCGCTGTTAGAACTGGACAACACACTGCAACCTTGGACGAAGGTTTCGTTTTGCGAACTGCGGGCCATCGGTGAGCTGGAAGCTTTGGGATTTGATGTCGGCTTGGCAAGCTGGGGAATGGATTTCAGTGGCGAACGACTTGTTAGCGCATTTCGTAATCTCGTTTCTGTTGACACCGCAAATTCCGTCACCTGCATGGGGCGCTTTGATGCGCAAGCAGCAGCGTGGCTAACCAATCTCAGCTCATTGGAATTCGTCTGGTTTAACCGCGTGGACATTGAACCTTGCGCGACCGAACATTGGCAGAAAATGAACACCCTGACAACGCTTCGAATCAACCAGAGCAACCTTACTGATGCTGACCTCGTCGAAATCAGTCGGCAAACCCAGCTCTGTGAATTGCAGATTCAAAACTGCGATCAGATAACCGAAGTCGGCTTGCTGCCTCTGACAAAGCTGGAGAACTTAGAGCGATTATTGATCGTCGGCTGCCCAGAAGTAGACGGTACGACAGCAAGCGAGTTTCGCAAGTTGATTCCCGGTTGCGATGTTTCGATCGCGGGAAGGTAGACCACGGCAAAATCTACTTCTGTTGCTCGCCGTTATTGACACTAGGTGGATCAGAGCAATGGCGCCCAAACACCCATCTCATCCTATTTTGAGTGAAAACCACCGCTGTCATCGGATGAACTCCAGCCCGAGATTTGGGCACCCTTCCGAATTGCTTTGAAAATCATTACGATTCAACACACTTGGCACGCAATTTCTTTCGTTATTTAGCAGAGTAGACAAGCTGATGGCCGTTGCATCGACAGACATTCAAAACGTAGCCGTTGACACCATTCGCGCATTGAGCATGGATGCCGTCCAGACCGCCAATAGTGGCCACCCCGGCACGCCGATGGCTTTGGCACCGATCGCTTATCAACTATTCAACCACGCGATGAACTACGATCCCGGCCAGCCGTTGTGGCCCAACCGCGATCGTTTCGTTTTGTCTTGCGGCCACGCATCGATGCTGCTCTACAGCGTTCTGCACCTGTCGGGCGTCAAAGCAGTCGATTTCAGTACCGGCGCTGTCAAAGACGAATTGTCGATCACGCTGGACGACATCAAAAAGTTTCGCCAAATCGGTAGCGTTTGTGCTGGGCACCCCGAGTACCGCGAAGCCGCCGGAATCGAAACCACGACCGGCCCATTGGGCGCCGGCGTAAGCAATAGTGTTGGCATGGCGATGGCTCAAAAGTGGTTGGCCGAAAACTACAACACCGCTGACCATAAACTGTTCGACTACAACGTCTACGCGGTCTGCAGTGATGGCGACTTGATGGAAGGCATCGCCACCGAAGCCGCTTCGGTCGCCGGTCACCTGAAACTGGACAACTTGTGCTGGCTGTACGACGACAACAACATCACCATCGAAGGCGACACGGACCTTGCGTTCAGCGAAGACATCGGCGCCAAATTCGAAGGACTTGGCTGGAACGTACTGCATGTCAGCGATGCCAACGATCTGGGTTCGCTGGAAAAGTCAATCGAACAATTTAAAGCTTGCAGCGACAAGCCAACGATCGTGGTCGTCAAAAGCATCATCGGTTGGGGAGCACCCAACAAACAGAACACTCACGGAGCACACGGTGCACCACTGGGCTGGGACGAAGTCGAATTGGCAAAGAAAGCCTACGGTTTTCCACCCGAAGAAAAATTCCACATCCCAGACGGCGTCGTCGAACATTTCCAAAATGGCGTCGGAGCTCGCGGCGCCGCGGCCTACGCTGCGTGGGCAGACGTCTGGAAAGCCTACCAGGGAGCCAACGCCGAAAAGGCAGCCGAATTGCAAGCGATTTTTGACGGCAAGTTGCCAAATGGCTGGGACAAAGACATTCCCGTATTCGACCACGACGAGAAAGGCGACGCGACCAGAAACAGCAGCGGCAAAACGCTCAACGCCATCGCACAAAACGTCCCGTTCATGATCGGCGGCAGTGCAGACTTGGCACCAAGCAATAAATCGGACCTGAAATTTGACGGTGCCGGCGAGTACTTGGCTGGCAGTTACGGCGGTCGCAATTTGCACTTTGGTATTCGCGAACACGCGATGGGCGGTATCGTCAACGGACTGTCGCTATCGGGCCTGCGTGCTTACGGTGCGACCTTCTTTGTCTTTACCGACTACATGCGTGGTGCCATGCGTTTGGCCAGCATCATGCACCAACCGGTGATCTACATTTTGACGCACGATTCAATCGGCGTCGGCGAAGACGGACCGACTCACCAACCGGTCGAACACTTGACCGCGTGTCGCGCCATTCCCGGCTTGTACGTTTTCCGCCCCGGGGACGCAAACGAAGTCGCCGAGTGCTACCGAACGGCAATGCAGATCGACGATCATCCATCCGCATTCGTCCTGTCGCGTCAAAACATGTCAACGCTGTGCCGCACCAAGTACGCATCGGCTGATAACTGCAGCAAAGGCGGTTACGTGTTGAGCGATTGCGAGGGCACACCGGATGTGATTTTGCTTGGCAGCGGCAGCGAACTGGGTTTGTGTGTCAAAGCAGCCGACCAGTTGACCGCCGACGGAAAGAAAGTGCGTATCGTCAGCATGCCTTGCATGGGACTATTCGAAGAACAAAGCCAAGCGTACCGCGACCAAGTTTTACCGCCAGCGGTGACCAATCGAGTGGCCGTCGAAGCAGGAATTCGGATGTGCTGGGATCGTTGGATCGGCAGCGAAGGAAAGTTTGTCGGCATGAGCGGCTATGGAGCCAGCGGCCCGTTCGCAGAAGTCTACGAGCACTTCGGCATCAACGCCGAAGCCGTCGTCGCAGCCGCGAACGCCTAAAAATAATGGTGAAACAATTGGTAACCCGAAGCGTAAGTTTTGGAGTTGCGTTTTTTGGGAGTGCTGAATTGTTCAACACGACAAATTACGGCATCACCACAAGACAGAGTGACCGTTCAGGAAATGATATTGCACCGCAATTCGCCAGCCACGAAGTGGCGACAGCATATAGCCTCGGGCATTAGCCCGAGGTTACGGTCGTTCCCCCTATCGGTTTCGTTTTTTCCGTCCTTCATCGCCGCCGGCGGCG
>CAZZDZ010000445.1:0-5001 GCA_964652675.1 uncultured Pirellulaceae bacterium
CGCTTTGATCGAAAACGCGTTTGGCAAGCTGGGAACCGTTCACACCTGGATTCACTGCGTTGGATTGGATGTGCTGACTGGCGAGAATGCTGATTTGGACTTTGACACGAAACTTCTGCGATTGATCCAAGTCGACGTGTTGGGAACGGTTCGGCTATCGCGTCTGGTTGGCCAACGCATGACGCAACAATCTTTACAGCGCCCTGGATCGATGACGTTCATTGGATGGGATCAGGCACCGCTGGGGATGGAAGGCGATGCGGGGCAGATGTTTGGTCCGGTCAAAGCCGCAGTGATGGCGTTCGCGGCAAGCTTGGCGCAAACTCTGGCGCCAAAAGTTCGCGTGAACACGGTCGCGCCTGGTTGGATCCAAACCAAGTGGGGTGAATCCACCAGCGAGTATTGGGACAACCGCGCAAAAAGCCAAGCATTGATGGGACGATGGGGCAGCCCACAAGACGTCGCCAAAGCGATCGTGTTTGCATCCGATCCGGACAACACGTTCTTGACGGGACAAATTGTCAACGTCAACGGCGGCTGGAATCGAAAGGGGTAGAATTCTGCCGCAGAAAACAGATGGGAAGCACGAAAAAAGGCCAAACGGTTTGGGCGGCCTTTTCTTGTTTCGGTTTTATGTAGCTTGCCGAAAGTCTTGGCGACTACAGATTCGGTGTCTTGTAAGGTTCGACGTTGCCAACCATGTGGAAGTGGTTGTGGTCAATGTAGACGACTTCGATGACTTCGCGATCATGCAAGGTATGTGGTACCGGGTAGCCGATCGTTGTCTTTTCGTCAAAGTAAACC
Source organism: uncultured Pirellulaceae bacterium (assembly GCA_964652675.1). Taxonomy (GTDB): domain Bacteria; phylum Planctomycetota; class Planctomycetia; order Pirellulales; family Pirellulaceae; genus K23-9. Next base: position 805 of record CAZZDZ010000445.1, read on the forward strand.
GTGCACTTGTAGTGAGCGTGGTGCAGTTGAGCTGGACCAAGTAGCGGATAGAACCGTGGTGGGTCGATGTAGTCTGCGATCTTTTCTTTGATGATCCGCACGCCGTTACGTTGCTTTTCGTAAATCAGTGGAATGCCACCCTGAACCGGGCGAGCGACTTCCAAAGCATGCATGACTTCGTCGTCCGATGGTGGATCCAAAGCAACGACTGGACCGCCTGATGTAGTTGGCCCCAGAATCGGCACTCGGTCGTAGCGTTCGTGTTTCCAGAACTTTTCTTCTTGCTTGTGCTGATAGTAAGGACTGACAGGAATTGGAAAACCCAGAAAACCAAGGTTGATTCCGCCCACAGCACCAAAGCAACCCGTTGTTGAAACGGCTAGTAGTGCAAATACCCCCAGCAACGTTTGGCTCACGATTTTTCGCGAAGCATTGGGCTGCATCGAGTAGATGGTGTTTTGATTCTTCATGGAAGTAGTCATCACTGGGAACCTTCAAGGTCATCTTGATCAAGGCCATCACGTACGTCTGCGTAGATCGGCCTTCCTGCGTATGATTGTTATCGTGAGAACTTATGACGATCTTGCGGATAATTCCGAAGATTCTACGAAACAGGTCTCGCCAATCGCCCAGTCGATAAAGTTGAATGCTGGCAAAAAGAAAACCGCGAGTGGCTGTTTGCCAACTCGCGGTCTGATTTAGAACTGTAAGCCTTGGCCGCTGGGCCTAGCGATCAGTGAAATCCAGTTGCCACCAACCATCGTCCCATTCCAAAGACACCTTACGCCATCCCAATGGGACTTGTGGGTAAGGATAGAACGGACCGATGTATGGCCAAGCCGATGGGCTGTACTGTTGTGGATAAGTTAACGCTGCGTAGTTGTTGCTAGCTGCGTACCCAGGCCATGCGTAGTTTGGCAAGTTGGGTGCGTCGTAACGTGGCGCTCCCCCACCGCTGTACGCTCCGATTGGCGAAGGCAGACCGACTGGCGATCCCATGTAGGGTGCTCCCGATGGTGCTCCCACGATTGCTTGCACAGGATGTGCTTGCAGTGGCTGGTGAGCCATGTGCGAGGGAGTTCGGTACGGTGCTGGCTGAGCCGGAACCTGAACAGCGATCGGTGCGGCCACGGTTGCTGCTGGAGTAACGTGACTTTGACGCACTGGGGCTGGTACAGGCTGGACAGCGACTGGCGAAAGACGACTCGAAACAGGCTGTGCTTGTACGATAGCTTGTGGTTGCGGAGCTTGTGCTACCGGAGCCGGTGCTACAGCTTTTGGTACTGGAGCCGGTGCTACAGCTTTTGGTACTGGAGCCGGTGCTGGAGTCAGTGCAGGTGGGCTTGGCAGAAGCGGCAGCTTGGCTGCAACGTCTTGCTCTGGAATGCGAATCGAGTTGCGAACGCGTTTTACACCCGGAATGGCTTCAGCCGTTTGCAGAATCCGATTGCGTTGTGCCAACGAAGCGGCGCGACCTTTCAGCCAAACCACACCATCGTTACTTTTCACATCGACGCCAAAACCTTTCAGTTTACCGGTCTTTTGTGCTCGACTGAGAGCGCCAACGACGCCCGCAACGATTTTCTGATCAGCGCTGCGTACTGGTGCGGCAAGCTCGACCGCTGCTGCGGGTTTAACTTCGTCAGGTGTGGCCGTTTTAACGACGCCGATTGGACTTGCTGCTAATTCGACGACGCCAGACACTGGCTTGACGTCTTCGGCCATGATTTGGCGAGCCTGATCGGCTAGCGCTTCGCGGAGCGAGAAACCTGCATCGCTGACCGAACCAGTCGGCTCTGCTTTTGCTACCACTTCTGGCTCGTGTGATTTGACGGTCAGTTCGTCAACAACGTTGGCGATTCCATCGATCCCCTTGGCTGATTTCAGCACTAGGTTCTTTTGGTCTTCCCCGTTCACTTTGCCCCGAAAGACTACCACTCCTTTGTCGACTTTCATGTCGAGAGTGAAATTCTTCAGATCGCCGGAACTTCTTTTGTTTTGAAGACGCTGAATAATCTGCTGTGCGATTTCTTGATCTCCGCCCCAGGCCTGCATTGGCCCGAAAGCTGCGATCGCGGCAATCGCAAATCCGAAAAGTTTGTGTCGCATTGAAATGCCTCCCTACAGTTCTGTAACACCCCGGCGTCAAAGCAAATCCGCGTGGTGATGCAAGGCGCATCCCACCTGCGAAAGATGGCTCCATCCGGTGTTGTTGGTTGTTTCGGCGAAACCGAGGTTGCCAAGGTAGGTTTTTTCGGATTTTGTTGACGATTCGGGATTTGAGGCCTGTATTGCCAGCAACAAGACCAGTTCCACGAGCGAGTTTCACATCTCGATGGCTTCCGCGACCGCCTTTTAATCAAGGTCAACCGTCTGCAACACTAGCGGGTTACTCGAACAACATAGACGCTGCCGTTTACAAATTTCGCGTGCGTTTCACGACGACTCGCGATGCTGACATGAGCATCACTGGCATCAGCTGGCGGCTGCCACCAACTTGGTTTCCCTGGGCCTTCCCAATTCCAATGGCCACTGAGAACCTGTTCTTTGGTGGCCGGTTCGTCCAAACCAAGGCGCTCGACGTATTGATCGTACTCGGGCTTGGTCATCCGAGCCCGCAACCGATAGATTTCTTGATTTGATGGAGTACGAGTCACCAGTTCGTGTAAGCCGATTGCCGAGAGTGGCAGGGCGCGACGTTCTTTAGGCCGGGAAAACCAAAGACAAACACCAGCCAATAGCGCCAGCGCGAAAGCGCAGTACGTCACACGACGAAACATGCCGTGAAACCCAGACGAATCAAATTGCTTGGCAAGCCAGTGGCTCCAAGAGTTGTCACTCTCTTGCCATTCGGTATCTGGCAAGTCCACAGAATCAAAATCAGCGTCCATAAAGAGTTCGTTGCTCCATCAACGTCACACTAAAAACCTTCGTCCGATTTTTCTCAAATCGGAACCAGCAGCGTGCAAAGCGGGGTAAAAACCTCCCATTACACGGCATCGTTCAAAGCAATGGGGTAACGATCCCCAGATTTGCTACAACCCGGTTTGATGGCAAAAACGATGAAAAGGTTGTCAGTTGCCAGTGGTTACTTGTTCGATCGCGTGGAGCGAACGATCGTAGCCAGCAAAGTCAAAGCGCCCAATGCTGGGATCACAAACACAACCAGCCGCGGATTGGCTGCCAATACAACCAGTCCCAGAACACACGCCACGGCGATCCCTGGAGGCAACCAACTTGCAGGCCGCTGTAGTGACGGCCAAGCCAACCAAAGTGCGGCCATCACGATTCCCATTCGCCCCATTATTGCGCTGACAAAAACGGACCAACTTTCATCGCCAAATTGCCAAGCCATCAGGGCACCACCAATCAAGACGATCGAAATCACAAGCACCATCAGCCGACGCGTTTCATTGGACAGAGGCTGATTTGAATTCATCGAATCACGGGACCGAAATGACTTGGTAGAATTCTCTTAGGATAACCAGACGTTTCGTTTTCGCAGACCGGTGAAGTGATGAAGTACCTTTGCTTTAGTGATTTACATTGCAATCAAGATGCCGCCAAGCGGCTGGTCGAACTTGCCCAGGACGTTGACATGGTGATTGGGGCGGGCGATTTTGCTAATCAGCATCGGGGGATCATGGACACGATCGACATTTTGTCCCAAATCCAAAAACCATCCGTCTTGGTACCCGGCAATGGCGAAACCGTAGAAGAATTGCGATCCGCCACCGCTAATTGGGATTCCGCTGTGGTGCTACACGGAGAGGGCTGCGAAATTCAGTCGGTTGCTTTTTGGGGCGTCGGCGGAGGCATCCCGGTCACTCCATTTGGGGATTGGAGCTATGACTTTGACGAAACACAGGCTCAGCAGATGTTGGCTGATTGCCCACAAGACGCAATCCTGGTCGTCCACTCGCCGCCGATTGACACGGTCGATCGTGACAGCAGTGGACGAATTCGAGGCAGCGAATCGATTCGCAAAACAGTCCTTGAAAAATCGCCCAAGCTTGTCGTTTGCGGCCACATTCACAGCGACCAGGGCAAGCAGGTCCAACTAGGTGATTCAATCATCCTGAATGCTGGACCCGCTGGATTGGTCATCGAAATTCAGTAGCGAAATTAAGCAGCGAAACGGTCAAACTGTTTCGGCTGAACCCAGAATCGCTAGCGAATCTTTTCGGCGCTACTCGT
>CAZZDZ010000446.1:0-4995 GCA_964652675.1 uncultured Pirellulaceae bacterium
CGACCTCAAGTCTTGTTCTTGGCGACTTGGTTTCGCGGTTCCGACGACTCCAAGTATGCCAACACCAGCGCAATATCGGCTGGTGTGATCCCGCTGATGCGTTTTGCTTGATCGAGGTTCGCTGGACGAATCTGCATCAGTTTCTCGCGTGCTTCACTTCGCAGCGAACCAATTTGTTCGTAGTCAAACGTCGTTGGAATTCGTTTGTCCGCAAGCCGCTGTTGTTTTTCAACTTCCATCTTTTGACGACTGATGTACCCTTCGTACTTGATGTCATAGACACACTGTTGGGCGGCCGACGATTCGACTTCGGCAAGCTGTGGCGCGTGCCCAAGCATCACTTCCCAAGTCACTTCTGGGCGGCGCAAGTAAACATCCCCCGGCGTGCCATCAACGCGAACGGATTTCAATAGTTCGATTCCGCGATCTATCTGACGCATCTTTTCGTCAAACCGATCGCGCCGCGCCGCAGTCACCAGCCCAAGCTCGTCTGCTTTCTCAGTCAAACGTCGATCGGCGTTGTCTTGTCGCAGCAACAATCGGTACTCGGCGCGACTGGTAAACATTCGATACGGTTCGTCCGTTCCCGATGTGACCAAATCGTCCACCAATACTCCGATGTAAGCTTGGTCGCGCGTTGGCACCCAGCTCTCTTGACCAGCGACTTTGCGTGCCGCATTCAAACCAGCGATCAATCCCTGACCAGCGGCTTCTTCGTAGCCCGTTGTTCCGTTGATCTGCCCGGCTAAAAACAATCCATCGATCGACTTGGATTCCAAATGAGACCAGAGTTGCGTTGGCGGACAAAAATCGTATTCCACTGCGTAGCCGTATCGCATGATCGACGCGTTTTCTAAACCTGCGATCATACGAAACATTTTGTCTTGAACATCGCGTGGCAAACTGGTGGAAATCCCGTTGACGTAGATCTCTTCGGTATTGCGACCTTCTGGTTCCAAGAACAGTTGGTGGTTGTCTTTGTCTGCGAAGCGAACGACCTTGTCTTCGATCGACGGACAATACCGCGGTCCACGCGTATTGATCTGCCCGCTGTACATCGGCGCGCGATGCAGATTTTCGCGAATCAAATCGTGTACGGCCTGATTGGTGTACGTGATATGACAGGGCAACTGATCGATGTCCAAGGCAGTCGTCAAAAATGAAAACGGCTGCGGAACATCGTCTCCGGGTTGCTCTTCGACTTTGGAGTAATCGATTGTTCGCGCGTTCAATCTTGGTGGTGTTCCTGTTTTGAAACGATCGATTTCAAAACCCAATCGATTCAGCGCACCACTGATTCCTTTTGTAGTCCCCTCCCCTGCTCTGCCGCCCGCTGTTTTTGCTTCGCCAGTGTGCATGATCGCTTGCAAGAACGTGCCGGTCGTCAGAACAACCGTCGGCGCGACATATTCAGCCCCTCCGCGAACTTGAACGCCGACGATTCGTTCTTTTTCACCAGTCGATTCGGTCAACAGATCTTCGACGGTCTCCTGTCGCAGATCCAAGTTGTCTTGCAGTTCGATGCGATGCTTGATGTGATTTTGATAAGCCTTTTTGTCTGCTTGGGCGCGCGGACTATGCATCGCCGGGCCTTTACGACAGTTCAGCAAACGAAACTGAATCCCGGTCGCATCGATCGCTTCGCCCATCAGCCCGCCCAGCGCGTCGACTTCGCGAACGATCTGGCCCTTTGCGACACCGCCAATCGCTGGATTGCACGACATTTGCCCAACGGTATCCAAGTTGGATGTCAGCAACGCTGTTTTGGCGCCGAGTCGCGCAGCAGCCGCGGCGGCTTCTGTGCCAGCGTGCCCGGCACCGATCACGATCACGTCATATTGATAGCGAATGCTTGTAGTCATGGTTTGCTAATTTGGGTTCACTTTTCCGGTTACGAATCTCGGAATTCGATTCGCAAAGTTCTGTTTCGATTAAACGGTGCCGTCAGCAGAAGCGGCGGGATCGATTTCTTCAAGATAGTCCAATGATCTTGCCGAATCCGAACGAGTAGGGCTAGCTGTTCACCCAGGAAACGAGGCAGCTAATCCGAGTTATTCCCGTAATCAATCGTTTTCTGTCATCAAGACGTTGGTCGACATGATGAGTTTTGGCAAGAAAGCTGCCCTTATGTTCGCGATTACTGCAATCGCGTCCAGCCATTGTTCAGCTCAAAATGCGCTCACTGCTGCGCAAAAGTCTGCGAACAGTTCGGCAACAGCAATTCCCCACTCCACCCACCGAGACAATTCACCACGAATCGCCTCGGTTAATTCGCTGCCTAGGCTCCCCGACCCATCCAACGCGTCCGCTTCAATGCGGGCGTCTGATTTGAGCGGCGTGGTGGTTTTGAACACGCGTGATTTTGGAATTCCATTCTACGTTGACGCTGCCGACCACCAGCCAGTCGAAGTCCGTTTGTTTTCATCCAACGGTCCGGGATCCGAGTGGAAACTGCTTGATCGAAAACCTCCAACGGTAAAAGAGTTTAAATACAAAGGGAGTCGTGATGGGCTGGTTTGGTTCGCGACGCGAACGATTGATCACAACGGAAACGCATCGCCCACCGATCCATTGAAACCGCAATTGCGTGTCTATGTTGATACTGCCAAGCCAAACGTCACGTTGGCAGCCGACGCCAGCGCTGATGGCGAAATCAACGCCCTGCTGAACTTCGATGATACGACCCCGATCAAGAGCGTCCAAGTTCATTATGCGACGGATGTATTGCGCAAGTGGACTTCTTTAGACGCCAAACGATTGCCTGAAAACGGAAAAATCGTATTCACGCCCAAACAGAATTGGCAACAACTTTCGCTGCAAGCAATCGTCGTTGATTCGGCGGGCAACCAATCAACCGTCACACGGTTACTGCAGCGTCCTCGGGTTGCAGAGGGCAAGAAATCGACACTTGCCTCAACGGACCGAAACAGTACCAAGGCAAGGACGGCCATATTCCGGATGGGCGAAGAAACCGGCGCTGTCGTTCCCGTCCAAATGATTTCGGGGCCTGAGCAAAGCAGTGTTTATGTCAACCAAAGCCAACAAACACTCGGCGTCACTCGGCGCGACGTCCAATCACCATCTGAACCAAGCGTTCAGATCGCGCAGACGAAACCGCTGACAGGGGCTCCACCGCAGTTGTCCAGCCCTCCGCGAATCAACACGGCAATCAACGTACCGGAAAAACTACCATCAAGTATTGACTCCCGCAGCAACGACCCGCGCATTAACGACCCACGTTCGATCGTCGGTGAACTTCGCACCAATAACTTTGCAGATACGCCAATCGCGAGAACGGCCCCACCGCAAAACCGAAGTCATTTCCAAGCCCCGCCCGCAGCCGCAGCCGCACCGGCAATACGTCCACAAAACCCTGTCGCAAACCATCGGCCACAAGGTGGCAGCGGGCTTGTCATGCCAAACATCCCTGGGCATCAAAACACCAGGAGGCCAATCTCACCGGGCATTTCACCACAGCAAGTCACCATCCCAAGAGTCGCAACACCGCGAGTCACAGCACCACGAGTCGCAGCACAGCAAGTCGCACCGCCGCGGATTACAGCACCAACCGTTGCCGCGCCACCACAATTCAATGCCCGCGCAGCGCAACTAAATGCTCGCGCAGCACAATTAAATGCTCGTGCGGCACAAATCAATCCACAGATCAGTGCTCGCCCACCACACATCGCCGCTCGGCCTCATGATCCCTCGCCGCCCGCCTATGCGATATCACCTTTCGCGCCGCAGACGCGGCCTGCCCCCAATCCCGCTGCGCCGGTTCCCAACCTAGCACGTCAAACCGCGCCGAACCCAAATACTCCGCCGTTGGGATTCGGGGCACCTGGGTTTACACCGCCGTCGGCTAACACACCTACCAACAATCACCTGGGCGGCCTAAACAACCCGCAAATCGGCAGCGGGACCAAACCCAGTTCACAAATCGGTTCAGGGATGACACTGCCCGGTTTTGGTCCAAACGATCTGCCACCAACGGCTCCCTCTTCGCTTGCGCCACCTACCGCACCAAGCTTTGCAACACAACAAAACTTGACCTCCACTCCCAGCCTGGGCTCAACTTCTCGTCTGCCGCCAACGCCCACCGTGGTCACAGCACCCAGCCCGAATCAAACGCCAAACCTTGGCCCCACACCCAGTCTCGGCCCCACACCCAGCCTTGGTCCAACACCCAGTCTCGGCCCAACACCCAGCCTAGGCCCCACACCCAGTCTTGGCCCAGCAACCGTTGCGAAACCGTCACTCCAGTCACCGACAACTTTGACGGATGTCAAACCTGCCAAACGACCGCCTCGCACACCTCAAGAAGCGATGAGCCCGATTGTTGACAAAGATCCAACGCCAACGATCCACACCCAACCGTCCAACACCGCCGAAACCAAATCTTCACGTGAGCGCGATACAGAATCACCTGACTATCGCGCGTTACGGCGTTCGCAAGAAGAGTACGACCGCGCGATCATGGCCGGAAAAGCACCGATGCGATTCAGCGACTCGGTTCGCTTTTCTCTGGAGTACGAACTAGAAGCCGTTGGCGCAGGTGGCGTTGAAGCCGTCGAGCTTTATGGCAGCAACGATGGTGGTCGTTCATGGGATCGATGGGGTGACGACCCGGATTTGAAAAGCCCGTTTGACATCGAAACAAAAGGCGAAGGCGTCTTTGCGTTCAAGATTGTCGTCGTCAGTCGCAATGGACTCGCCAGCCCACGTCCGCTGCCCCAAGACTCACCCGACATTGTGATCGTTGTCGACAAATCCGAACCCGATGTCCGAATCAATGCCGCTCGATATGGTGAAGGCAATCGGGCTGGCAACTTGGTCATTCGATACAGTGTCGAAGACCACAACCTAGTTCAGCGCCCTGTTTCGTTGGCTTTCAGCGACAACCTTAAAGGTCCTTGGACAACGATCGCCGCAGGCCTACAGAACGATGGCGAATACATCTGGCCTGGCGATCCCGAGTTGCCACGAGAGTTATAC
>CAZZDZ010000447.1:0-3419 GCA_964652675.1 uncultured Pirellulaceae bacterium
GCCTTTATCCACAACTATTGCAGCATCAATCTCACCAACGGGGTTCCACAAATTGTGGAGTTGTGAAACCCTTTCAGGGTTTGTGCGTTTGGAGATGACACGGGACCCGGAGTGCGCTGCGCGACCCCGGGCTATGTTGTTGAACAGCTTCGCTGTTGGTTCCGTCTTAACGACTTTTGCTGGAGGTAGATTCTTATCGTCTAGCGAAGATCATTTTTTCCAGATCTTAGCAAACAGATCATCTGGAATGATGGCTTCGTCGTCCAAGGACTCCATCGCTTCGGTCCACTGCTGTGGAGATGATTCTGTATCGACTTGATTGCCGTCGAACGAGAAAACGAGTTCGAATGAAATGGGGCCCTGGGTCACTTTACAAGGCTCGATCGCTTGCAATTGAAGGGCGAGTTCATCGCTGACACCAGGTTGCAATTCGCCATCGATTACGCTGCACCATATTTTGCGTTCGCCGTCTGGTCTAACCCCCACACCCAGCACGACTCCTTTTGCGGTCGTTCGATCAAGCACGTGGAAAAGATCAGACGTTTGTGAATAAAGCTGATCGATATAGTCAACCAAAGCATCTGTATCGGAGCAGCGCACGGACATCACATCAGAGTGTAGATGCAGAGTGACGTTTGCTAACTCTACCGCCTGCTGGACCGCAGGCTCTTCGGACTGTTCTACTTCGTTGTCCGTCCCTGAGCCGATTGCGACCGCAGCAAATTGGCTATTGGATGCAAGAGAAACGGGAGCGTCAAATCGCGTGTTCGCGTCTTGTTGTCGCCCACAACCTGCAAAGAAAACGACGACAGCGAGCAAGTAAATTTTGGACATGGGTTTACACGAAGCAGAATGGTCGAGTCAGACGAAACGCGTTTGCATTTAGATCGCCGCATCCCTGTTTTGCATCGTCCTGATCATGGACAAACGTATTGCAGGGTGCATTGGAAAGCTAGCTCACTGGGGGCGCGAATCAATTGCGACCGTTTGGTATGCTCGCCAAACACGATCGGACAACCGCGTAACCGCTTTAACCTGCACCAGTGCGCTCGAAAACAACACCGCGTAGACCCAAGATTTCCTTATTCAGATGGTGTCAAGTCTCGACATGCGTGATTGGCCAGATGCGGCGAACTGATCAATCAATCTGGAACTATCCATGACTTGCGTTCGCTGCTGGTGGCTGGATGTTGCGAAAATGCAACGTACCTAAAAACCGTCCCACATGCTGTGCGCGACAAATATACGGCGTAGAGCGGGGAAAGTTTGTACACAGGAAGCTCTTTCGCGATGGTTTTTACCAGCGATGGCGCATATTTCACGGAGAGGCTTCCGTTGCAATCTGTCACGGCTCAATCCCGTTTCTCCCAAGTAGACCTGAAATGTCACAAGCCACAGCCCTGAAACCCGCCGGCGTTCTCAAGCCACATAAACGCATTTTGGAGCTGGATGCTCTACGTGCTCTGGCGGCAATCAACTTGGTGCTGTTCCATTTCACACATGTCTATGCAGTGAAATTCGGTTACACGTCGCCACTGGGATTCGAGTGGCCTTTCGGTGCTTATGGCGTGGAAATGTTTTTCATCTTGTCCGGTTTCGTCAACAGCATGTCATTGCTTAGGCGTAAAAAGCCGGTCGACTTTGTTGCCGCGCGATTGATCCGGATCGTTCCTATCTTTTTGCTGGTCATCATTGCCAACATTTGGATCATGCAGCATTCGCCGTTGACGCCGGTCACGTCGACGCAGTTTGTCGCGAACATGACCTTGCTGCCTAGAATCTTTGGGTTTGAATGTGTCGACCCAGTGATGTGGACATTGCAGATTGAAATGATGTTCTATGCGACGCTTGTTTGCTTGTTCCAAATCGGAGCACTCAAACGGTACTTCCTTGGTTGGGGAACTCTTTTGGTGCTTTCACTGCTCGTTTGCCCGACATTGGATTCCATGCATGCGACCTATTCAAGCGAAGCTTGGTTTTCGGTTGCGACCGCCGTGCGACGTTTGATGCTGCTGGATTTTGTTCCGTTGTTTGCGATCGGGTTCTTGCTGTACATGATCAAAACCGACACCGGAAAACGATGGCAGAATATTCTGGGCATCATCGCTGCGGCTGCCGTTTTTCATTCGATCGACCACGGCAAGCACAATCCGCTCGCAACGATGCTAATCATCGGTCTGGTAACCGCCAGTGCCTATGGAAAAGTTCCACCGCTACGATTCAAGCCATTGGTTTATGTCAGCACAATCTCTTATGCGTTGTACCTGTGCCACAACAATTTGGGATCGATCATGATGCACCGGTTTGATCACAATGGCGTCCCGCCGGTCATCTGCTTGGCTCTTGTGTTGGTCTTTTCGTTTGCGTTGGCGATCATCATCACCAAGAAAATCGAAGAACCGATGACCAATCGTCTGAGATCAGCTTGGGAAACGTATCGCAGTAAGAAAGCCGCCAACTTGGAAACTGCGGCGACGGCATAACAAAAGCCGGCAAACCTATCGTCGCAGTGTTGGTCTTCGGCTGATGCGGGTATCACGATCTTTCCACGCGCCTCGGTCCCAAGTGCTGCGTCCTGGGACTTGCCATGACTGCAGATCATCGACTTTCGGAATCGAATCAATCCACTCGATCGCCTGCTCGGCACCATAGTGAGGCAGTTTTAGAACCGCTAACTTTGATTGCGGATACTTGCGTAGTAGCGTAATTTTGCCACCTATCGAAGCGACATCTGACGTTGTGAATTCGTACCGCCAAACAGGCAACCCGCGAAACAAGCTGATCATCACTCCGCTACCGGACATCACCAAGTCAGAGTTGATCCAAACCGGCGCGCCGATTCCCAAGCTACTTCGGCTTTCGATATTGCTGACCAATGATGCAGCGGTCAAATCCCATACTCTCATGCGGCGCGGGGTCGAAATTGCGAGCGCGTTGCCGTGACGTGAAAATGCGACTCCTGCAATCGCGTTCGGTTCGACTTCGATGCGTCCCAGGGATACACCATCAATCGTGCTGTAAAGATGCACGTATCCTCGCGTGGGCACGGCAACATACCGGTGACCACCAGAAATAGCAGGAATTGATTTGCGGTCGATGCCGTTGATTCGAAAAAACGGTTCGCCCGAAGTTAAATTCCAGCCAACGAGTGAATCATCGATTGCTGCAATCAAACTGTCTTCGTCCAGCCACCTTGCCCAACGCAAATGAGGCGCCTTGGCTCGGTCGTCGCCCTGCGGCAATGCCCTAAGCATATCCAGACGGACTTCTTGTCGCTCCCAACCGCTCGCGATCGCAAGGCTTCCGCCATCGCCAAGGGGAGTGTGCCCTACCAAGACGAGCGAACGTCCACTGTGTACATTGTGATCCAAAATGGTTGTCGACTCCTGACTGCGGTAGACGACGCGACTGGTTTTGGT
>CAZZDZ010000447.1:3519-4986 GCA_964652675.1 uncultured Pirellulaceae bacterium
TTTGGTTTACCGAGGTCTCTGCCCGTGACACTCTTTAGAGAGTTGATTGCTAAATGTTGCGTGGCCGGATTACGATCTTCCAGTGCGATTCGCAACGAATTGATGGCGGCTTGGCTCTTGTGATTGCCCAACGCCGCTATCGCTGCGTGCTTGACGTCTTGATCGGTTTCGCTGCCAGCGACTTTGGCCAACATCTGCACGGCTTGGGGATCGCTTCGCTTTCCAAGAGCGCGGCACGCCTCCATTCGCACTTTTAGGTTGTCATCCTTTAGGCCTTTGTCGATTACAGCGACGGCGGCCGGATTTCGCAACTTGCCAACTGCATTGATCGCCAGTCGACGCATTTCTGAGCTAGGGTCGTTGTCAACGATTCGCTGGAGGTGCTGAGCCCAGTACGCTTGATCCTTGGCGGACATGCCGGCAATATTGTCGGTCAGCTTCAGCAATTGATTTCGCCGCTCATGGTCCGTTACACCGATCTCGCGGTCCTCGCGCCATTCCTTGAGCGTGAAATATGGATTGACATGTTTCAGAGCGTACAACGGTCCATCGTGACACCCGCACGACGCGAGTACGAATAGAGTGAACAGCGTCAAAATGATCTTTTGGCCGGCGTTCTGTAGCGAGTGGTTTCGCATCCTTGGTTCCGTTGTCGTTTAGCGATTCACAGTCATCTGACTGCCATCTTACTGGGGTGAAACGTGTCCTTTGCGACCGTCTCACGTATTTTGTGGTGTCATGATGTCAATCCACTACTTGGCTATATCACAGCAAGTCGATTGCTTCCAAGGCCAGTTCCACGAATCATTTACGGCTTCTCTGCGGCCAGGCGCTACCTTGAATCGAAACTACCGTGATTTGAAACCCGGCCCCGGCAGAATTCAGCCGCTTTATCCTATGTCTGGTGTAACACCCCGGTTGTCGCGTCACAGTTTGACTGATCCATACATCATCTAGCTGAATTTGGCCCTTCTGGCGTCTTTCCGAGCTTTCATCACTCGATGCCACCTTTGGGGCTTGGACATAAGTACATCGTGCTGGAAAATGCAGGCAGGCGGAAGTTGTACACGTGCGCGCAATCAGGTCTTGCGCGACACCCCCGAGTTAACTTTGAATTTTAGGCCAGTCTGTGAAGAATCTTTTCCGTCACTTGGTATTTCCGATTCATGTTCTCGTCTACGGAATTGCGTTTGCGCTGGTGAAATATTTGGTTCGCGCCCCCAAGCCGCTTGATCCCGAAGCGACTTGGAAAATCCTGACCGAAAAGCAACCAGCGTTCATCCGCTGGATCGTCGAAAATTATCCGCCATCCTGGTGGCGACGAATTGTACACGCAAGGCACTATACCCAATCACACGAATTGGGTATCGCTGAACACTATGATGTCTCCAACGACTTTTACAAGCTGTTCTTGGATCGCAAGTACATGTTCTATACCTGCGCGGATTTTCATGCCGATACAACGAC
>CAZZDZ010000448.1:0-1990 GCA_964652675.1 uncultured Pirellulaceae bacterium
TGCGTGCTGGTAAAACCTCTTAACTTCAAAAATTGACTTGCTCTACGTAAACCTGCCGTTGCGTTTCCTTTTGTCGTGAAACGTGCGACAATGTTGGCTCAACGCCTGTCTCCACTTGGCGTGCACGCCTCAAACAGAAATCACCATGTCCAGTGTCGTCGATGTCGAAACGTTTCTGACAACGAATGATGCTTCGGTCGTGGATGTACGGTCACCCAGCGAGTTTGAAAAAGGTCACATTCCTGGCGCGATCAATGTGCCCATATTTGATGACGTTCAACGTGCAGAAATCGGAACGCTATACAAACAAGTTGGCCAAGAACAGGCAATGATTCGCGGTTTGCAAATCGTTGGCCAAAAAGCAGAGCAGTTTATTGACAGGTTGCAAGCAGAAAAAATCCCGCCCGATTGTTTTGTCCATTGCTGGCGCGGCGGTTTGCGCAGCGAAGGGTTCGCGTGGTTTATGCGTGGATGCGGTTATCGTCCCCAACGCATCATCGGCGGTTACAAAGCCTATCGAAACGCAGCCCATGTCTCATTTGCCCAGCCAAAACGCATCATCATTCTGGCTGGCGCCAGTGGCTCAGGAAAAACACAGTTGCTCGGATCGCTAAAACAAAGCGGGCAACAAGTTATCGATTTGGAACAACTGGCCAATCACAGAGGATCCTCCTTCGGCGGGATAAGCCAACCGACCCAACCAACGGTCGAACAGTTCGAGAACGATCTCTTCGAGCAATGGAGAAATATCGATCCAGATCACCTCGTTTGGTTTGAATGTGAAAGTCGTTCAGTGGGTAGTGTCTTCATTCCGCAACCGATTTGGACTCAGATGATGTCCGCGCCCGCGATCTCGATTGAAGTGGACCGCGAGCAGCGGATCGATTTCTTAGTCCAAGAGTACGGGAATCTTCCTGTCGACGAATTGTCTGATGCCGTTCGCAGGATCGGTAAACGTCTTGGCGGCGACCGATTACAAGCGGCTTTACAGGCGCTCGATTCGAACGATGGTCGCACGTGCGCCTCGATCGCTTTGGAGTACTACGACCGCGCCTACATTCGGTCGCTTGGCAAAGACCCCTACGAACCGATCGAGTCGATCAAGCTGAACAAAGCAGGTGACACCGATTCGATCGACGAAATGATTCAGATGGCGACCAAACTGACAACCTGATCAGCCATCTCAAAACGGATCAGAAAATTCGCGAAGGACAATTCGCGAAGGACAACGCGCGAAGGACAACGCGCGGCTTCGGTATTTTTACCGACGTGATTTCTGAGTAAACCGAACTTACTGTGCAGAATTCTCCATCATTCTCTCGATCAGTTTTCTCACTTGCGGATTGTCTGCGTTTTGCTCAAGCATTTTACGGAGTTGCTCTTGCATCAGGGTCTGCGCATCCGGCGGATTTGTGTGTGAGCGACCGTTGCTTGCACCCAAATGTTTCTCGTACATTTTGAATGCTTCTGGAGATTTCTTTTTCAATTCAGTTGCATTCTTTGCTCTGACACGTTTGCCGTTCACTGAAACGGTAATTCCAGCTTTGTTCTGGGTGATCGAAATCTTTTTTCCATTTTCGGTCAAAGAGACATTTCTGCTCTGCGTTGAGTCTTCGCTGAACTGTCCTGGTCCACCACGACCGTTACCACTTCCGCCTGCCGATCCACCGCCACGAGACGAACCACCGCCACCTGCAGAAGTCATTGACTTTGGATTATTAAGATTCCCTTCATAAAACTTGTACGCGTCCGGATACCGTTTTTTCAGGTCAGCCATATTTTTGGCTCGCACACTTTTCCCATCGACCGAGACAGTGATTCCTCGCGAGTTTTCTTTTATGGCAACACGCTTGCCATCCTTCATAAAGGAGACACTTCTGCTGGTCGACCCACTTCCACCTGCAGAGCCTAACGAACGCGCACTCGCTGACGAATTTGCGCCGGAAGACCCAGATGAGCGTGAGCTGGATGACCTACTTCCGCTGCCAGA
>CAZZDZ010000448.1:2090-4979 GCA_964652675.1 uncultured Pirellulaceae bacterium
TTCCGCTGCCAGAACCTGATGAGCGTGAAAAGTTTTGACCAGGTGATCCTTGAGCGAATGCTAAATCAGACATGCACATGCTGAGAGCTATTCCAACGATCAAGCCGATGTATTTACTGTAAGCTTTCATTTTCGATTCCTTAGACGTGTGATTGGCTGGTTCAGTTAAAGGCCGTGTTAATGACAAAATTCATACGCTTATTGAATGTTTGCCGATGCCTGAAAATCGTCACGCAATTATTGGGGACTTTCTGGTTGACCTTGTTCCACTTGCTGGATCATTCCATCCAAAAGTTGCTGCATCCGGTCGTTTCCTTCGTGCTGTCCCCGCATAGCCCGCAATTGCTGCATTAGCATCTCTTGAGCCCTACCACCGGGAAGATTTCCAGTCTCGATTCCGGCCTCCATTCCGATCTGCACATCCGTTACGCCCCCGGCAGTTCCGCTACTTTCTACCATAGCGCTCGCACTGCTTCCTGTTGCCTGCTCCCTCAGATTCGATTGTTCGCGAAGGCTAGACGGTTTTTTCTCCGAGGATGAATTGAAAAGGTCGTGAAAATCATCCCACTCTTGGCGATTTGTAAATTCAACCGTTTTTCCATCGGCACGGACGGTTCCGTAAAACTGACCGTTTGTACCGCTCGCCATTGTTTCCAGAGAACGAAGTTGCCCGGTAAGTAATGATTCCTTTGTTGACGCACGGTTGAGTCCTTCGGCAGTTAGCTTGATCGGATCGCTGTTGGGTATACCGTTTGAGCGATTTTCAAAAGTAACAACACCTGAGCGAACGAGAGTCTCTGTTTGGCCGGCTTCGTCAACATCAACGTTGAACTTCGTACCGTAATCGACAATACGTGCTGTTGGCGTATCTACCGTAAAACCAACTGCTGGCGGCGGAACATTTACTTTCACCAAGCCGATTTTGACATAGATGGTGTCGGACTGTTTTAATTCAATCACGGTTGGGGCTGAAAACTGAGCGACCGTTCCATTCTCAAAATGCACTTCACCACTGCCTGATGAAACCCTTACGCGCCGATTCGCGTCATCAATCAACTCCCACGACAAATCCTTTACGTTGACAATCTTCGCAAAGCCAAAATCGTGTTTTTTCCGACCTACGGTCGTGAAATAAGCGACGACAACCAATAGAAGTGCAGCGGCACTGACGCTGGCAAGGATTCGAAACGTCGGCAACGAACGCGAGCGATTCCTCTCTTGAGTATCGACGACGATGTGAATCCGCTCACTCTTGCGCGCCGCAAACGTTCGTTCGAAGCTCTGTTTTACAAATTCTTCTGCTAACTCCTCATCGTTGATTCGAGTCAAACAGCGAAGTTGGCTGTCAATTGCCTCGTCAATCAAGATCTCTTGACGTGCGTCTGCATTGTCATCGAGCCATTGCAATAGGCGCTCCGCTTCCTGACTAGAAAGCGAATCGCCAGCCATGTACCTCAATTGCAGTTCTTCAAACTGATTGGTACTCATGCTTTACGCGACCTCGATATTGACGTTAACCTCGAATGCACTTTGCCAAACCCTTTCGAATACGTAAAAGCATCATCCTTAGCGATCCTCCGGTTCGATTCGATTCGCGAGCAATCGATTCGAGAGACTGACCGTCAAAGTAGTGTGCTTTGACAAGCTGCTTGCTTTGCGGTGCTAGCTTCTCGACACATTGCTTTAGTAAGTCTTGATCATCTGTCTCACCGAACAATGATCCTTCCAGTTCTTTAACTTTCCACTGGTGAACCTGGCTACGGATCAGGTTCGTTTCGTGGTTTTTTCGTCGTGTCTGCGAACGAAGGTGAAGCTTTGTTTTGTTCTTAGCGATTCCAATCAACCAAGACTTCAATGACCTTTGTTCGTCATACTTCTCCAGATTCAGGTAAGCTGCGACAAACACTTCCTGTGCAATATCATCCGTCGCTGCAGGGCATCGAATCCATGTTGCAACGAACATGCGAATATCACCTTGGTAGCGGCGCCAATCTGCCCGAACGCTACGGGTGAGCCACCAAGCGCTTCGCGAATGACTTCGGATTCGTCAACGGATTCAGCAGATTTAACCATGTTTACAGTTCAACAGCTATTATTTTGCCAGCCGAACGATATCGTCACTCCTGTTTTGTGAAAATCGATGAATTTACTTTTGTGATTTCATTCGAAACACTGCTCGCCCGAATTTTTCTCGCATTTTGCGATGCTTTGCCATGACGACAGGTTTACAGAAGCGAGGTTGGCCCCATTGGATTTCGCGGCGGTTGGATTCGCGGCGGTGGCTCCACCGCCTCCAGTTTGAGCTTTGACTTCGAGCCGGCGGTCGATGCAACTTCAGTGAGATTGAAAACTTGGAAAACCGCATCGGTGTCGCTTGCCAGCAGAACTCACTTTGCCGTCCAGACTATTCGCCCAGTATCTGGGGATACTTTCCAATTGTCGCTGTCCCGGTCGAGTCGACACATCCTGAATCCAAGATATTCGAACGGAGATCGCATGTACTCCTCGAAAACGATGAGTTGTTCGGCAGTATCACCGGTCGGAATCAGCACAGCAAAACGCATATTCTTAGTCGGCACAATAACAATAAACGCCCACGGGCGGCTCTGTGAGTCGATGGCAAGCAACATTTGATTGTCGTGAATCGTTCCCTTCAATTCTTCAAAATTGCTGCTCATTGGTCGAGCCAAGCCACCGAATTTTTGAAAGTAGTCACGCTTCTCCTTCCGTCCTACAGCATGACTGCCTTCACACTCCATGTAGAACTGACCGAGAATGTCAAAGCCAATCCGGCTACCTCCTACCGACAGCGCGTAACGATACCCAAGAAGACTGAACATGGTTAGGTGAGCAGAATGAACAAGCATTCCGACAAAGGCTGACTCGAAG
>CAZZDZ010000449.1:0-4963 GCA_964652675.1 uncultured Pirellulaceae bacterium
AAGTGAACCGGTGTGGCAATCGACATTAACTTTGGCTCGTCTGCCAATTCCAAGTCGTGCGTTGTGATCGCGCCGATCGCATGCGAATCCATCAGGTGCTTTAAAACTTGGACCACGGCGATCTGACGCTCGCGACTGTTGGTGCCCTGCAGAATTTCGTCCAGCAAAAAGAGCACCACGCGATCGGGTTTGTCTGCTAATTGTCGTGCTTGATCCACGACACTTTTCAGCCGCTGTAGTTCCGCCATATAAAACGAAACGCCTTCGCTCAGGTTGTCTCGCACGCGTATGCTGGTTGCCAATTCGACCGACGGCAACTCAAAATGCGCCGCGCAAACGGGGGCGCCGGTGCCAGCCAACGCAATGTTCAATCCAACGCTCCGCAACATCGTGCTCTTACCCGACATATTGCTTCCGGTCACCAACAAAATTGTTCCCGGTGGCCCGATCGCCACATCATTGCAAACTCGGACATCATCACCCAACAACGGGTGACCAATGGTGGTGGCTTTTACAATTTGCTCCTTGGGACCGTCTTTCCAAATAGGAGTGGCCCATTGAGGGTACTCGTCACGAAGCGCGGCGAGCGAGAGCAACGACTCCAGTTCTCCTAACGCGTCGAACCATTGCTTTACATTCGGCCCGTACTGGACTTGCCATTTTTCAAGCCGCTGTAGAACGCGGACGTCCCACAAGCCAAACGCCTGCAGTGGTAAGTACAGTAAGAACGTTGCCGCCGATTGTCGCAGACCTCCCGCGCTGGCAACACGCTGCATCGCTTCCATGCCATCTTTGGCGGCCTGCGGATCTGTCAAAATCGCGCGGCGGATTCGTGAAAGGCATCCATCGGGATTGTCGCCGCTACTTTCGGGCAACCACTGCGCCGCAGAAAAGATTTCTTGGTAGTTGCTGACGGCTTGCCGGTTAGACATCGCGATGGAAAAAATTGCGTGGGCCGGTCCCAACATCGCGCTGGTCAGCAGCATGTTGAAACCTGCCAAGCCAATCAGTCCGATCCCACATGGCTTCAAAATCGTTGCCGGCAGAATCCCCATTGCGCTAAAGATCAGTCCGACAAAGCACAATACCGATAGGACGACCGAAACGTTGGCCCAAGTCACCAACCATTTTCGTGAATCAAGCCATTGGTCTCCCGACGCCCATTGGACGAATTGATCCGGGTCGCCTGTACTATCGCCTACTTCGCGTGCCAGCGAATAAAACCGCATTCGCTCATCACGGCGCGGCGCCAAAGCTTCGATCGCAGCGGTACGCTCTTTCGCTTCGTCCGCGTCCGCCTGGCCTGCCAGCCAGTGTGCCAGCGTTCGGATGCCCGGCATCGTGGCCGCCATCGAAATCAAATGAAATAAAGACGCACGTCCCAAAAGATCCAGATCGTCCACCACCGCAGCTTGATGTTCGGGCAGTTCGATGGTTTCCAAACGCTCGGTCAGTTTTGTGGTTGCAAGCCGATCCCAATCCCGCTCCAAACGAGCGATCAGGCGGCGAACAACACCCGTGCTGCGCTGGAGCTGTTCCATTTTGTCACGGATAGGTTCATTCAGAACGACAGCGACAAAGAATCCGACGAACGCAATAAAGCTGGCACCACCAGCCAACGCACCCATGTCTGAAAATGTCCACAGCATGAACATCACCAGCGACACAAAAAACAGCAAGACCCTAACCGTGCCAAACTTGCCATCGGTGGCTTTCAATTGATCACGCTGATCGTTGATCGAATCAAGATGTTCCTGGTAGCGAGCTAACGCTTTGCTGGCATCGCCGATGGCGGCAACTTGAGAACCGGTTTGGTTTGAATCTGACACGCTTGAATCTGACGCCTTTGGAACTGACACGTTTTCTGGCACTCTTTCTGATACAGCTAAGCCCCTTGGGCCGCCACTTGCGAATCACGAGGTTCGCCTTTTCCAGCCTGAACGACTTTTAGTGCCACGCGATCTTGCAGGTTCGGTCGGAAAATTGTCAACAGCAACAGCGGCAAGAACCATCCGACGTACAAACCACCGCCATAGCCATGCCAAAACTGAGCCGCAACCATCATGGCCGCAGAACAACTAATCAGCGTGCCAAGGTTTTTCGGTGACGGCCAGACAGCAAAAAGCGAACACAAGATGCCAAATCCTACGATCACAGGCAATCGCCAAATCGGACTCCAGCCCAACGCCCAGATGCCGCGTAGATCTGCTGCATCGCGTATCGGTGCCCGAATTCCAAACATCAATCGCAAGTGATCAACCAGTGATTCAGTGCCTGCAAGCGAAAGCAGCAACATCAATATCGCAAGCGTCGCCAGCACACCAACGGCGAATCGACGAACACCGCGCCGCCAATAAAAACTGCACCACAACGGCAACAAGAACAGCGGGTAATACACAAGTCCGGCAGCCAATCCAAAGAAGATGCCAGCAGGAAGCGGTTTTCGATACATCAAAATCGCCCACAACAAAAGCGCAGCAGGCAGCGCATGGTCGACTCTTCCGGTCATCTGCGCGGTGTAGGGCAACATCAAATACAGCGTCGCCGCTCCGACCCCCGCACGTAGGTTTCCAAAGTGCCGATTGCCGATCAAGACGATTCCCGTCACGATCGCCAAGTGTGCAAGGATCGCCAGTACCTTCGCGATCATCGACCATCGTTGTTCGGATGGATTCAAAATGGCTGCGTCGCGCGCGTCCGCACCAGCCAACGCATCGCTGACAGGTCGAGTCGTGATGGCAGGTAGTTTGTGGATCAGCGCGTACCCGGGCCCCAGCTTAGGACCTTGCAAGACTTGCATTCGCGGCGTGCTGGTGACCACGTTGCCCATCAAAAAGATAAACAGGGAAATGCTGATGAAATACAAACCGCCCGCATTCAAGTTCGGATCCAGCAGTGGTCTTCGGACCATCAAGGGATCCAGCAACAAACGAATCAAGATGATCGCTTGAATCACAAACAGGTACACAAATCCACTTCGCTGCAATTGTCGCGACGTAAAAGCAGAATTGTTTGCTCGCGTATCCGCAACGACCTCATCGGCAGCTTCGCTGATCGCTTTGACAGATGGTTTTTCTTGAGCATTGGGAGCGGTTGCCAATTCGTCCGCGATCACGTCCAAGACTTCTTTGGGATCCACCTGGGCTACCAACATCGCCCGGCCGGAACCCCGGTCATTTAAATCCGCGCCTTTTGCAATGGCGGATCTTGGCTGCGTAGAGACGCCACCCTGCATCTCGGGCGACTGTTTTATTTTCCGTGCGACCTGTTCGGTCTCCAGTTCCCGCACTTCGCGTCGCAGTCCCTCATGCACCATCAACAAACCAGGCGCCAGCAGGATCAACAACAAGATATCTAAGTTTCGCACACTCCAAAATCGATGGAAAACGAAATACAAGCCAATGGTCAAGAACGACGACATGTAAACCCATGTCGTCGGATCGGGACGGCGGTAGTAGAGAAGAATCTCGCTCATAGATATTTGGCGATCGCGTCGTGCTGATCACCCGCTTCGTTGAACGCGACGGGTTTTTGGTGCAGAACGCGTCATCATTGCTAATCTTTGCTCACTCGATTCAAGCTGGGCGGTTATCCCAGACTTCACCGCGAGAATCCTCGTCCTGCGTGACGCCATAGAATAACTGATTTGCCAGCGCTGAACACCATGACCAAACATCGTGATCAATCTTGCCGCAGTGTGCAAAAAGAAGCGTAAAAAGAGGTGCCAAAAGACAACCTAAACCAGCCGATTCAGTAAATCCTGTTGCCAGTGGTCTTGTCACGCATCAAGTAAGATCAAAACCACCCCAATCGCAATCACCAAAAGTAGCCATCTCTGTCCCAGAGATGCAGCCCGACTTTGTGCTAACCAACTCGAAAAATCCGATCGCACCGCCAGCATTTCCATTGGCATCTTTCCGTACGAACATCGAATAGCGGTATTGTCCTGACGATCAGCGGCTCTCGATGAAATTGCCAACTTCAAAAGCTGGCTTGCTCTTGGGATGGTAAAATTCTGTACAAGGCAACCAAGATGCAAGAGAATGTTCTGGTTGGATCGTTTCGCACATCGTTTCGCACATCGATTCGTGCATCGGGTATTTCACATATCACAGGGCAGTTCTCATGGGCTTTGCAGTTGTTTTGATGCTGATGTCGCTGCTGATGCTAATGATGATGTTTTTTGTGGTGCTCGACGCGTTAAGCTCAGGCGTAGCGTGCCCCGGATGTTCTACCAAAATCGGTTCGTCAAGAATCAAATCTGGTAAACCATGTCCTACCTGTGGTTTCTGTTCTGCAGGATCGAGACCGACAGATGCGGATCTGAATCACGAGTGTCCTAAGTGCAATGTGAACCTGACAGCGTGTCAATCAGTTCAACTGTGGGATGGAAAAGTGTATTGCCAATCGTGCGTGGCCAGCGAGAGCGAGTTGCTGCTAGGGAAAGCAGTTCAATGCCAGCAATTTCAGGAACTCATTCGGCCCTCGTTTCACTTCCCAAAACATGTTTATTGCGGGCGACATGTTGCTGTCGCGATTCGTGACGGGGTTCTAATGTCACAACAAAACACAAGCGTAGGCGACGTGGCGTTGAAAGATTGTGTTTGGTTTGAAACGCAGAATGCGAAAATTTGGGTTAACAACTACGGATTGAAGTCGCGCAAAAACTACATGGTGTTGCCTGGGCCAGCCATTGTGATCCGCACGCCTAGTTCCTGGTACCACGTTCACACGGGGCAAATCGCAGTTGGTTTTACAATGGAGTCCTATGAACTTTGGAGGTCACTGCTGACAATTGCAGGGCTGCCCAAAATGCCCAGCGAAACGAACACTTACGGGAATTTTCTTGGCGATTCATCGACAAAGACATTTTACGATGAGTTGACGAAAATTGAGTATGAACGAGCCTGATGTCACCGGCGGTATTTCGGTTCGCGCGGTGTCAGTCAGAGACACAGTATTA
>CAZZDZ010000450.1:0-4958 GCA_964652675.1 uncultured Pirellulaceae bacterium
GTATCAACGCACTGCAGGCGATTTCGATCGCGGGAGGCGTGAGGACTCAAAACTTTATCGGCCCCCGAGAAGTCATCGTGATTCGTCGCGGGGGTGGTTCCGTGCGAGCGTCCTACGCGCAAGTTCTCAATAACCCAAACGCCCTGCTAATCATGCCCGGTGACACCGTTGTGTTGCGTTAACGTTACGCGTTTCCAGCAAAACGTTACCGATGCCACTTGGTGTAATCGGTGCCTCCGACGTTGGCTTGCGGTTTTCCGGGTGTGCTTCGTCCGTTCTTAACAATCTCTGCCAACTTTTGCTTCAGATCTTTCACCACGTCAGCATGTGATTCGATCACATTTTCTGTTTCGGCCAGATCTTGCTGCAATTCGTACAGTTCGGGGCCTGTCTTTGCCAGCACCAATTTCCAATTGCCAGAACGGATCGCAAAACGCCCGCTGGCACCATGATGGATCAAAGGGCCGTGTGAAAATTCACCGCCCTTAAATGCTGCAAAAAAGCTCTCGCTATCTTCGCCAGCGTTGTCCGGCAATTCCTGACCTAGCATTTCTGCCAACGTTGCCAGCAGATCCGTTTGGCAAACCGGCTTAGTCGTTGTGGAACCAGCCGCGATCGTGGCGGGCCAACGGATGATGAACGGAACTCGGTGACCACCTTCGTACAAATCTCGCTTTCCGCCACGCAAAACTCCACTGGAATCATGCTTGTAAACATTGACTCGTTCTTTGTAGGTTTTTTCGGCTCCGTTGTCTGACGTAAAGATCACGATCGTATTGTCGGCGATCTTGTTACGATCAAGTGCTTCCAAAATCTGACCAACTCGGTAATCCGTTTCGACCATGAAATCACCATAGGCACCACACTTGCTCTTGCCGATAAACTCGGGTGCGGGAATGACCGGCTTGTGAGGTGAAGTGAGCGGGACGTAGACAAAGAAGGGTTTGTCAGAAGACTTTTCGATGAACGCGATCGCCTTTTCCGTGAAACGTTTCAGCGCCAAAACATCGTCAAAATCATCCGCCACTTCCAACGGTCCGCCCAAGCGACTTTTCTTGCGTGCTGTCCCGTACGGCGGTGTGATGCGATACGACGACTTATCATGTTTAACCAAGCCGGGCTTTTTTGCAGTCCACAATACCGCGGGCTTGGTGACCTTATCGCCTTGCAACCAAGTTAGCACTCCGTAATTCATTGACGCCGGAATACCAAAGAACTCATCAAATCCCTTGTCGATCGGTCCATCACGAAACGGCTTGGACCAATCACGCTGGCCGGCTTTTCCGTCAAACTGCATTCCCAAATGCCACTTGCCGAACATGCCTGTTCGGTATCCGTTGTCTCGCAAAAAGGTCGCCAACGTCGTTCGGCCATCTTCGATCAATCCATCGTTCACATCGGCGCCCATCACACCTGATTTCAACGACGTACGCCAGCTATATCTGCCAGTCAACAAACCATATCGCGACGGAGTGCAGACGGTGTCGCTGCAATGGCCGTCGGTGAACGACATTCCTTCTTTTACTAACCGGTCAATCGCTGGCGTTTTGAACTTGGCGTTCTCGTTGTGCGCGCTAACGTCACCGACGCCTTGGTCATCGGTGTAAATCAAAACGATATTGGGCTTGTCCGAATCCGCCGCGAAAACGCGCGCATCTTCAACACAGCTAAAACAAGTCGCGGCAAAGAGCGCCGCGAAAAATTGGGTTTTCATATCTAAAACAGGATTAGCTAGTTAGCAAAGTACTCGTGATTTTCGTCACCGCCACTGATCAGATAGGCGGTCAAATCCAGAATTTCTTCTTTGGTCAGACGGTTGAGCAGGCCTTTAGGCATCGCCGACACTTTGGACACCGACATGTCTTCAATTTCTTTGCGGTCAATGCTGACTCGTTGATTTGGATTCGTCAGGTCGGTATTGATGGTCATTGTGTCGCCGTTCAAGTTTACCACGACACCCGTGTACAGCTTGCCGTCGTCGGTCAAAACTCGCACCGACGAAAACTGTTCGTTGATTACCTTACTTGGGTTGACGACTTGATCAAGCAAATCATGCGATGAATAGCGACGCCCCGCTGATGTCAGATCTGGACCGGTCATACCACCTTGGTCGCCAAATCGGTGGCACGCGTAACAGCCACTCGCGGCAAACATCTTTCGGCCATTGGCGAAGTCACGATTTTTCAATCCTGTTTTTGCCGCCGCAGAGAGTTCGTCCAATGTCCATTCTTTCTCCGCGCGTCCGGCAAACATCTCGCCAAGGTTTTCCAAGGCAGATTTCTTGACCGCTTTCTTGGCAAGCAATTCTGCCATGGACGCTTTTTGTTTTTCGTCCAGCGAAGCGACCGCGTCGTTGCGAATGAATTCGATAAACTTGTCAAAACTCGCGCCGCCTTTGTAGTTGGCCGCTTTCAAAAACCACTCGAAATACGCTTCGTGCAATTCGGGCGTCCAGCCAGCTTTCAAAAACCGAATGCTGCGAGCGTACTGCATTTGCTCTTCTTGGTTGGGTGCCGATCCGATCAACGCCATCGCCTTGGGGGCAACCGTCGGTGACTGCAAGAAAGCCAGTGTTTCACACAGCAACCAATTCAGCTCAGGCGTCTTGGCGGGAAAAACGGGATCGAGCGTGGCGATCAAGTTTTTGATCGTCGCATCATCCGGTGACCCAAAACGATTCAAAATGATCTGCGTTGTGCGAACCAAAGTCAGCAAATCCACTTCCGACAAGCTTTTCGCATCGATCGCATTGACCGCCGCCAGCAGCTTGCCACGCATGGCGATATCAACCGGCGGTGTTTTGTCGTCACGATGCTGCGGGCAAACGCCAGCCACCCGTGCGAGTGCCAGCAGCGCGTTGATTTGTTTGGATGGATCCGATTCGCTCAGGGCTTTGCCGGCCCAAGTGTTCATGGGTTGATGTTCCACCGCTGTGCGGGCTGCCCAACGAATGAAACGATCGCCGTTGGCTAAGTGTGGCCAAGCCGCGTTGATTGCAGCCGGATCTTCTTTTCCATGAAACGCTTCAAGTGCACGTCGAGTTTCGCGAGCCGGACTTTTGGTCGCGGCATCGCCGACCAACTCCGTCGATTCGTCGCCCACATAGGTGACCCGATAAAGTCCCGATTGGACGCGACGTCCGCCGATCGTAAAGTACATCGCGCCATCACCTGGGTGAATGATTGCGTCGGTGATCGGCAACGGGGCCCCCGTCACGAACTCTTCTTTCGTCGCGTTGTAAGACGAACCGCTTGGCGTCAAGTGAACCGCGTAGAGTTTTCCCCAGCTCCAATCGAGTGCATAGAACGCGTTTTGATATTTGGCAGGAAACTTGGCACCGTAGCCGAACGTCGTTCCCGTTGGGGACCCCGGGCCGATATCCAGTACGCCTGGCATGTTGTCGGCGTAGAAAGGCATCCGTTTGCCCGCGCCGTTTCGCCAGCCAAACTCGGCGCCACTGGTAACGTGGCAAATGCGTGTAGGTCGATACCACGGAGTGTTGAAATCGTATTCCATGTCGGCATCGTACGTAAACAATTCGCCGTCACGATTGACCGCCCCACCAAAGATGTTTCGAAAACCAGACGCGTACGCTTCGACTTTTTTGCCGTCAAACGAGATACGATAAACAATACCGCCTGGAGCCAAGACGCCACGGTTGTGACCGCGTCCATCGGGCATGCTGGGCAACAAATGGTCTTCGCCCCAGACTTGTCGCACCGGCGAACTGTCTGCGATGGGCGGCGCAACGGCGTTGTTGCCCGTGATCAAGTACATCGCTTCGCCGTCGGGTGTCTGCATCAACGCGTGAACACCGTGATCGCTCTTTGACGAAATGGCTTGCAGCATTTCGACTTTGTCCAAGTTGTCATCGCCGTCGCTATCAGTGATCCGATAGACGCCGGATTGGATCTTGCGCTCGTAGTCGTTTACGCCCACGTAAAGCGCATCACGTGCCCACAGCATTCCATTAACAGCCCGGATGTCGGCGGGAACCTTTTCGACAGACGCCGGATCGACTGGGCTGCCGGCTGGCGGCGGAGTGATCCGATAAAGCCCGCCAAACTGATCACTTACCAGCAAGCGACCTTTGTTGTCGGTACACAGATTGACCCATGAACCTTGCTCCTTGCCTGGGACGCTGTAGAGCAGTTCAACTTTAAAACCTTTTGCCGCTGTGATGCGATCAACAGGTGTGGAGGTGTTACCACCGATCGCGGGGCCGACTTCTTTTTGCCTCACCCGCTTTGGTTTCTTTTTTTGGTTCGCAGGTTTCTTTTGGTCCTGCGCAAACGATTGCGGAGCAACAAAAGCCAAGGAAACAACAGCGACGAGCGCGACACAGACGGGGCGATGAAGGAAATTTTGGCGGGGCATCTTTATCTCTACCAGGAGGGACGTTTCGGAGACGTGATAGTCTAACTGGATGCCTGGCCGCTGTGTCCGCCCTGTGTCCAAGTGCGATATTTTCTTTTGGACGTCCGCCCCTGATGATTTTAGCGAGAAACTTAGCGTTGCCTTTATCGTAGTGCTGCGACGAAAGTGAATCGCCGAAAGTTTTGAGGGTTTGTCGATTTAGTCACCGAGGTCGACAAGCGCAATTGAGCCGCAGGGCGCTAGCCCTGCGGCTCATTAAGCCATAGAAATCAAAATGGCTACCGACGCGCGAATATCAACAAGTCGCCAAGACTTTCGCTACGCCTGAACCCAAATTTCTAGAATTGATCAGTCCATCTTCTTGACTCGCAAATTGCGAAAGTAAACGACGCTCTTGGGATCGTGTGCCTGCAACGCAAAGGTGCCTTCACCCAGTCGGCGTTCAAACCTTTCGTCAAACGCTGCTTTGTCTGCTGGCTCGGTGTAGTCGACCAGGGTCTTGCCGTTGACAATCAACTTGATATTTCGATCTTTGACGATGATCTCTTGGGTGTACCACTGATCGTCTTTCAGCCCGTTTG
>CAZZDZ010000451.1:0-4936 GCA_964652675.1 uncultured Pirellulaceae bacterium
GACATCAAATTCGTAGCTGGTCGTTTCGCTCTTGCCATCGGTAGACGTGATTTTGTTGCCAACCGAATCGTAGGTTTGGCTGGTGGCCACGCCTGATGTGTCGGTGCAACTGATGTCACGCCCAAGTGGATCAGGCCGACACAAATACGTTTCGCTTACTCAGGGGAGATCATGGCGGCACAAACACAATTGTGTGTCGGCCTCCGGCCGTTTGCGTTTGTTTTGCATGCGGCCTCATGGCTGACGTCATGAGCTAGGGTTGTGCCGGCCTCCGGCCTAAAAAACTCACAGCCTCACAACGCCCATGTATTTGCGACTATCCTGATGGCGGATTTCAAAACTCTTTTTGTGAATAAATTCATCATGCGGATCTCTACTTCGTTTTTACTTGGCGTTGCTGTTTGCGTTTTCAGTACGATCGATTTGTTAGCCCAAGACTCTGTCAGCAGCGGAGACGATTTGTTGGCTCCGTATCGCGAAGCGGCGACAAAGAGATGGTCCAAGGCGATCGATGACTTTGATGTTCAAAACGAATCGGAACCAGATCCGCAGGACGCGATCCTGTTTATCGGCAGCAGCAGCATTCGGCGCTGGGAAACAATGGCGACCGACATGACGCCATATCGTACGATTCGACGTGGATACGGAGGGGCCAAGTTTACTGACATGGGTGTGTTCGCTGATCGAATCGTGACACCACACCAGTATCGCGGCTTGGTCATGTTTGTCGGCAACGGTGTAACGGGAACACCCGAAGACCACACGCCCGATCAAATCGAAGAATTAGCCCGGTACATTGTCGGTGTTTCCCAAAAACATCAAACCGACGCGCCCGTCTTTCTGATCGAAATCACTCCATGCGAAAAACGCTTTGACGCGTGGCCAAAGATCCGCCAGGTCAACGCGCGACTTCGAGAGATCGCTTTGTCGACACCCAACACGTACTTCATTCCAACAGCAAGCCACTACTTAAAAACAGACGGCACGCCACGAGCCGAGTTGTTTGTCAGTGACCGTTTGCATTTGAGCGAACGGGGTTATGAATTGTGGTCGTCACTGATCCGGCGACGACTGGATGATGTGTTCCGAGCCAACGCGCTTGAGGCCGTTGCAGCCAAAAACGCGGCCAAAAAGGGTACGGAAAAAGCGGCATCCGCCACCAAGGCTGAAGTCAAAAAGATTGCTCCGGCAGCTGCGAATTGAGTTTCACGGCCAGAAACTTGAGTTCCACGACCGCAAATCGCTTCTGCACGGTGTTTTAGCCGGTCCGAAACCGTGTTTCGCGGTTGTGAGTGGGTGAAATCAATTCGTACACTCACGGCCACCGCTGAAAAGGCGGGCAACACTCTCGGAGGGATTTAACGCACTTGGTCGGCAAGGAAGCCACCGCTGTTTGGCGTATTTCAATGCGTTGGCGCAACACGCGTCGCATTGGCGCCGATGCTGCGCGCCGACTGTTGCTGTGTGTCGCTGCCGTTTTCATTTGCTGTGTAGATGACACCACCACCTTTGCTCAAAATGTGAGCAGTGAACCGATCCGTGTCAGTGGAGACTCTGCACGTCGTTGGAACATCGCAGACGCACAAGCGTTATTATTCGAAGGCGACTGCGTGCTCCAACACGAAGGCAGCCAACTGCAGGCAAAATCTGTTTTGATGGTCACCGACGGGCCGCGCGGAAAAGTAAGAACGCGATTGGTGATCGATGGTGTTCCCAATCACAAACGCTCTGGCGAACTGACCAATCGTCCGATCACCGCAACGATATTCACAGTGGATGATCCAATCGTCCAATCGCCACGTTATCGTCGGCCGCCAGAACATCCACCCGCACTGCTGAAGTACTTGCCCGATTCCAATCCCGCGATCGCGCAAGTTCAGTTTCAAAGTGACGCTTCGATTCCGCCGCCCTTCCAAGTACCTCCACCGCATTCTGGACTTCCTGAACAACCATTTTCCCAATCGACCCAGCCATCGCTACAGCGCGGGCCATCCGATTTGCCAATCGGCGGTATCGACGCGGACTCGATTGCCATTGAATCACCCGCCGGCCAACAAACAGCATTGCAGCCACCCATCATCACCGATGGATCTGGCTTCCTTTCGCCGGCGCCTAGCCAAGGTTTGGTTGTCGACAACATTCCACCTGCACCGGTAACGTTTGGCGATGGTGCAACAAGCGGTGGCTGGTTGTTTACGGTAGGTGGTGGTAGCCGCAGCGTCGAAGTGAAGGCGCGAAACGCATCGATGCCACCCGATTTCAGCAATCAAAATCGTGACAACCTGAATGAAACGGTTGTGGTTGCGCGTGGAGGCGTGACGGTGTTGGTTCGTGACGTTTCTGCACAACTACCTACTGGCAGAAGCATCGATTTTGGAACGGTGTCACTTTCGGCCGACCGAATCGTTTTGTGGATGCCCACCTTTGCGGACCTATTCAGCGGAAAAGCGGATCTGTCGCAATCGCAAGGCGAACTGTACTTGGAAGGCGACATTGTTTTCCGCCAAGGATCACGCGTCATCTATGCCGAACGGATGTACTACAACGTGGCTCAGGAAAGAGGCGTCGTGTTGGATGCCGAAACCATCACCACCATCCCTGAGTACCAAGGCATCGTGCGACTGAAAGCCGATGTCATGCAACAAATCGCTCGAGGCAATTTTGTTGCCTTTGACGCCGCCCTGACCAGTAGTCGATTGGGCGTGCCGCGATACTGGTTGCAAAGTCAACGGCTGCAGTTAAACGATCGACCCCGAACCGTGACCGACGAACAGACAGGGCAACCACGGGTTGAGCGGCAACCGTGGGTCTCCAGCAACAACAACTTCGTGTACCTAGGCGGAGTTCCGGTTTGGTACTGGCCGCGATTCTCTACCAGTTTGGAGTTCCCGAATTTCTATCTGTCAGGGGCAAACTTTAAGAACGACAACACTTTCGGAACTCAAGTTCTGTTGGACTGGGACTTGTTCCAACTGCTGGGAATCGAAAACGCGCCCAAGGGTGTCAAATGGGAACTGACCACGGACTACTTGAGTGATCGCGGTCCCGCCTTGGGAACAGAACTGAGCTATCGGCTGCCTGGTTTGTTCGGCGTTCCCGGTCCAGCCATCGGATTCTTTGACGCATGGTTGATCGATGACCGGGGCAATGACCGGCTGGGCAACGATCGGCTGAGCGTAGCGCCCGAAGAATCCACTCGTGGCCGCGCACTACGACGACATCGCCAGTACCTGCCAAACGACTACGAATTCATTGCCGAACTTGGTTGGATAAGCGATCGTAATTTCCTGGAGCAGTACTTTGAAAACGAATGGGACCAGGATAAAGATCACGACACATCGATACGTTTGCGAAAGTACTTGGGCAGCAACTTGATCGATTTGGCTGCCAGCACTCAGTTCAATGATTTCTTTACCGAAACGGAGCGTTTGCCCTCGTTGGACCACTACTTGTTGGGTGCTTCGCGCGGCAATCTGCTTACCTATTCGGCTCACAACCAAGTTTCATATTCGAAGTTGAACGTCGCCGACGCGCCAATCGATCCAGCCGAAGCTGCCGAACAATCTCCTTTGCCGGGCGAAGCGGATGAAGAAGGCTTGATTGCGTCCACACAGCATGAGTTGACGTTGCCGGTCGCACTGGGCCCCGTCAAAGTAGTACCGTTCGTCTCTGGCGAGGCATCTTACTACGGCGAAGCACTTGATGGCGACTCGCTGACGCGGCTGATTGGCCAAGCCGGAATTCGTGCCAGTTTGCAAATGTCCAAGTCGGATCCAACGATCCAAAGCAGCCTGCTGAATGTTCGCGGGCTGGCACACAAACTGGATTGGACTGCCGAGTATTTCTATGCCGATAGTGATACCAATTTTGAAGAGCTGCCGTTGTACGACCCGCTGGATGACGATGCTCAAGAACAGTTTCGTCGCCGTTTCATTCAAGATAACTTTGGATTGTTCTTGCCGGGTGAATTCGATCCACGAACCTTCGCGTTGCGACAGGGTTTGCAGCGAAATGTGACCAACCCCAGCGACGTGATCGCAGACGATTTGGAGCAGTTTCGTCTTGGATTGCACCAGCGGTGGCAAACCAAACGTGGATTGCCCGGTCGTGAACGGATTGTCGACTTGCTGCAATTCGATGTGGACCTAACGATATTCCCTGACGAAGACCGTGATAACTTCGGCGAAGCGGTTGGCCCACTGACATACGATTTCCGATATCACATCGGAGACCGTTTCACATTGCTCACCGATGGTTACATTGACTTCTTTGACGATGGACTGCGCAGCATCAGTGCGGGTCTACGCAGCAGCCGACCAGGAACCGGAGATTGGTACATCGGACTGCTTTCGCTTGAAGGCCCAATTAGCAGTACGGTTCTGCGAGGTTCGATAAACTATCGTGTCGACGAAAAATGGATCATCTCTGGCGGGACAACCTTCGACTTTGGCTCCACGGGCAATATCGGCCAGTCATTTGGGTTCACTCGCATCGGTGAATCGCTGTTAGTGCGACTTGGAGTGAACGTCGACTCGGGACGCGACAACGTCAGCGCCGGATTCTCGTTCGAGCCACGTTTCTGGCCTTCCAAACGACTAGGACGTCTGGGCGGAGCGCTCATTCCACCACCGGGCGTCGATGGACTGGAATAGGCGATCCCTGCCATTTCGTGTGAATTAACGCAATTGGGGAACGCTTCGCGAGATCATCACCGCCCTCTCTTGGACGATCATGTGTATGGCCAGATCAGTAGTTTTCGTCATCGTCATCCTGGTCGTAGGAATCGTACTCGTCGTCACTCGCTGCTGAGTACATCACATCGGTTCGCAGTACGTATTTGCGACCAGCGTGAACTGGTTCGCCTTTGTGGTGAACGCTGTGTTCAAAGAACAATGCCATGCCTTTTTGCGGGGTCACTTGCAGGTCTTCAAAGGAC
>CAZZDZ010000452.1:0-4918 GCA_964652675.1 uncultured Pirellulaceae bacterium
GCGACAGGCTTCCAGCTGGCCAGATTTGCCTCGGTATTTGGCACCCTAGAAGACTGCCTTATCGGAATCTTAGAACCCAGAAGCGTCCGCTTGATTCCAAAAGCGAGTCATTTTGCCGTTGCAGGATCACCAGAGCCCGGTACACTACCGAGCTAATTGAATCCGAGAAAATCAGATAGAATCAAAAACTAGAACGACGAATGACGATTTCGAAAGACCGTAAAACCGAACTGATCAAAGAGCATGGAACAACGGGTGGCGACACAGGTTCACCGGAGGTTCAGATCGCGATTTTGACAGAACGAATCAACGGATTGACCGAACACATGCGGACACACCGCAAAGACTTCGCTTCACGGCGTGGTCTGTTGGGCTTGGTTAGCCGACGCCGACGTTTGTTGGATTATGTGCGGGGCGAGGACCCGCAACGATATCTCGATATCATTGGAAAATTGGGCATTCGAAAGTAGCCCGACTCAGCCGCACACCTGCGATGATGGCAAACAGCCTCTCTCGCCAATGGGCGGCGAGGCCTCTTTTCTCTCTGACGCATCGGATGTGGCTACCTGCGGTAGTGCTGTGCGTCTTGGGGTGATTGTGTTTACGGTTTTGGAAACCGGTTCAGCATCTGGCTGTCAACACACCACTCTATCTCTCACCAAGCGCCGCAGTTTTTTGTAGGAGCGTGGTCGCCATATTTAAACCCCAGCATCGCGTGTGCGATCGCACGGCCACCGCTTTTGTTGTTTATGTAGGTTGTATTGTGAAGGTGTCAAAAAGTGACAGATAAGAAAATTCGTGTAGAGAAGAAAATTGGGCAACAAACATTGTCCTTCGAGACCGGCCAGTTAGCAAAGCAAGCGGCTGGCTCCGTCCTTGTTCAGTACGGCGAAACCGTAGTACTCGTCGCGGCCGCATCGAGCGACCCGCGTCCAGGACTCGACTTTTTCCCACTGATGTGTGACTACCGCGAAAGGCTCGCTGCGGCGGGTAAATTCCCCGGTGGTTTTTTGAAGCGTGAAGGGCGACCAAGCACCAAAGAAACGCTTAGCGCTCGTTTGATGGACCGACCGATTCGACCGCTGTGGCCACAAGGCTACAAGGACGAAGTCCAAGTCCAAGCGTTTGTTGTCGCAAGCGATTTGCAAAACGATGGTGACGTGTTGGCGATGAACGGTGCCGCTGCTGCATTGCACATCAGCGAACTACCGTTCTTGGGACCTCTGGCATCCGTCCGCGTCGGCAAAGTCGACGGGGAACTGATTGCGTTTCCAACTCACGACGAGCTGGAAGAGAGCGAACTGGACATGATCGTCAGCGGCTCCAAAAAAGAAGTCGCCATGATCGAAGGCTTCGCGCACGAGATGCCCGAAGACGAAATGATGGAAGCGATCCTATTCGCTCATAAAGTCATCCACGACGTCATCGACTTGCAAGAAGAGCTGTATCAGAAGGTCAATCCGACCAAAGTAGAATACGTTCCGCCAGAAGACGACGGATTGTTCACTCGCTTGAACGATGCGTACTACGACGACTTCCGTGGCGCGATGCAAACGACCGGCAAGCAAGATCGTGCCGATAAGATCCGCGACGTCAAAGAAAAAGCACGCGGCGAAGTCATTCCTGATCCAAAGGCCGATGATGCGGTTTGCCCCAAACGATTCAAATCCGTTTGGCACGATCTGGAAGAAAAAGTTATCCGCGATTTGATCGTCGCTGGTACTCGTCCTGACGGTCGCGACAACAGCAGCTTGCGTCCTATCTACTGTGAAACAGACTTGCTGCCCCGCGTTCATGGTTCGGCCATGTTCCAGCGTGGTGAGACTCAATCGCTGATCACCGTCACATTGGGAACCGCTCGCGACGAACAACGCGTCGATGGCCTGATCGCAGAGTACAGCAAGAAATTCATGCTGGACTACAACTTCCCGTCCTTCAGCGTCGGCGAATGCCGTCCCATCCGCGGCCCTGGTCGCCGCGAAATCGGACACGGCTGTTTGGCCGAACGCTCCGTTGCCCCCGTGCTGCCAGCGGCCGAAGATTTTCCGTATACGATTCGCGTCATCAGTGACATCACCGAATCCAACGGTAGCAGTTCGATGGCATCGGTCTGTGGTGCAACGCTTGCCTTGATGGCATCGGGTGTTCCGATCAGCAACCCAGTCGCCGGTATCTCGGTCGGCTTGGTCCGCAACAGCGATGACGACTATGTGTTGTTGACTGACATCCTGGGCACCGAAGATCACTTCGGCGACATGGACTTTAAAGTCGCTGGAACGCAAAACGGAATCACTGGTATCCAGTTGGACTTGAAAGTCACCGGTATCAGCGAAGAAATCATCCGTGCGGCGTTGAAGCAATCACGCGAAGCTCGTATCGAAATCCTTCGCAAGATGCTGACAACCATTCCACGTCCGCGACGCGAAACCGCTCCAACCGCTCCGCGTTTGTTGCGAACCAAGATCGCCGCCGACAAAATCGGTGCCTTGATTGGCCCTGGCGGAAAGAACATTCGTGGCATCCAAGAAACCACCGGATGCGTGATCGAAGTCGACGACGAAGGCACCGTATTGGTAGCCGGTTCCAGCAAGGAAACGGCAGCCGAAGCGATGCGTCAAGTCGAAGCCTGCACGGCAACCGTTCAGATCGGCAAGATCTATGACGGAACCGTCAGCAGCATCAAAGACTTTGGCGCGTTCGTAGAAATCTTGCCAGGTCGCGACGGCTTGTGCCATATCAGCGAATTGAGCAGTGGCTACATCAGCAGCATCGACAAAGTCGTCAATGTTGGTGACGCAATGAAAGTCTTGGTCATCGATGTCGACGAGCACGATCGAGTCAAGCTCAGTCGCCGCAAGGCACTAGAAGAGCTGGGTGAAGACGACCCAATCGCAGCAGCAGCCGAAGCCGACGGTGGTGACCGCGATCGTGGCGACCGTGGTTCGGACGAAGATCGTCCACGACGTCGTCGCGGCGGCAGTGGTGGAGGCGGCGGCGGTGGTCGTGGCCGAAGTGGTGGTGGCGGACGTGGTCGCAGTCGCGACTAACCCCAACCGCAAATAGTTAGCAAACGAAAACCCGGGTCATAAAAGGCCCGGGTTTTTTCGTGACGCCGCCGTTCGCCACAAGAACAACGCGGTAAAGCTACCCCGCAAATCCGGCGACAGCTACGCGCGTCACGTACGCGAAATAGCCCCACATCATCAGGCTATAGATCGCCACCAACGTCACCAACCCAGATCGAACGAGCGTATTAGTGTGCCGCCTAAACGCGATCACAAAGCAAACCACAGAGATAGCAAATTCACTGCCGGCCGCCCAAATCCCGAAGTGTTTCGTATCCCAATAAGACACCGGGCTCGCAAAACGCCAATCCGTTAGCGGCCAAAAATGTCGATGCCCGTCATCGTGGTGTAGCGGCAAATCAAATGCGAAATGCAACAACATCGAAACGCAAAGCACGACAACCCAGGTCCGACGCAGCGCCAACGCAATTGACAGAGCGATCAAACAAATCGGCACGCTATTGAATACGTCGAAAAAATCTTGCCACGCTGGCAAAAAATATCGCGTGGTCCAAATTTCACGTTCCGTACTACCGACGATCAGTTTTTCGATTGCATAGAATGCGAACATCGGCGCGTCGGGCAACGTTGCACCAATCGTTGCGGGCCACAAATAGCTGGACTGGTTTACTTTCCCCGCTTGCGCACTCTGGCCGCGTGTCAACGATGCAATCGAGATCAAAATGTGAGCGGGTGTGTTCACAGCGGGCGTATCGATCGGGTTGAAATAAAGGTATCCATGTATTGCGAAATCGGATCCGGTTCGCCTGCGCGTTCAAAATTATCCTCGAACATCGCCGTCATGTGAAAACCGGCAGCAAGCTGGCCGCCAATTTGGTCTTCCAATGTGTGGCCAAATTCGATCAAACCGTCCGCGTCATGCCCAAGTGCATCGAGTTCATTTTCGTTTCGATCATCCAGCCCAGACCAGGGTAGTTTTCGCGTGATTTGAAGATGATTGCGATCGTGGTCTTCATCTTTGATCGCCATGCGAATCGGATTACAGAAACCCGCCAGCAACACTCCGCCTGGACGCAGCACGCGAAACGCTTCTCGCCAAACGGGCAAAATTTCTTTGCAAAAACAATTGCTACAAGCATGAAAGACCAGGCCGAATTGTTGATCCGCAAACATCGACAAATCTGCCATGTCGCCCAGAACCGTTTCGATCTTCAGCCCTTCACGTTCAGCGACAAATTCGTCTTGGGCAAGCTGCTTGGGCGAGTTATCGATTGTTGTCACCACCGCACCTGCTGCTGCCAGAGCCGGGGCTTGCTGACCGCCTCCAGTCGCCAAACAAAGCGTCTGCGTCCCTTGCAACGGTGGATACCAATCCATCGGCACGGGTTTGCATGGTGTCAGTAATAGCTGCAAATCGCCTTGGCGTGCTGCTGCGATCACGGTTGAATCGAACGGCACCGTCCACTCGTTGCCTTGGTCGACCAAGGCATCCCAACATTTGCGGCTGTGTTCACGTTCTCGATTCATGCACAGAATATAAGCGTTTTGCGTTGTGCTCAGTAGTCACGACGGCAAATGCTGAAAGGCTGCGGCGCGTCAGACGCCTTGGTTGAACACTCATTTTTTGTCAAAGCGTTCTTCTAGCAACTTGATATTCGAATCAAAGCTATCCTTTCTGCTTTGTATGGCCGGATCATCGGCGGATTCCAAAACGGGGCGAACTCTCTCGGCAACCTTACGCAATAGTTCAACCGATTCGAGCGTTTGCGGACCTTGTTTTGCTACGTGAGCAATTACGTCGGAAAGCAGCACAGCTGATTCGATCGAATTGGTTTCTGTTTCTGTGGTTTTGATTTCCGTGTCGACGTAAAACTCAAACGCCCGTGGATGAC
>CAZZDZ010000453.1:0-4883 GCA_964652675.1 uncultured Pirellulaceae bacterium
GTCTCGGCACGACGTTTGACGCTGGCTTTGGGCGACGCAGCTGCCTCGCGTGCTTGTAAATCACGTTCGGCTTTGCAGACAACGTATTTGCAGCCAACGCAGACGTGCATGCGATCAGGTAGGCAAAGGCAGTACCCTCTGTGCCAACTTGCGTGAGACAACGCGGTTCATAGTTGGTTTCCAAAAGTAGAATTCATGGCGGCGCTAACCAGACGATAACAAGAGCTTGCGGCCACCAAACTGTGACGGTTAAGCTACCACGAACTTCGGCAAACACGATATTTTATCGCTCTGCTGCCACGCCCCTGAACACAATCTGTGATCCGTCAGATGACCAGGCTCCTGGTCCTGCCCTGGTGATTCCAGTGGGGGCGAACAGTGGTTCGCAATAGTCTTGGTCACTCAATTTCAATAAGAAGGCGCCGCTCTGCTGATTCTGGGGACGCCGGCCAATGAGGATTCTGTCCCCATCTGGGTGCCATGATGTTCGGGGAAAGAAGTCGTCTGCGTCTTTCTTTAAAACGCGAAACCCATGATCCGATCCCTTGGCGCTGACCACTGCGAACTCATGCTTCCCCGTAGTTCGGCTTTTCCCGTAAAACGAAATCCATTTGCCGTCTGGTGACCAACCGAAACCCCAATACAGGCCGTTGTATCGTTGGAGATCACCAGTGAGCAGTTGTCGCTTCTGTTGAGTTTTGAAATCCATGACGGTGAGGTTCCCGCTGCCCGCCGCTCCAAAGTCCCTGAATACAGCT
Source organism: uncultured Pirellulaceae bacterium (assembly GCA_964652675.1). Lineage (GTDB taxonomy): Bacteria > Planctomycetota > Planctomycetia > Pirellulales > Pirellulaceae > K23-9. The sequence continues at coordinate 759 of CAZZDZ010000453.1, forward strand.
TCCCTGCCGTCTGGAGACGGAATTATCGCCCACCCGTTCTGATAGATGACTTGGCGCTCGCGGCCATCTGGTTTCATCAATGCCAAATCCCATGGAGGTGAGCAGAAAGCAATTTGCTTGCCATCTGGCATCCAAGTTGGCAGGCTGCCAGGCCCAATATCCTTGAGGCCGGTTCCGTCGGAATTGACCACAAACACTCTGGACATCGAAGGAGCCCCCGTCCCGGCATGGAACACGACTTGCTTTCCATCAGGCGACAAGTGGGGCGAACCGTTCATACCCTGCGCTTCGGGAGTTAATTCGATTTTCCGCAGGTTCGATCCATCAGCATTGGCAACGAAAATGACTTCCTGGGTTAGTTTGTCACCTGTTGAAATGTCGTCTGCCCGTACATCGAGCCGTTTCCAAACGACGCCCGTCGCAGCCGCATTCTTCGCGACACTCATCAAGCGAATTTGTTTGCAGGAAGTCGTGGGAACCTGGAATGTGCGAAACAGTCGAAAGCCAAGTGCATCACCGTCCTTAACAAGCAGGAACATCTTGTCGCCGCGACGTGCGATTCGGTACGCACCGGAACTGGACTCCCAGTCAATCGTTTCGATTTTTCGCTCATACGCTCCATCTTCGCGCCGAGTCGCAAAACCTCCGCTTGCCTTTTGGCGTCCAGGAACCGTGTATCGCTGAACCGTGCCAACGGGAAGGTCTTCGCCGCCCAGGACAACGTCCAGACGCACGGAGCATAGGCTGTCTGCGTTGTCGCCCAAATCGGGGCGAAAGCTATCGAACTCCGCGCTAACGTCAAAGTCCCCCGACAACGTGTATTGGCTCAGGATTCCAGACTGTCGCTGACCCGCGGCCCCTGGAACGGTCAATTCGAGTCCCTCAGGCCGCTTGGTGTAGGTCCCCAATGCTTGACCTTGGATGCGAAATGACTTGTCCGGAATGCTTCCTTCTGCAAAGTCTCGAACCATACGGCTAGCCAACATGTCGCGTGATGCGTTGAGTTGTTGTTCGGCGGCAGTAGGTAATTTCCTGGGCCAAGATCCGTGAAGCACGACGTTGCGAACGTTGGCTGACGTCTGATCAGAAAAGTAGAAGAGTCCAAACAGGCGTTGGTTGTCTGAGCTTAGTTCGCGTTCATAGACGACCGTACCATTCAACCGCATTTGTATCGAATTGCCGTGAAGAGAGATTCGTGCTTGGTTCCACTGGTTCTCCTTTAGCAACACACTTGGACGCTCACGTTGCTCGGTTGGCTCAACTCGCATGTTGGTTTTGTCACGGAGTGTTTTGTCATCTCGGCCATCAGTGACGTAGTGCAACTGAATACCGTCTGGCTTGACCACAAACGCCATTCGATCCAGTGCGGGATGCACCATCGTTGATTTTGGTTCGTAGAAAAAATCGTACTCCACCGCATCACTCCCCTTGAGCGGTCGCTGGTAATAGAGCATGCGCTCGCGACCGGATCCTTGGGGGAAGTCCTCTCGAAGACCCACGATGCTCTCATCTTGATGAGACCAAACTCCGTCTCCAGCCTTGATTCCGAGGCTGTAGTACGAACGCCAGCCAGGTAGGCGCGGACGCACCAATTCCAAAGAGCTCGGAATAGCCGGCGTTCCCATGATTTCCATATTCCTCACGACTCCAGCACTTTTGTCGTCTGCGCACAATGCGAGCCAGGGATAGCCTTCGACGACATCTCGCTGATGAACCTTTCGGCCGTTGACGTGGACCGACAAAACGCCGTCGCGAACAACGTACCGTTGGTGTATCCAGGCGCGTTCGATTCCTAGTGGCGGTTCAATCAGCGTTTCGACTTTGGCAATCACATCTCCGCCAGTAATGACCGCTCTTCCGCCGTCGAGCTTGTTGCGGACGCCGCCGGCTACGACCTGAATGTCGCCAAACTCAGTGTTTTGCTGCTCGAACTGAAACTCGAAGTCTCCCAGAAGCGGGCTTTCAAAGAACAATAAATCGTCGGAATACGCAGCAATGTGTCGAACGCTGCCGGGAATCGACTGCCATTCACCTTGGGCATGCCCAAGACTTCTCCATCGCGTTTCGTACCGCGCTGTCGGTTGCCATTGCTTCAGTTGCGTGCGGTTGCCTTCGGCAAAACTCTCCAGTTCGTTGTGGCGATAGGAGTTCCACAGGCGATTTAGATCAAGCTCCATTGGAAACTCCGGATCCAACCGAGGCAGTTGATGCAGTGTCCGTAAATCAGTCGGTGACCCTGCACCGCGAGGTTCGGCGATCGTATCGACGTCCAAACTCTTAGGCCAGTTTCCACGCAGCGTTGCATTGCGGACCCGAGCTGATCTTTCACTTGGGTTGTGATACCAACCAAACCGAGTGTCATCGTCGGATTGCACAGGACGTGCATAAACCTCTGTGTCGTTCAACCGGATCGTCAGTTGGTTGTCGCTGAGCGACAGCGATACCTGGTTCCATTGGTTCAATCGCACGGGCAGCTTTCTTGCGCCGCGTCGATTAAGCGGCTCGACCAGTTCGTTATCAACGCTTAGCCCAGTCCAGTCATCGTCAGACTTCGTTACCCAGTGCAGCTTCACGCCATCGGGTTCAAGCAGAAACGCAAACGGCCCCAATGCGGGATGGGCTATGCATTGCGCCGATGCAAAATATTCATATTCAAACGTTTCATCAGATTGCAGCGGACGATAGTGACGGACAATTCGCTGGTGTATTGAATCTGATTTGGCTGATTCAAGAACGCCGTTCGATGACGAAAGTTCGTCCGAGTTGTCGCTTGATGTCCAGCCGTGGGAAGACGCATCGCCGATCAACTTGACTTCACCTGGTATGGTCGGAGCCCCAGTCAACTTCATGAAACGAAATCGCTCGGTCATGTTTCCACTTGGATCAAGAACGATCCAAGGGTTGGTTGAAACCATTGGGAATTCCCCCAACTGATAGCCATTCAATCGAGCCCGAAAGCTGTCCCCTGATTTCTCAAGCTCACGCAGATTCGCCCCAGGTCTGTAAAACGGTTTCAGACCAAACGAGCGATTTGCAAACTGAATTCGGCAGGCGTCTTCATTGTTCGGATCAACCTGTTGAACTTGAAAACGGAAGTCGCCTGCAAGTGGATATCGGTAGACGTAGTAGGCATCACTACCCGCCAAGTGCGTGATGTGATTGTCATGCGCGAAGAGGCTGGCTCGCTTTCCAACCGCGATCCAGTCTTCGTTCATGCGAAATGGATCTAGCAGCTCTTTTTCCTGTAATGAGAAGTGCGTTCGTGCCAAAAATGCTTTCACGGTGGGAGAAACGGATTGACGATCCAAGATGGAGCTGCTGATTTCGCTCAGGACATCGCTGCAGTTGTCTAGTTCACGACAAACGCAGGACAGCACCGCCGCATCGAGCGCCCATCCGTTGGAGATCGCTTTTTCGTTGGCGAACTGCTTAATGATCAAACGCACTTTGTCTTCGTTGCCCGACTGAGAAGCAAGCAGAATTGCGTGCAACACAGTGGAACGAGATCCTGTCAGTGACTCCACTTCGTTCGTGAGTACTCGCAAAAGCCCCAAGTCATCTGCAGTCTCTACCAAGAGCCACGCCGTGCTAAACAGGCCGTCGACGTCTGCGACAGACGGTGTCGCAAAAGTGTTTTTCTTCAGGCGTGCGCCGATCAGCCGTGCGAATTCTTTCGGCGGAGCGACGACATCACAGAGTGCCGAAACCGCTTGGATATCCTCCTCCCCATCTGAGAAAGTAAACGCCTTCAAGATTCGGTATCGTTCGTCGGCGGAGAGCTGAAGCAGCAGTCGATTGATCGTAGCGGCACGATTGCTGAACGCTTCGGAGGTACGATCTCCCTTAGGAACTTGGGCTAATTGCTCCAACTCGGTTTCAACGTTTTCAACAGTAATCGGTTCACGTGCCGAGCACGATAGGATCGCAGGCCCCAAGCCGGAAACAAGAACAAGAATGAGACATCGAAAACTCAGCATGATTCACTCCGAACAACCAATTGCGCAAATAGCCCAGGGCCCGCTAGCAGGGCCCCGCTAGCCACGCGCAGATCCCTACCGATTTATAGTCGTTGGTGCTGGGGCAATCAAGAGACTGCGTTGCAGAGACTGCGTTGGGGTCAGGTTA
>CAZZDZ010000454.1:0-4876 GCA_964652675.1 uncultured Pirellulaceae bacterium
ACCGGCGAAACGCCTGAGTACGAGTACGATCAGAAAACACTGCAAAAAGCTGCGTATACAATTCAAAGCGGCGTTTTCCAGCTAGACTCTCAAGTCCAAAGCCTGCTGTTGGCACAACTTAGCCGCTTGGACACGATCGACGATTTCAAAACGCAGTCGATTTCCTGGACCAAACTGCGCCAAACGATCGACATCGCAATCGATGATCGTCGCAACCCTTGGATAGCCTCCCAGCGTCCCTCTTTGGCGCAACAAACCGATCAACCCACTTTCTGTCGCTTGAACGGTTCCGTCTTGGACGGGCGATGACTGAATGTCGAAATCCGGCAGCGTCAATGCTGCCCCCTGCAACCGCACTCCCATCGAACTGCTCTGTGGCGATACCGTCCAAACCTGCTCAACCAACTGAGCAATCGCGGCCTCGGTCGCCTCGGGCCCGACCATTGCACGCACGCTACCAAGCTTAGGCTCCCACTGAAACTGGTCGACTGACCGACGACGTCCCACTTCGGCGGACAAACCATCGCCGACCCATTCTAAATCCGCGTTCAGGCCACCGGCAACACACACATAAACGCGACATCCGTTTGGACCAATATTGATACGAATCATCGAACCCGCGTCTACAGCCAAAACCGTCCATTGGGGCACTTCGCGGCCGTCAACCGATATCTCGCACTCGGCTCCGCCGACGACTAAGTGGCAGTCGCGTGTGACTTCAAACGCCGCGGGCACCAACGTAAACTCGATCGCGCCCGCATCCGGTTCATTCCCCAGCAGCAAGTTCGCAAATCGACACGAAAAACGATCTTGCGGGCCGCCAGGAGCAAAGCCTTGGTGAAGTCGCGAAAAATCCGCGCCGCACACAAATTGATGAATCCCCAAATTCGTTTTGATCATCGATCGTGTTTCCATTCGTCGATCGCTTTCGCCAAAGCCAACGCATTGACGCTATCACCGTGAAAACAAATCGTATCACACCGAATCGCTCGCTGCGTGCCATCGGCCAGCACAATGTTCCCTTCGTCAATCGACTTTGCTTGACGCAACACATCCGAAACGTCCGTGATCACCGCGCCGGACTCGGACCGCGACTGCAGCGCCAGCCGATCACCCGTCCATACATATCGACGATCAACAAACGATTCTCGCAGTACGGTAATCCCTGAATCTTGAGCCACCCCAGCAAGACAACTGTCGTCCATCGTGACGAGGCAATCGATTCCGTCTTTATCGCACCACTGCACCAATCGCTGAGCAAACTCGGCATCGACGATAGAACGATTGTAGATCGCGCCATGAAACTTACACGCCGTGACATCAGGCAGCACAGCACGCTGGACTGTCAACGACTCAGCCAGCTCGGTCCACGGAATGTCCAATTCCACACGACCAAACCGCTGGCGATCGGGATAACCGGGATGCAAGTGGACGCGTTTTCCGGATTCCATCGCACGCTTGGCCAATTGTTGGCTCCACTTCGGATCACCAGCATGGCCTCCCAAGGCAATATTCAGCGCGTCGACATACTGCAGTAATTCCAAATCCAACTGGTGATCGTCGTGTTCTCCTGCGTCGACGTTAACAATCAGCGTGCTCATGCGCGAATCTCCCGAAAGCGAACGATATCGCCGATCTTCATTTGTGGGCAGATCGCTTTGCACGCATCGGGGCTGACCCGACCAATCAATTGCCAGCCGCCTGGACTTTCAGCCGGATAGATTCCCGTTTGTTGCCCGGCGATGCCCAGGCTGCCAATGGGAACGCGTACCCGCGGTGACATCCTGCGTGGTGAAGCGATCGACGGATCCAAGCCCCATAGGTAGGCAAAGTGCGGCATGAAACCAACCGCCGCGACGACATATTCCGCCGCGCTATGCCGCTCGATGACTTCGCGGGCCGACAAAGCACAATATTCGGCCAAGGCGTCCAAATCTTCGCCATCGTAGCGAACATCAAACGTATGCTCTTGGCGCGATGCGGCCAACAAATCTGGCCGTAAATCTAAACTCTGCAAAACAACTTCGGTAACCTGCCGCTGAATCTGTTCTGCAGCGGGCGGTTGATTCCAATAGACGGCGATCGATCCGTAAGAGCTTACGGCACCGTCTGCGAGCCCGGATTCACGCAGTCGCCTAGCGGCATCTCCAAGTTGCCGAAAAAGTGTCGGCCCGAATGGTTTGTTGACTTTTATTTCGAAACACGACAAGCCGTGCCAGTGGGAATCTACGCCAGCCATGCAACAATTTCTATTTCCATCTCAACGCGAAAGTGTAGTAGCATACCACTGTTGGCTTGGCCGGTCATGAGAACGGCCACGATTGCTACTCGAATAAACCACACATGACTGATCAAGCTAGCGCACCAAACGATCCAGAGGGCCAATCGAAACATTCGATTCAAAACCTGACCGCGACGGCCTACCACGAAGCCGGTCATGCCGTGATGGCACTTTCGCTCGATCGCCCCATTCAAAAAGTAACCATCAAACCGGGGCGCAGCGAATTCGGTCAACGCAGACTCGGCGTTTGCAAGATCGGCAAGGCGAAAGCCAAGGCATCACGCAATCTGATCGAAGACGAAATACTGATCCTGTTCGCGGGCATGGTCGCTGAATCTCAGTTTACGGGCAAATATTGTGAACGCGGCGCAGCAGAAGACCTACGACTGATTGCACGGTTGCTGGAAGATCGAGTCAGTACGCAAAAGCAATTTGATCGCTTGCATCGTCGCTTGCTGGACAAAACCGAGCACGAGTTGAGTGACGAGGTGAACGCCAATGCAATCGAGTTGATCGCGAAAGAACTAATCGAAAAAGAAACCATCAGCGGCCGCGCGGTACGGCACTTCTACGGTCAAGCAGGAGGCTAAGAACGGCTGGAAGCTTAGTCCCTGGGCAATCGCTACTTGTTTTCCGTTGCCAGTTTGCGGAAATACGCTTCGATCGCTTCGCGATAGTGAGTTGGTAGGTCGCGGCTGATCTGTTGCAAGGCTTGCTGGCGTTCTGCAGGAGGCAAATTCCCCCAGCCATCTCGTTGGTCCAAGTTTCGACGGTCAATGTCGCCATTGCCGCTTGCGCCACCGATCTGACTGTCTTGCATCGGCGTGGCTTTGCCGTTTTGAGGCTTTCCGCTTCCTTGACCGCCACTGGATTGCTGTTGCTGCTGTTGTTGCTGTTGCTGTTCTTCGATCTTGTCGATCAACTTGGTCAGCTTGTCGATCACTTCTTGCTCTTTTTCTTTGACGTCTTTATCGGCGCGTCCCAAATCCAATCGGCGAGTCACATCTGTCATGATTCGCGAAATTTCGTCCAACGAATCTTCCTTTAATGGCTTGATGTCGGCGACCATCATTTTCGCAGTCCGCGTGTACCGTACAGGACACTCGTCTTCATTCTCCAGCAACCGACGTAGATCGGACAGTGTCTCCTTTTTCATCAACATCGAGTGGTAGCACGCACCGCGATAAAACAGAATCGCAGCGGGATCGATCGAATCGACCGGGTCTACTTCTGCGATCACCGGCAACGCTTCGTCGTATAACCGTTGGCGTACCAGTTCGCGTCCCAACCAAGTCCGCACGGACGCACGCATGGTTTTGGGCAACGATTCGATCGCAGCATAACCGGGAGCGACAGGGTCGATCCCGACGCCAGCCTGGACCACATTCTTTTCCGCTTCGTTGATCAAATCTTCGACGTCATCGTTGACAGTCCGCGCGACGGCTACGTACGCATCCAAAGGATCTACGTCACGCTGCTCGATTGCTGCCAAGAATTTTTCGGTTGCCGCATCCATGTCTTCGGAAGAGACATCAAGCTCCACCAAACTTGCACGCAACATCGAAGACATCGCATCGGCGTCATAGAGCTCCCAGCTTGCTCTGCGGTCCAGGGAATCATCCGCCGTTGCAGTGACACAAATTCCGCTAAACGCAAACACCACCAAAGTAGCGACGTAGCTCAGACGCAAACCTGTTTTAGAAAATCTCACGTGTTGCTCGCGGGTTATTTGTTTCTTTTAAGTACCAAATCTCTGGTGACTCGGTACAGGCGATTTTGACGCTCGGCCAAGTTCTGCAGCAGTGGCAACACCTCGTCCGATCCGGTGTCACCTAATTCTAGCAATTGGCCGTAGCGGTCTGTTGTCGCTTTGATCCGTGTTTCCATTGTGCGAATCAGTTTCAATTCAGCAAGGCTCTGAACCAACGGCTGCTCGCCTTGTTGCTGCTGTTGTTGTTGCTGTTGCTGTTGTTGCTGCTGTTTCTTTTCCAAATCCCGCTGTGCCTGTTGCAGGGCCGCGATCATTTCTTCTAATGCCGCCAGGATATCTTGCTGAATCCCCTGAGTGACGGCGTCGATTTTTGTTTCGGCCAAACGCTGGGAAACCGTTTTCGTATCACTACGAATTTGGTCCACGACTTCTGGGAACGCCACACTGGAACCTTCTTCGCGAAGCAACAGCATGGCTCGGTCGGCTTCCAGAGTGATACTCTTTTCCTCAAACGCGAGGTCACCGGCTTTCAAGTCGGTTTGGCGATTGCGTTGAGCGGCGGGGGTAGCGGCCAGAGAAACGGTGTCGTCGAGTACGTTGACTTGCATGGCAGCCATTTTGCGAAGACGCGATTCTAACCGCGCCAATTCACGTTGCATTTCTTCTTCGCGCAACTGACGCAAGATTCTTTCGAGACGATCGATGGCGTCTCGCAAGTCTTTCTCAGCCGCCTTTTGATCTTCGGTGGCTTCTTCTCGTTTGGCGACTTTCAGTTTTTCCTCCGCGTCTTTCATCTTCTCGATGGCTTTTTGCAACTGATCTTCAGCCTGCTGCTCGGGAGTTTGCGGCTTCTGAGCTTGTTGCTGCTCGCCGGATTGTTGCTC
>CAZZDZ010000455.1:0-3078 GCA_964652675.1 uncultured Pirellulaceae bacterium
TTCCGGCTAAAGCCGGGTACTACAAACTAATCGTACGCCAGCTTTGCTTGAAGACCGTCGGCTGGTTGGTGGTATTCGAGGAAGGAAGCCGTTTGGGCATTTGGCCGAAAGTCTTGACGACTTCCGCTACGAGTTATACGACGTCTAAGCACTAGCCGATTTTTGGCAACAGATTCATGATCGATTGCAGTTGCTGAGCAACCGCGTTTGCCCACGCATGGTCTTGGCTTCGCCCGACAATGTAGCCCACAAACAGCACATAGATTACAAGCAGCAAATAAGCTTTGCCGCGTCCCATTTCGATGTACTTTGTGCCATCTGATCCAACGCCGCGTTTACCTAAAAAGTAAACAAAGAAACCGACAATGGTTAGGATCAACAGTAGAATTCGAATCTCGCCGCTTTGCAAAACAATCTCGGGTGACATTTTGATCGACCCGTGAAGGATCGTGAACAAAAATAGCGGAAAGCCAAGCGCAAAACAAATGTCAAAAATGTTGCTTCCCAAAGCGTTTGCGACGGCATCGTCGTAGTCGCCGTCTTTTGCATCGCGAATCGAAATAATCGTGTCGGGAACACTCGTTGCCATCGCCGCGAAAATCACGGCAACAAAAATCGCGGGCATCCCAAACCCTTTCAGGGTGTAGCCAAGAAACTGGTAGTTGGGATGCAGCGTATTTGCATCGCCAGTGCCCAACCATTCGCATGCAACGACCAACAGCCAGCAGGCCGCGCCGATAAGCCCAGTGGATGTCAGCAACAGCGGCCACGCATTCCAGTTTTCTTTGGCGATTTGTTCTTTGTGATGCTCGCGGACAAAGAACCGTTCCAAATCCATCAGCGGACCGAACGAGAGCCAATAAAACAACTTGCCAATCAACCCCGACGGTTCGTCGTCGTCTTCGTTTTCGTCGGATGCTTCTTCGTCAGATTCGCTGTTTTCTTCTGCGGATTCGGCGTCATTACGTTTCATCGACAGCAGCATGTAGGCAAAGTAAACGAAGTAAATCACCATTAGGATCAGACCTTGCCACCAGTGAAGTGCCGTACCACCAATCAACACGACTAAAACAACGTTGCAAAAAATCAGCGTCAGCCCGTCTCGCAAGATAACTTTGCTGGAAACGTTGACCGTTTCGACTCGCTCGCCAAGCACAATCGTTCCGACGACGCACAGGATGCAGACCGCTGGGATAATCATTCCATTGAACAAAGCGCTGCCGGCCGTTGTGCCCAAACCGATCGCGAAACCTTCGGTATCCGAAAGCACAAATAGCGCAATGAGCGTCGTGAAAAGCTCTGGAATCGAGCTCGAGATGGCGTTAATCGTCCCTCCCCGAACGCCTTCGGACATGTTTCGACCGATGTACTCCGATGCCACCTCGAACCCGTCGCAAGCTCGCCAAATGATCAAGCAGGTAAACAGGATGATGATCAGCGGGACAATGATTCCCATGCCTAAGTAACCTATTGGTTGCGGGCGAAGTTAAAAAAGCGTCAGACCCCAATAGGCCTGATGCCTTTGAGGCCCTGGCGCGGATTTTCGCTCCCAAACCAATTTTCGTCAATCGATGACACGCACACGCCGCTTGCAAACCGAGTTGCTTTCTATTCGCGTTACTGTGGCAGTGGAACTTGAGTGGGATGCTGCAGGTAGCTTACTAGATCGCGAATTGCCTGTTGCGACATATTGTCCAGCATTCCCTCGGGCATGGGCGACTTGTTGGTTACTTTTCGGCGATCGACTGTTTTCTTGTCCAACTTCAACGCTTCGGTTGCTGTGTGGATCGCGATCATGCGATCGGTTTCATCTGTGATCATGCCGTTGATGACACGTGAATCGTCAAGCATCAGGATTGTCATCCGATAATCCTTGTCGACCACGCCGCTGGGATCGACGATGTTGCTTAGCAGGTAATCGATGTTGTCGCGATTCGCCCCCGTCAAATCAGGGCCAACGCGTCCGCCTTTTCCGTACAGACGATGGCAGTTTTGGCAGTTTTTCTCGAACAGCTTTCGCCCGTTTCCTTTGTCGGCAGCGGCCAAGGTTTCTGGCGTCAAGGTTTCCTTGAGTCCTCGGATAAGCTCGCGTTTTTCGCCCGTTGTCTCGCGCACTTCGCCCCAAACTTTCGCGACCAGCGCGGAAGTTTCTTTGTCCTCGAAGCTGTGGATTTGTCGAACCTGAAAAGCGGACAAATCATCACGTGGAATTTTTCCCTTTTGGATTGCCATCAACAGTTCTTTCGCAAACGATTTTCGCGATGAGAGAATTGAGATAACCTGTGGCCGAAACGGAGACCGAAATTTTCCGTATCGCGAAACCAATGATCGTCCGATCGCTGGATCGTCATACTTGGAAAGGCCTTGCGCTGCGGCGACGTTCAGCTTGTCGTCTTTTAACAACTGCTGACAGATGTCGCGTAGATCATCCGGTTCGCTCTGTATCAATGTTCGCAAGGCGTCCAAACGCATATTGTGTGGTGCGTTTGTTTTTCCAAGCGCGATCGCCTTCACTTCATCCATCGCTCGTCCATCGCCAAACACGACGCTCAACGCTTGGATCTGTTTGGACAATTCATCATGTTTCAGATTGGCGACCGCATCCCAATTTTTCGGCTGCGGTGCTTTTGCCCAGCCATTGAGCGCGTCGCTCAGCCCGCCAATCACCCCTTTTTGAAATGCCAAATCGTCCGAGTCGGCAACCAAACCAAGTAAACGTTCGATTGGGCCGGGCGTCTTGTCGATTTCTTCGGCCAAGCATCGTGAAATGCAACTTAGCGTATCGGGCAACTTGCAATTCGCGGCGACGTCAACCAGTTGATCCGGATGAGTATCCGCAACCGGAATCAGTCCGTACCAGATCATCATTGGCAAGTTGTGGTCATCGGCGTCGCCAGAGTGTTGGACCAATTCGCGGGCAACCGACACACGCTGTGAGACCGGCAGTCTTTGCAAAGTCGACGCGAGCGCCAAGCGAACGATCGCCGATGGATCTTGGGCCGCCATCTTTTTCAGCAGCGGTAGAATCATTTCTGATTCTCGCAGGACTCGGGCGGCATCGTCCGCAGATTTCCAATC
>CAZZDZ010000455.1:3178-4866 GCA_964652675.1 uncultured Pirellulaceae bacterium
TCGTGGCATTCGCCCGTGTCGCTCCAATCAAGTACGAAAACGCCTCCATCGGGACCACTGCCAAGATCGATTCCTTGAAACCAGATGTCTTTGGCGAGCAGAATATCGTCGCCATGTTTCGCGACGTAACCGCTACCGGAGCGTTGCAGGATTTCCTGATTGGCGCGGCGACCGTGTTGGTTCAGCGTCAGAAATTTGCCGCGATATTCTGCAGGCCAGTTTTCACCTTGGTAGATCATGGTGCCAATGTGTGCGTGCCCGCCGCCAAATTCGTTCGCAGCGCCGTCGCGTGATTTCCACCAACTTTGGCCGTTGTCAAAATGCCAGTGATCGGCGTGGAAATCGATCAACTTGTACGTGCGACGATTGGGGTCAAGCAGGAACGGGCGGGTAAAATGTGCACCGGGCATCATGTGCCAAAGGTGACCGTTGACGGTATTGCAATAGAACATTTCGCCAACGTCATTCCAGTCGTGCCCCCACGGGTTGGTCGTCCCGGAAGTCAAAATTTCTACTGTTTTGCGCGTCGGATGGTAACGCCAAATGCCTCCTTCGAGTGCCAGTCGACGCTCGTCTGGCGTTCCTGGCAAACCGATTCGACCGGGGCACGAACCACCGCATCGTCCGTACAGCCAACCATCGGGACCGAACTTCAATCCATTGGCAAAGTTGTGGTAGTTCGCATCGGCAACGGTGAACCCATCCAGTATCACTTCGCCATCGTTGTCGGGCACATCGTCTTGATCTTCGTCGGGAATGAAGATCAATTTCGGTGGACACATCAGCCAAACGCCGCCTTTGCCCACGGCAATGCCGGTCAACATTTGAACGTTGTCGGTAAACACCGTCCGCTTTTTGAATTTGTCGCCATGGGTGTTGTCAAAGATCAAAACGCGATCGCGCATGTCCAACCGAAATCGTTGTTCGCGTTTGGCATACGTGTAGTTTTCCGCGATCCACAATCGGCCTTTGCCATCCCAAGACATCGCGATCGGGTTTTGCACATCCGGTTCGGACGCAAACACACTAACCTTGAATCCTTCGGGAACCTTAAATCCCTTCGCCGCATCGGCAGCCGACATCAAGGTGTCGCCTGGGAGCGACTCCGTATTGATCGGCGTTGGGAAATCATCCGCAAACGCCAGCTTCGAGACAAAACCGACAGCCAAACAAACAAAAATGCGGGCGAAAGCGACAGGACGCATGAAGTGCCTTTGTTTAAAAGAAGATTGATTGTCTGGCTCAGCGATCCGTGAGTATACTCATTCTCCGCCGACACTTGACGGCAGTCGAAGATCGATCTTGGTTGCCTGAATCTGCCAAAATCAAGTCGACAGAGACGGCAGGTCCCTTGCGGCCTTTTGTCGTTGAAAATCAAATGGTGGATAACCATCGAATGGGGCAACCATCTTCATTGACCACGATCTACGCCCATCTATTAACAAAGTGTTTCTTTCGCCAGGAAATTAGAGTGATAAAAATCCATCAAGCGTTTTTGCATGCAGTGGCGATTGCCGCTTGCGTGTTTCTGGTTTCGCCGAACGCGACCGCAGATGACGCGGACAAACCGCATGTGGTCATTGTCGTCGGAACGTTGCACTATTCGCCTGAACTGACGATGCCAGTGTTTGCCAAAGAGCTTGAGCGATTCGGGTTTCGAACGACGGTTGTGATGGGCGAAGGCAATC
>CAZZDZ010000456.1:0-4854 GCA_964652675.1 uncultured Pirellulaceae bacterium
ACAGAGCCTTTTCGAGTACCTGGACGAGAGGCTCAGTCAACTCGACGAAGAGTAGCTTGGCCTCCTGCACCAGCGACAAAGTAGCCGTCGATCTCCGAGCGACGTAGCCCGACCGAACAGTCATCCAATTGCAGTGATTTGGATCGTAAACATTGGCACCCCAATGGATTCATCGAACCAGCAATCATCTTGCAAACCAACTACACTAGTAGGAAAGCTGACAAAATGATTTGTCGATCCGAGCCCTCCGCGACAACGTCGGCCACTTTAAGCAGAATGTCAATCGGGGCCAGCCAATCGGAGAATTAATCTTGGTCTCGTTTGATCGGACGCAGCAGTTTCGATGCAGGATTGTGATCTTTTTTGCAGTCCTGCTGATTTGCGTTGTGCACGTTGACGAACTTGCCGCTGACCGAGCGGCCTTTGAATCGCAGGTTCAGCCCTTTTTCGATTCTCACTGCATCCGATGCCACGGCTCAAACAAACAAAAGGGTGACACGACGCTGCACACCCTTGGTGGTGACTTCTCTACCGGTCGTGAATCTCAGCAATGGGAATCGATCTTGGAGATGCTTGAAAGTGGCGAGATGCCGCCCGAAGATGAACCACAACCCAACGATGCTGATCGAACGGCGGTCGTTCGCTGGATTGAGGCTGGTCTACGCCAAGCAGTCGAAACAGCGCAGGGTGTTCCTTTCGCAACTCGGCGGCTGACGAATTTTGAGTACCAAAATACGATTCGTGATCTTGTTGGGTTCGAGCTGAAGTTGATCGAGAGCCTTGCCAAAGATCCGGTCAAACCATATCGGTTCAACAACACTGCTGACTTAATGCAGATCGGCGCCGAGCAGTTCGACCGCTATCGCGAATGTGCCCGCCGGGTGATGGCCAGTGCGATTGTGGATCCAGAACCTCCCAAAATTCATAAGTCGCGTCGCGAGTGGAAACCGCACGGATTGGACCGCGGCCTGGCTGCTGACGAAATCAGCCCTTGGGGAAATCGACGCAACACGCCATCTTGGGGGATGGGCCTGCGGAGCTTTCCAAAGACAGGCGAGTATCGCATTCGCGTGAAGGCATCTGCGATTTTTCCACCGGGGATCTCCGAGATTCCTTTGCGGTTGGTGATGGGCTATGGGATCAACATCAACAGCGCAACACAGCAGATCGAACCGGTCGGCACCGTTCAACTGCGAAATAGTCCAGATGATCCGCAAGTCTTCGAGTTGTATGGCCGGATCGAAAACCATCCCGCCCAACCCGGTCGCGCAGTGAAAGGTGAAATCCGACCAGACAAGATGACCATCACGCCTCAGAATCTGTACGACGATGGCACGCTGAATGATGGCCGTCGCGACTTGACGATGCCTCGAGCGGTTGTTGAATGGATTGAATTCGAAGCGCCGCTTAGTGAAGTGTGGCCACCTGAGCATCATTCACGGATCTTGTTCGAATCCCCGTTGCGTGAAAGCGATCCGCCAGCCTACGTGCGGGCCGTGTTACAGCGATTTATGTCGCGGGCTTATCGTCGTCCTGCAAACGTCCAAGAAGTCGACCGCTTTGTAAAAATCTACGACATCGTGCGGCGCGAACTCGGCACGCTTGAAGCTGCCATGCGGGAAACACTCGCGATGGTTCTGGTATCGCCCCAATTCATGTACCACACCATGGTCGATGAATTCACTTCCGATCAGTACGCCTTGGCATCACGGCTTTCGTACTTTCTTTGGGGAAGCATGCCGGATGACGAACTGCTGCGAATCGCCTCCGAAAACAAACTGGATGATTCGGTTGTCATTGAACAACAAGTACGACGCATGTTGAAAGACAGTCGATCACGCGAATTTATCCACCATTTCACTTGGCAATGGTTAAGTCTTTCGAAGTCAAAGACGGTGCCAATCAATCGTGATTTGTTTCCAAGGTTTCTGTACTACGTCAGCGCTGGAGAACGCGCTGGTACCGAAGTGCCGTATCGTCCAACCATCCGTGATCACATGATCAACGAGACGGTCAGTTACGTCGCCGAGTTGGTTCGCCGCAACGCCAACATTTTGGACATCGTTGACTCCGATTTTGCGATGCTGAACCAACCGCTGGCAGCTCACTACGGCGTAGAAGGAGTCGAAGGCGATGCGTTGCGTCCGGTCGCTTTGAAGGGCGAGCATCACTTGGGAGGCCTGTTGACACATGGATCGATTTTGATCGGCAATGGTACCGGCACGGCGCCGCACCCGATCTATCGAGCTGTTTGGCTTCGCGAAGCGATCCTTGGCGACGACGTCTCGCCTCCGCCAGCCGATGTTCCAGCGCTATCGGATTCGGCTGGCGAGTCAGCCGAAAAAGCAATGACGATCAAAGGCCTGTTGGAAAAACATCGCCAAAAGGAAAGCTGCAACGAATGTCATGTTCGCCTGGATCCGTGGGGTATCCCGTTCGAACGATACAATGCGATTGGCAAGTTTCAGCCTCGCGTTGCCAAAGACGGCACCAGAGTAAGCCGTTTTAATCGGGACACTCACAAGAACCTATCGGGATATCAATCCTATCTGCGGTCGATCAACACAATCGATGTCGAAGCGGATGCGACCGTCCCACGTGGGCCACATGTTGACGGGCTGGCTGAATTGAAATCGCATTTGATCGAACATCGCGGAGACGAAATCGCCGAAAACGTGCTGCGACGATTGATGACGTATGGCATGGGCAGAAAGCTGACTTTTCACGACCGGTTCGCCATTTCAGAGTTACTTGGCCAAGCAAAGGACAACGGGTACCGGTTTCAGGATATGATCGTATCGATCTGTCAGAGCAAGACCTTTCGTGCAACGACGGCCACAAAGAAACCGCTTTCAATTCAAGACGAAAGGACTGAGGCCAAGCGATGAAACAAAAAAGCTGGCACTTCAATCGCCGAGACTTATTGAAAGGTGGCGGCGTCGCACTCGCGCTGCCACTTTTGGATGGCATGGGCTGTGCGCAAGAAGGCGAATCTAAATTGCCAAAGCGAATGCTGGTCAGCTATTTCGCTTACGGCGCTTACATGCCCAATGCAAAGAACGGCGTTCCTGGCCGAAAAGAGGATCATCACGACTGGAGTTGGTGGCCATGCAGTACTCCAGGCCCATTAACGTTTAACAAATCGTCGGCGCCATTCGAACCATTGAAGGAAAGTGTTAGCTATCTGCGCGGGCTCGACCACGCGGGCGGTTGGAAAATGGGCGGCCATAGCTCCGGCGACGTCTTCGCCACGGGCGCGGACATGACCGAGCGTGAAAAGACCAACAATATCTCGATTGATCAAGTCGCCGCGAATTTGCATGGTCATAAGACGCGATACGCCTCGCTGGTCCTGGGCACCGAAGGCGGAACGGGTTCCTATGGATCGTGCAAGACACTGTCTCATCGTGGACCCGGGCGCCCGATCCCATCGATGCACAAACCACAAGAGATTTTTAATCGACTGTTTGAACCCTACGCTGGCAAAGGAGTCGAACATGTTCGCGCCAACCTAAAACGCGAAGCCAGTATCTTGGACCTAATGCTTGATCACAGCACAAGCATGAAGAATCGCCTTGGGCATGCCGATCAGATCAAACTGGATGAATATCTGGATTCACTTCGCGCGATCGAACAACGGATTGAACGAACGAGCCAGTGGACTCACACACCACTTCCAAATGTCGATACCAAGGGCTTGAATCTTGAGGTGTCTCACAAAGATCCGCAGGAATACATCCGCTGCATGTACGATCTGGTTTATCTGGCTTTTCAAACTGACTCGACGCGTTTTGCAACTTTGCTGTTGGAGAGCGAGCAGTCGTCCGATAGCGAAATGTGGAACTACGCCACCTATGTCCTCGGTTACAAAGGCGCCACGCACGACATCGCCCACAAACGCCCAGCCGACTATTCTGGTCAGTGGGATCGGTGGCGTGCCCAGCAACATGCGTACTTCCTAAAGCGTTTGCGGGACACTCCCGAAGGCGACGGCAACATGTTAGACCGCACTCTGGTGCTGTGGGGTTCAGCCCATCCCCACGCCTCTCACAGCACCAAAAACTATCCCCTTCAGTTGGCTGGTGGCAATCACCTTGGATTTAGGCATGGCAATCTTCATGCGTTCGAGGGCAAGCAGAAAGTGCCGATGGCAAACTTATTCGTTTCGATGCTGAACGCAGTCGATGTCCCCATCGAAAAGTTTGCCGACAGCAGTGGCGCCATGACAGAACTGCAAGGCTAGATGATGAAATTCCTACCGTCGATTATTGCAATTCTGTTGGTGTCTGCGATCACGCACGGCACGTATGCTGACGATGACCTGCCTCGCGTTTTGATTCTTGGTGACAGCATCTACCAGCAGCCCGCACGCGATGCCGCAAAGGAACTGAAGGGCCGAGTCGAAGTGGTTTACGCGACCATGCAGCCCGGTGCAGTGCGCAATACCACGAGGGCTCTGAAAAACCTGGACGAACTACTGGGTGATGGTCACTGGGATGTAATTCACTTCAACTTTGGACTCGGTGACCTCGTCTACCGAGCACCAAATATGAAGGCGTTCCGTGTGATGGCCCGAGACGCCGGCGGCGTTCGCGCGACCAGTGCGGATCAGTACGAAAAAAACTTGATTGACATAGTGATAAAGCTAAAGGAAACCGGCGCACATCTGATCTGGGCCAGCACGACTCCGATTCGCCACTCAACGAGTAATGTTTTCGAGAAAGGTTCCGAATTAGAATACAACGCAGTCGCGGCAAAAGTGATGTCTGACCACAAAGTACCGATCAATGACATGTACACTTATGTGAAAAGCTTGATCGACATGGAGCGACCGGCCAGTCACGGCGCGGATCC
>CAZZDZ010000457.1:0-4839 GCA_964652675.1 uncultured Pirellulaceae bacterium
CTACCAACGCGGAGAACCAGCGCCAGACCCAAGTGCCTACGTCTGCGCCCCGGCAATCAGCGAACCGGGCGTAGCGCCTCCAGGCGGCGAAGCGCTTTATATTTTGGTGCACACTCCGTACTTGCGTCCCGGTCACGATTGGAACGAGATGTTGCCAACGTATCGCGAAATCATCTTGGACAAATTGGAACGGACCGCTGGCCTGCAAGGGCTGCGCGACTCGATCGTCTACGAAGCGTCATTGACGCCCGACGGAATCCACAATCGATACCGTGTTCTCAACGGAGCGATCTACGGTTTGGCAAGCCACGGAAAATTCCTGGGCGCATTCAAACCAGCAAATCGGCGTCGTGATATCAGCGGACTTTATCTGGCTGGCGGCGCCGCACACCCGGGGCCAGGAATGCCAATGGTGTTAATGAGCGGCTGGATTGCGGCGGATTCGTTGGACGCGGACGTTCGCGACGGCAAGCTTCAGGCAACCGGCTAACGAAATGACGTTTTATGTCTGAAAAAACGAAGCCTCATCAGGCTGCATCGGATTCAACTTCTGTCCCGCACGTCGCTGGCTGGTTTCAGAATGGCTTTCACCGATTCTTGCGCCGCTATCTGAAACGCCATTTTCACACCATCGCGATCGACCGGGATTCTCGCAGTTCGTTGATCGTCGACGATGACCAGCCACTGATCGTCTACGGCAATCATCCGTCCTGGTGGGATCCTTTGATCGCACATTTTTTGAATCGATCGCTGTTTCCCAATCGCCAGTTCTATGCACCGATCGACGCCGATGCGTTGGAGCAATACAAAGTCTTTGCCAAACTTGGGTTCTACGGAGTCAAACTGGATTCAAGTCGTGGAGCGGCCGATTTCCTACGCACCAGCAAAGCGATCATGGAAGCAGGCGATACAGCGATTTGGTTGACCCCCGAGGGGCGTTTTGCAGACGCACGCGACCACGACGCAGAACTAATGCCAGGCATTTCGCACCTTTGCAGCAAGATGACCAGTGGCTACGTCGTTCCGATGGTGCTGGAATACGTATTTTGGGAAGAAAGCTTGCCAGAGTGCCTTATTTTTGCAGGTACACCTATAAGCGTCACGGATCACCGTGAACTAACAAAACAGCGATGGGCCGAAATGCTGGAACAAAAAATGCGCTCCACACAAACGGCGCTCTCCACGTCAGTAATCGCTCGTTCAAGCGATCCGTTCGAGAACCTTTTGAGTGGTCGCAGCGGCGCTGGCGGAACCTACGACCGTTTCCGACGAATGAAGTCGTGGATCACTGGCAGAAAATTTCGCGCCGCACATGGGGACAAGTTCCAGTGACATTGTTTCTTGCTATTAGCGGTTTGATTTTGGCAGCCATCCCCGCAGCCATGTTCATGGCGAACTTGCCGCTATTCCAGAGTCCTTTTTTAGAAACCGAGTTGGAACCAGCAGACCAAAGTATCTCAGTTTTGGTACCAGCCCGCGACGAAGAATCCAGCATCGAAAGGTGTGTTGCCACAGCCCTCGCAAGCGAATCGGTCAACGTTCAAGTCGTCATCTTGGACGACCATTCCACCGACGCGACCAGCCAAATCGTGCAGCGATTGCAATCCAACGACGACCGGGTCAGTTACCTGCAAGGCAAAGACCTGCCGGACGGCTGGAACGGAAAACAGTTCGCGTGCAAACAACTAGCCGATGCTGCCTTGCACGATCAGTTTGTTTTTATCGACGCCGATGTACGCCTGAAACCACACGCGCTTCGGGAACTGCTAGTGCGAAAGTCAACGACGAATGTCGCGTTACTAAGCGCGTTCCCGCACCAGGAAACCGGCACGATTCTGGAGAAGTGGCTGATACCGATGATGCATTTCATTCTGCTGGGCTATCTGCCCTTTCAAAGGATGCGAGGCAGCGACCATCCATCGTACGCGTCCGGTTGCGGCCAACTTTTTTTGACCAATCGCGACGACTATGTTACCGCCGGCACGCATGCCGCCATTGCCCAATCGCGGCATGACGGACTGAAACTACCGCGAGCGTATCGCAGCAAAGGTTTGATGACCGACGTGATCGACGGAACCGACTTGGCGGAGTGCCGAATGTATAACAGTGCGGGTCAAGTCATCCGCGGCGTCATGAAAAACGCGGACGAAGCGATCGCCAGCCCAAGGTTGATTGTGCCGTTTTCGATCTTGCTGTTTGGTTCAAGCGTTCTGCCGCTCGCTATGTTGCTGGTTGGCTTTAAAGCGGGCGAGCCAATCGTTGTGTTGATCGCTTTGCTTGGAATTTTGCTCGGCCATCTACCCCGAGCCATCGCGGCGGTCCGTTTTCGTCAATCATGGCTAGGCGTGTTATGTCACTCACCGGCGACAACGCTTTTCGTCGCGCTACAGTGGATCGCGTTGGCCATGAGTATCGCCGGGCGAAAAGTCCGTTGGCGCGGACGCAGCTAGTTTGCTTGCTGCTACCAACGCGGCCATAAGAGTGGATGATATCGGGGCGATTTTGCACCTTCTTTGGCTGGTTGCCGCACCAGTCGGAGACAATCGGCATAATTTTCGGCAAAATATTGCCCTGAACTGCCATTGGTTGCCGTTGGGCACCTACGAGGTTTGTACCTGGATTGTTTAAACTCTCGGTCATGTTGATTGAAAAAGTTGCAGATGTTTCCGTAAGTGAACTCTCGATTGCAGGAAAACGGATCTCGATCAGAGAGATTGTTGCCGTTGCAAAGAATGAGCAATCGGTTTCCATCATCAACGATGAAGCCATGCGTTCGCGAATCGCCGCGTCCGCCGAAACGGTCTCGCAAGCCGTCGCGTCATGCAAAGAGATCTATGGAGTGACGACCGGATTTGGCGGCATGGCCAACAAAACCATCTCGTCCGAGCTCGCTGCGGCATCGCAGGACAATTTGCTCTCGTTTCTTGCCACCGGCGCTGGGCCAGTGATCGACCCTCGCCATGTTCGGGCGGCAATGATTTCGCGGGCCAACGTTTTGCTGCAGGGCTGCTCCGGCGTCAGGATGGAGATCATTGAACGATTGGTTCGATTCTTTGAAGCCGACGCGATCCCGCAGGTTCGAGAGCTTGGGTCGATCGGGGCGAGTGGGGACTTGGTTCCATTGTCAACGATCGCGAGAGCCATCACCGGCACGGGGCACGTCAAAGTCCAAATTGCCGATCGTGTCGTCGATGGCCCAGCTGCACTTCGTGAAATTGGATTGGAACCGCTCCAACTGCAGCCCAAAGAAGGCTTGGCGATGGTCAACGGCACTTCTTTCTCGAGTGCGGTCGCGGCCAATGCGGTTTATGAATCCCAGAACCTGATGGCGCTGACGATGGGAACGCAGTCATTGATGCTGCGAGCCTTGTTGGTCAATGAAAGTCCGTTTGACGATTTTGTCCATCAGCACAAACCACACCCCGGGCAAATCTGGACAGCAAAGACAACCAAACGTTGGCTTTTAGAAGGACGCGAGCTTACCAACGGCAAACCGATCCAAGTCCAAGATCGTTACTCGCTGCGATGCTTGCCCCAATACATGGGGCCAATCGTCGAAGGGATCGCGCGTGTCCATGAAGTCGTTGAGACTGAGATGAATTCCGTTTCCGACAACCCGTTGATCGATCCGGTGTCGGGCCAGTTTTATCAAAGCGGTAATTTTCTGGGCCAGTACATCGCCATCGCGATGGACGACCTGCGTCGTTATCTCGGTTTGATGGCCAAGCATTTGGACGTGCAAATCGCGTCGTTGGTTACTCCGGAATTCAGCGGCGGGCTGTCACCATCGCTGCGTGGTAATGACGCGTTGCCGTACAACATGGGTCTAAAAGGACTTCAGATCACGGGCAATTCGATCATGCCAATGTTGACTTACCACGCCAATCCTTTGGTCGAACATTTTCCCACTCACGCCGAACAGTTCAATCAAAACGTCAACGGGCTCAGCTGGGGCGCTGCGAACCTCGCTTGGAAATCGGTCGAACTGTTTCAACAATACTCAGCGATCGCGTTGATCTTTGCCGTTCAAGCACTCGATATGCGTGCCAAGGCTAGTTACGGACACTATGACGGTCGGGTGATGATTGGCGATTTGGCGCAACCGCTCTACTCGGCGGTCTACAAAGTGCTAAAGAGTTCGCCCGGTCAAGCCAAACCGTTTTTGTTCGATGATTCCGATCGTTGGTTGGAACAAGATGTCGAGGATTTGCAACAAGACATTCGTGATGAAGGATTGGTCGTCGGCGCCGTCAGTCCAATTGTTGAATCATTCGAGGAGAGCTTTTTAAAGAGGACATAGTCGCCCCCGCTTTCAAAACACTGCTTTCTTGTAATCCGTAAATTGACGATGAACATCTGCGAACATCTAGCCAGCACAGCCAAGTTGTTTCCTGAAAAGGAAGCGATCGTGTTTGAAGGCCACCGATTTACGTTCTCGCAAATCGACCAGATGTCACGTTCGGTGGCACTGCTGCTGACTGAATCGGGAGTCACTCCGGGCGATCGAATCGCGATCATGTTACCGAACGTACCGGCGTTTGTCGGTTGGTATTACGGTGCACTGCGTGTAGGAGCAATCGCCGTTTCCATCAGCACTCGATTGGCGGCGTCGGAAGTTACGTTTCTGCTTGGCGATTGTGCCGCCAAAGTTTTTGTCGCATTGCCGGAAACGTCGGCCAAACTAAAAGACGATTTGCCCGAATGCATTGCCGCAAGCTACGCCGCATCGGAGCTGGGCGATTTGTGTGATGGAGAACCTTTCAAACAACCGTCGGCATCAGCCAATTGGGTTGACGCCCTGCCCGACGATCCCGCCTTGATCCTTTACACCTCTGGCAC
>CAZZDZ010000458.1:0-4838 GCA_964652675.1 uncultured Pirellulaceae bacterium
GCTGCGCTGGTGTTGGAATAGAAAACGAAAAAAGCGTCACCAATTTCTTGGCGACGCTTTTCGTTTTTAAATATCGTAGCTGCGAAACTTACGCTTCGGCGCCTTCTTCGTCTTTGGGTTCGTCTTCTTTGGCTTTGTCGCCACCGCCAGTTGAGAACAACGGACCTTCGCCACTGCCCAGGCCACCCTTCAGGTCGCCATCTTGAGCAGGCACTCCGGTCTCGGCTGCTTCGGCTGCTGCTGCGGCCTTCTCTTGCTCTTCGCCCCAATCGACGCGTTTGAGCGAAAGACCGATTTTGCGTTCATCGGTGTCGACTCGCAGAACCTTGACTTCGATCTCGTCGCCAACTTTGACAACGGTCTCGGGGTCTTCGATTTTGTCCTCGGACAATTCACTGATGTGCAGCAAACCTTCCAGGCCGTCTTCTAGACCGATAAAGACACCGAAGTTGGTGATCTTGGTGACAGCCCCTTTGACCAATTGGCCAGGCTGATACTTGTCTGGAATGTCGCCATCCCATGGATCGTTATCAAGCTGTTTCAGCCCCAGTGCGATACGACGACGTTCTTCGTCAACACTCAGCACGCGGCAGTTCAGCTCTTGGCCTTTCTCCAGCAATTCGCTTGGGTGACCAATTTTACGCGTCCATGACATGTCGCTGACGTGCAACAGGCCGTCGATGCCTTCTTCCAATTCGATGAAAGCACCGTAATTGGTCAAGTTACGAACCTTGCCGTTCACATCGCTGCCTTCGGGGTAGCGAGTGATGACTTCGTCCCAAGGATTCTTTTGAGTCTGCTTCATACCCAATGAAAGCTGTTGGCCTTCGGGGTCGACACCCAAAATCTTGACTTCGATGCTGTCGCCGATGTTGACCAATTCGCTTGGGTGATTCACCCGCTTGGTCCAACTCATTTCGGAAATGTGCACCAAACCTTCGATGCCTGGCTCCAGTTTTACAAACGCACCGTAGCTCATCACGTTGACGACTTCGCCCTGATGCGCTGTATCGACAGGGTACTTCGTTTCGATGTTTTCCCACGGGTTGCGATCTTTTTGCTTCAGACCCAAAGCGATCTTTTGCTTTTCGCGGTCGATGTGCAACACCTTGACTTCGATCTCTTGATCGATCGAAACCATTTCGGTTGGGTGGCCAATTCGCTCCCAAGCCATATCGGTGATGTGTAGCAATCCGTCGATACCGCCAAGGTCAACAAACGCACCAAAGTCGGCGATGTTCTTGACGATACCTTTGCGGACCTGGTTGACTTCCAGTTCCTTCATCAAGTACGCGCGATCTTCTTCGCGTTGGTTCTCGATCAGGCTTCGACGGCTGATGACGATGTTTCGACGCGTATCGTCGATCTTCAGCACTTCGGCTTGGATCACGCGGCCGATGAAATCGCCGATGTCGCCTGGACGACGAATGTCGACTTGACTACCCGGCAAGAAAACATTGACGCCGATGTCGACCAGCAGGCCGCCTTTGATTTTTCGGATGACCGTACCGGTAACCACTTGGCCTTCGCCAATGGTTTCGATGATCTTTTCCCATTCGATGATCTTTTCCGCTTTGCCTTTGCTAAGCGAGATCATTCCGTACGGGTCGTCGGCGGCTCCTAATTCGTCCTCCATCTCTTCGATGAGAACTTTGACGGTGTCGCCAACTTTGGGGGGATCTTCTTCGGGGCCCCATTCGTTCAGGCTAACGGTGCCTTCACTTTTGAATCCAACATCGATGAGTGCCCACTCATCATTTAGTTCGACGATCCGTCCGTCAACGATTCGTCCTTGAGCGTAGTCTTGTTGCTCGGTCTGGAAATATTCCAGAATCCACTGTTCTGCTTCTTCCTCAGGTGCCAGAGTGGCAAGTTCGTTGAGGATGTCGTCGTCTTCTAGCGACCGGATGAGGTTACGATTAACCATAGGAGAGAATTACCAATGTCCTTTCTTGCTAGACCAGAGACCTGCGGTCTGAAGAAAGTTCGGGGGTTAGAGAAAAAATGATCATCTGGGGAGCACCGCGCTCACCGCATAGCCCGGTAAGGGTAGCAAAGCCCAAAATTCGTCACAATGTCTAAGATCCAAGTTTCACGCACTTTTTGGGGCCAAACGGCGCTTGGGTGGCATGACATGGCGGCCCGCCGAATGATCAGATTCAAACGCGGATTGAACGCCACTGCTTTCGATGCGTGCTCTTACAGGATGTGGGCTTCTAGCGTTTTGAGCCCGTGAAACGCAGAAAACACAAGCAATAGGCAGTCTGGAAGCGCGGGGCAGCCGCTGCAAGCCGCCCCATTTATTCAAGCCATTGGGCTAACTACGCATCGTTCGATATCGGCGAATCAGCTGATTGGTGGAACTGTCGTGGCTCAGATCACTGTCACTGCCCAGCTCAGGAATGATTTTCTTGGCAAGCACTTTTCCCAGCTCGACGCCCCACTGATCGAACGCGTCCAAATTCCAAATGACGCTTTGCACGTAAACGCTGTGTTCGTAAAGCGCGACGAGTTTGCCCAAGATCGCTGGGGACATCTGATCTGCCAAGATCGTATTGGACGGCCGATTTCCTTGAAACACACGATGTGGCACCAACCAATCTTCCGTGCCTTCCGCTTTGACTTCCTCGGCCGTCTTGCCAAATGCCAACGCTTCGCTTTGCGCCAAGACATTTGCGATCAAAATATCTTGATGATCGCCAATCGGATTGAGCGACTTACCGAACGCGATGAAATCGCATGGGATCAAACGCGTGCCTTGATGAATCAGCTGATAAAACGAATGCTGGCCGTTCGTGCCTGGCTCGCCCCAGTAAATCAGACCAGTGTCATAGTTGACTTGGTTTCCATCGGCGGTCACATACTTTCCATTACTCTCCATCGTCAGTTGCTGCAGATAAGCTGGGAATCTGCTCAAGTACTGGTCGTATGGTAAGACCGCGGTCGTTTCGACATCAAAAAAGTTGCTGTACCAAACTGAAAGCAAAGCCATCAACACAGGAATGTTCTGGTCAAACGACGCGGTACGAAAGTGCTGGTCCATTTCATGAAAGCCACCAAGCATTTCGCGAAACGCATCGGGGCCAACCGCCAACATCGTTGACAGTCCAATCGCGGATCCCATGCTGTAGCGACCACCAACCCAGTCCCAGAACTCGAACATGTTTTCGGTATCGATTCCGAAAGCTCCGACTTTTTCGGCGTTGGTCGACAAGGCGACAAAGTGTTTTGCGATCGCCGACTCGTCTCCGCCAACACTCTCTAGCAACCAGTTTCGCGCCGTGGTCGCATTGGTCATTGTTTCAATCGTCGTGAACGTTTTGGACGCAACAATGAACAGCGTCTCGGTGGGATCCAAGCCCTGTGTCGATTCCGCAAAATCGGTTGCGTCAACGTTGCTGATAAATCGCAGAGTCAAATCGCGTTGGCTGAAATGGCGCATGGCTTCGTAGGCCATTACTGGGCCAAGGTCACTGCCGCCAATTCCAATGTTCACGACATTGCGAATCGGTTTTCCGGTGTGGCCTTTCCACTGTCCGCTGCGAACACGATCACAAAACGCTGACATCTTGTCCAATACTGCATGGACGCCAGGAATGACGTTTTCACCGTCAACGATGACGGCCGCATCACTGGGAGCTCGCAGCGCCGTATGCAACACCGCGCGGCCTTCGGTCAGGTTGATCTTTTCGCCAGTAAACATGGCTTCGATTCGCTCTTGCAAACCGACACTCTTGGCCAAATCGATCAGCAACTCCATCGTCTCGGCTGTGATTCGATTCTTGGAGTAATCCAAATACAGACCTGCACCTTCGACCGAGAACGTCTCACCGCGTCTGGGATCCTGCGCAAACATCTCCCGCAAGTGCGTTCCTTCGATCGCCTTGAAATGATTCACCAGTGCATTCCACTGCGGGCTCTGTGGCAGCGGGGTTTGAGCGTCGGATTTCATGCTAGAACTCAAGTCATCGATCGGTGAGAAAAACGTTGTTCACAGCCCTTAGTGTCACAAAAAAGATGGCCAGCGGGAACCTGCCTAGAGCAGATCTTTGAAAGCACTTTCCCAGTCGCCTTCGCGAATACGGTCTTCGACGTGTTGTTTGCTGTTTGTTTGTTCCGCCAGCTTTGTCAGTTTCTTTTGTGAAGCCCGAATTCGGCGAGAAACCATTTTGCTTTCGATCGTTTCGTCGTCTTTCATACCCATTTTGGACATTATTTCTTTCGCCCGGTCGCCTCCGAATTCCCGCACCAATTCATCATCAAGCGACAGATAGCAAGTCGCGTTACAGCGACACGCCAATAGCTCCGCAAATCCATCAATCACATGATCATCGATGTAGGTCAGCGGATGACGCTCGGCGATGACCAGTTCGATCACCTTGTCTTCGCCGATTTGCAATCGGTTGGCGACATCGGACGACAAATCGCCTGCCATCAACGACATGACAGGAATGTCACCGTCGTAGGCTTCGGCGATTTGTTGCAATTGTTCCAGCGTGTCTTTGGAGTGCGCCACCAACAAAATCGCTGCGCATTGGAGCAGAGAATCCCTTTGCAAATGAGCGCGAATGCCATCGTACTTGGCCTGCCGCGAAAACCAAATCACGTCAGGATTGATCTGAGCACGTCGCGTCTCTTTCTTGCCAAAGAGCAACTTTAAAAATGACAATTTAAATCCCCGCGATCTTGTGACACAAAAACGCGATTGTACCTTGTCAATCCTCTTTGCGCCACCGACCAGGGCAAATGATTGTTTAAAGCTAGAGGGTTTACTAGCACGCAGAGGCTCTGAGCTTAAAGGCCGGAGGCCGGCGCAACCCTAGCTGGTGGCTTCAGCC
>CAZZDZ010000459.1:0-4825 GCA_964652675.1 uncultured Pirellulaceae bacterium
CATTGTCACCATAGGCTTCAAAAAACAGAGTCGTAACCGATTCTTACAAACCGGGATTGCCTGTTGCTGGTGGAGCACGATCAACCTCAGCTGGTTCGCCAAGGATTTCTTTCAGGACCGGTCGCAACGCTTTTGCCCATACTTCGTAGCCGGCCTTTTCCAGGTGGATGCCATCGGAAGAAACGTTCGGCAGCAATTTGCCGTTGGAATCCATCAGGTCGGCGTTGATATTGATCCAGTGGATTCGTTCGTCGACCTCGCTGATAACTTTCAGCTTCTTGTTGATCGCATCAATCGTTGGAGCCAACGCGGGGTTTTGGTCTCGTGGAAACATGGCCGTTAGCACCACTGGCACATCGGGAACCCTTGTTCGAAACTCGGCGATGATGGCCTCGATGCCCTCAACAACGTCGGTCACGTGAGGCTCGTTGGCCGCGCCGTTCCATGGAAGGTTGTTGGCTCCGGCTTGAAGGCACACGACCTTGGGCGAAACGCCATCGAGTTCGCCGTTTTGCATTCGCCACAGTATGTGATGCGTGTTGTCGCCGCCCCAGGCGAAGTTGGCCGCGTTCCAGCCATGAAATGACTTTTTCCAGTGAGCCAACAGTTCTGGATAGTCCGTCGCGCCCCAGCGGCGAGTGATCGAATCGCCCTGGAAGTAGACGTCGATTTGGCCAAGCTTCGTTTTCGCGACAAGCTGCTTGTGGGCCTCTTTAGAATTGGCATCGTCGCGTTGAAGTGGCGTGTGACGCATGGCGGCTTTCTTGTCGGATGATTTCTTCAGCATTCCGTGAACCGCATCGAACGCCGCTTTGGGCTTTCGTTGGCGATCAAACAGCAGTGGGTGATTGACTCGCTCCCACGGGAAGTCATTCAGCCAACTATTGCCATCGTGCAGATTCCAGAATGAGACTCGCGCGATGATGTCGCGGTACTCGTGAAACAGCTTGAACAACTCGACGTACTGTTTGACCATCTGCTGTTCGATTTCCGGTGGCATGCCATCCTTGTAAGGATCGAACGTTTTCAGTTCGTCGCGATACTTGTTTCCGTCCGCCCACCAGCGGCCTCGTTTGACCACGTCGATGTCGAGTTCGGAAACCACGACCTGAATGCCGAGTTTACGAAGTTCATCGAAGGTCGCGCGGAGTTCCGGCAGGGAGTTATCGCCGAGTTCAAAATGCCCCTGCATGCCGTACGCGTCGATGGGGGCTCCGGCGGCTTTCAGTTTGGTCAGCAGTTCAATCAGCTTCTTTCGCTTGCCGGGTTTGTGTCCGTTGTAGTCGTTGTAAATCAGCAGAGCGTCGGGATCGTGTGCGCGGGCCGTCTTGAAGGCGGTGACGATGAAGTCCATCCCGGTCGTTCGTGAGTACACCGAATCGCGCAGCAAGCCATCGTTGCTGTCGCCAATGGCTTCGTTGACGACATCCCAGTGAGTGGCCACGTCGGCGTAGCGAGTGACGACGGTCTTGACGTGAGTTTGAACTCGCTGCAACAGCTTCTCGCGCGAGACGGGCTTTTCGCCCTCGATCATCATCCACTTATCGGTTCGGTCATCCTTGGCCCAAACAAGGCAATGGCCGACCATTTCCATGTTGTGTTCTCGGGCGAAGTCGGCGAACGCATCACTCGGCTCAAACTTCCATTCATTTTCCTGCGGATGAATGCCCTGCGGCTTCATGCAGTTTTCCGGAGTCAGAATTTGAAAGTGCCTGCGAATCAGTGCGGCGTCTTCATCGTTCTGAACAACCCGATGTCCGACACCGACACCGATCTTGAACCGCTTGCCGACGGCATTCTTTAAGCTTGGTTCTGCTTTGGCCGCGTCGAGGGCGTCGGCGCCGAAGGGGTAAGTTGTGATTCCGATGCGATCGAGGAGGGCTCCGTTTTCGCGGTATTTGATGGTCAGCGTGTGCTTGCCGGGGGTTGGTTTGAAAGCGGACAGCTTGACCCATTGCCAGCCTTTGGTTGCCAGGCCGTTGGCCGCAACGAAGGCTTCGTCATCGATCTGAATCCAGAAGGAATCGTCATCCGCCGATGGGCAGTTCACGCGAGCATGGATGTAGTACTTCGCGGCTTTGGTGGTGGTGAATGGAATTGTGACCGCTGCATTGTCGCCTGCGGGAACGGCTTGCGGGCTTTCCAGGCTGGGTTTGACCGTGATGTACTTTCCGGCGGAAGCGTCCTCGGCGGATTTGATTTGCCAGTCGGAACCGGGATTAGTTGCTTCGACTTCGAAAGTGAAGGTCTCAATGTTCTCGCAATCCAACGTTGGGAACGTCGACTTGCCTTTCGTCCAACCGTCGTACCAGAATTCGTGTTCGACCAAATCGAATGGGTGTTTGGTGACGACTGTCTTCACGTCCGACTTGCCCAGCAGGAATTTGTCGACAAACGCTTCGACTTCCGGTCGCTGGCTGGCGGGAAGCTGGCAATGCGGATGTCCGGCCACGATCGAGAATCCAAAACGATCGCCGATGCCAAACGTCTTCCAGACTTCATGAGCAGCTCGGCAGGAAACGTATCCCGATTCGTCTGCCAGCCATTCGTAGTCCGGATTGCCCAGCACGAGTAACGCTCGCGGAGCGACCATCGCCATCAGTTCGTGATGGTCGTACGGCAGCTTGTCGACGGCGGCAGAGAATTCAAACATGTCTTCTCGAAACCAAGCTCGACTGGTTTTACCAAGCGTTTCCACTTTGCCGAGCGTTTCGGAAACTCGCCACGCCGCTGCACCGCCGCCGCCCGATTCCTGAGCGATGGTCAAGGCGATGCGTTCGTCAAAAGCTCCGGCAAACAGAGCCATCTTTCCGGCGAACGAACAGCCCGTGACAGCCAGTCGTTTACGGTCGATCGGCAAATCCTTTTCGACTAGCTCCACGCCGTCGATGATGCGGCTGATCCCCCACGGCCAGGCCGCGTAGGCTCCGATGTGTGTGAGTTTCGGGTAGAGCCTGTTAATCGGTTCGTTGCCGCGTTTCTGAGTGTGCGACATGACTTGCGAAAAATTGAAAGCGATCGTTGCGACGTTTCGTGACTTGAAAATTTCCGCCGGAAGACTGCCCGTTCCTCTGCCGATTCCAATCACGGCCGGGAACGGCCCTTTGCCCTTGGGAAGTTCGACCTTGGCCGTCAACGTCAACGTTTCTCCATTCTCGGTGACGTGCACGGTAAGCGTGTTGTCTTTGAATTCAGCCGTGATCTTGTCGGGACGATCGGGTTTTTCACCAATCCCAAAGTGTTCGATCTCTGCTTTTATCTCGAACCGTCGCCGACTCCAATCTTTGAATTCGGTCGAGCGTCCAGAATGATCTGACCACTCAAACGGATCGGGAAGCGGCCTGATGGTCGGAAGCTGTTCGAAGTCCGGCAGCTCAGGAGCTTCAAATTTCGCTCCCGTGTTTTCGACGCCATATACCAACGGTATTGTTTGGCCTTGCGACGTTTCCATTAACAAAACGGATGCCAGAACGACCAACGAAAGAAGTGTGGTTTTCATGTGTACGACCTGTAGTGATCTGCTGCTCAAGATAGGCAAAACGCGCCACGGCTGGAGGTGGTAAGCCCGCAGACGAATACGCAGTGCTCTTCAATCGTGAAAGTTAGTGATGTTTTGAACTAGTAAATCGAAATGGAAGTAGTTGGAGATCTCTAGTATATCTTATCGTTGCGGCGCAATCGGTTTATGGTTTTGGAAGCTTGGCGTGAAACTTCGACTGTGCGGTAACTAAAGTGAAGGTATGGGCAGACTTCACTGCCATTTCTTTCAATCGTGCGATGGAGTGGCGCGTTAATCAGCAAGATGCACAGATAACGCGTCGTCGAGAAGGACTGGGCATTGAAGCGGTGGCGAACGCCGGAGCCACTACAATGCCTACAACTTTGAAAAACGCCACCAAGAAGTACGTGAAAGCACGGGATCTTTCTCTTGGAACTAGACGAGAGTACCAAACGACCATTGCCAAGTGGCAGCGTTGGAAGGGACGAGTATCAATCGAACGACTTGATCGTCCCACGATTCGAGAATTTTTGAGTTGGGTACATGATCAGGCGGTTGCCGATGGGGGCACCAATCCCGGTCGAACTTCCAACAAAGCTCGAACGCATCTTCGAGCAGTCATTTCCTGGGCTTGGGAAAACGACCTTATTGAAATGCCGCCTCGCTTTCCGAAGCCCGTTCCATTCAAGAATGCTGCCGGAAAACACTATCTGACCAAGCGCGAACTGAACGCCCTTTACTTCGCAACGCATAAATTGCGACGCCCAAGAGGGTGGTCACATCCAATTCATGTTGGACGATACTGGCGAACTGCATTGGTGATGTTCTTTAACTACGGTCTTGATTCAGGAACTGTATGGGGGACGACACCCGCACATGAACCAATTTTGTGGCGACACGTGCATTGGAATCGAACCGCACCACATCGAGAAATAAAAGGTCAGTCGAAGTGGGGGTCTACAAGCGAGTAAAAACTGGCAAATCATTCTGCCGTCCCATGAATCAAGTAGTCCACGCCCATCTCAAGAGTCTCCAAGCAAAAGGAATGCTCCCAGAATCTCCTGTTTTCTTGGGCGGTAGCTCTCGCCCGAATGTCAGGTTTCGGGAGCTTTGTCAATTGGCTGAAATCGCAGCCAAGACAGATGCCGAAAATGGAGACGAAAAACCATGGGTGTTGAAGGATCTTCGAAAAACTTGTGCAACGTACTACGACGAACACATGCCAGAATCGTCAATTGAAATCTTGGGACACTCCGTAGGGGGCGTAACTTATCGGCACTATGCGCATCGTGCTCCGCTTGCTTACAAAGCAATAAATTCAATTCC
>CAZZDZ010000460.1:0-1993 GCA_964652675.1 uncultured Pirellulaceae bacterium
CATGCAAATTCCAAGGGCTTCCTTCATACCCGATCGGATCTCTGGAGCAGAATCGGAAAACGCTTCGCGGGGGTCAGGCTAGGTTTTCGGTTTTCGTGCTCTGATGACTTAGACTCAAAACCGAAAACCTAACCTGACCCCGACGCAGTCCCCATGCAAGGGTAAGGAAACCGGTGCTTGGACGGCGTGGTTGGATCCGTTGCTAACGAAGTAGCAAGCGTATGTAGCTCCGCTCTCTGAGCTGAGTGCGCAATCAGTTCGGAGAACGGATCTACATTGGTTCTTAAATCAGGACATCTCATGCGACTGATCAAAACGACGTTGATCGCGTTGTTGTTAGTTTTGGCGCTGCTATGTTTTCCGAGCGTGACGACTTGGATGGCGGCGGGTTGGTTGCTCTGGCACAGAAAACGCTTCGCGGGGTCAGAAAACGCTTCGCGGGGGTCAGGCTAGGTTTTCGGTTTTCGTGCTCTGATGACTTAGACTCAAAACCGAAAACCTAACCTGACCCCGACGCAGTCCCTCCATCGACGAGTTTGGCTACCAACCCCTTAGCTGCGAGGAGTCGAATTTATTGTTTCGCGTTGTGAATTATCGTTACCAGCGTGGCTCGATCGCGATCACAACGAACAAGGGGATTACGTCGTGGCCGGAAGTGCTTGGCGGTGATGAGGTGCTTGCCGGTGCGATCCTCGACCGGCTGCTGCACAGCGCGACGGTGCTGAATATCCAAGGCCGCAGTTATCGCTTACGGGACATGGAAGCAAGCATCGGCAGTGTTGCCCCAGGTGTTTCGCCATCGCCTTAGGGCGTTGGCGACGTTTGAGTGCGTTTCTGCGTGAAATACTACCGTGACCAAGCGGATTCTCGCTGGCGGTGACTTGACCACAGCAGTCTTCGTAGTGCATCTTCCAGAGCTTGCCTGCGGCATCGGTGCGCTCGATGCGCCGACCGCGCAGGTCATAGACGTAAGATTCACTGGTGGCATCGGAGGTTCCTGGGACGTTCGTCTTGCTGGCCAGAAGATTTCGACCAGTATAGACAAACGTTTCGCGAGCTTTCTGGTGGCCGGCGGCAGGCTTCGCCGGGCCAGGCTAATGGTTCAGATCATCGCAGCGTGCGCGTTGAATTGGCGACGAGGCCTGAGTGATTGTTCAGTATTTGTGGTCCGTTTACGATAGTAGGGTATGTGCGTGCATGCGCCGTGTGACCTTGGTTGAAAAGGTCGCCACGCGTTGTGAACTCTATTAACCAGCCGCGAGACCGTGATGAATTACAAACAATCATTTGTTTGCCTTGTGATGTTCGCTTGTGCGTTATTGGCTGGGTGCATTGGTACAGATTCCAAGTACCCATTGTCATCGGTGGAATCCGCGGTCGCTGATCCAGGCGTGATTGGGACATGGTTGGCAAGTGATGGAAAAGAAAAGCTGACCATCAAGATTGAGTCTGCTGGAGATCAATTTCCAAAGAACATGCTACGACTGTCCATGGTGGATAACGTCAGGCAAGAGTTCGCTGGCTATTGCTACATCACAAAAATGACTGGCCAAGGTAAACACGCAAATGTCCAATGCGTGAACGTTGTGGATTTCAAAGACGACCGTGAGTCGCAGAAATGGAATCCTGATGATATCGCTGGCTATCAGGTCTTCGCGTACAAGTTGATCGATGGCGAGATTCACTTGTTTGACCCCAACGAAAAATTCTTGCTGTCGGCTGTGGAGCAAGGCGCCGTCCAAGGAGTTGATGAGGCATCTGATTCAAATGAAGAACTTGAGGAGCTTGACCTCGAGTCAATCGAAGACCCCGATGATGAAGAGGTGGAAGGAGTTCAGTTGAGAGAACCGACAGATGGGCTAAACAAGTTTTTCAATGCCAATTTTGGAAAGATCTTTCCCAAAGTGACGATCAAAATGACTCGCAAGAAGTAAACGCGGTCCGGTCGCCAGGACAAGTCACTGTTTGAAGTTAGAGGGTTTACTAGCACGCA
>CAZZDZ010000460.1:2093-4808 GCA_964652675.1 uncultured Pirellulaceae bacterium
GCACGCATGCCCAGTTTCAAAAAGTGCCTTGTCCTAAGCCCAGTCGCGTAACCAGTTGATTGATTGCCAGATAGCAGTGATACTCGAAGGATGAAAAAGACATCACTCGCTCGCGAAATTCGTCACGACAAGGTGCGGCGGGCACGTGAGATGTCGTTCGATGAGCGATTGACCGCAGGAGCCAAGCTTTACGCGGAACAGATGCGTTTGGTCCGAAGCTTGATTGCTGGGCTTCATCCAGATTGGACTGACGAACAGGTCAATGCTGAAATTCATCGTCGGGAACAGCTCCTGCGTCAGCGGAACACAAAAAAATACTACAGTGCTTCGCCGCCCCCAAAAGGCGACAGGACTGATAACGCCACAGAGAGACACGCGTGACCGCGGCTGACGGAAACGAGGCGTTGGCCCAACTGGTGTCGATTCTGAATAACCATGATGTTGCGTACATGCTGGTTGGATCGTACTCAAGCAATGCGTATGGAATCCCACGAGCAACGAAAGATGCGGATCTTGTTGTTGAGACGCTCGGCGAAACGTTCGACTTGATCGGGGCGTCGTTGGGGGACGACTTTCAAAGTGAATCGCAGGTCGAATTTGAACTCGTCACCGGAACGATCCGTCGTGTTATACGTTTCGTTCCACTTGGCTTCGTGATCGAGATGTTTCAACTCAGCGACGATTCCTTCGATCAATCTCGTTTCAAGCGAAGAATCCAGGTTCGATCAACAGTGTTGCGAGGAGTGGTTTGGTTGCCAACGGCGGAAGATGTCGTCGTTCAAAAGTTGCGGTGGGGACGCCCACAAGATCTGTTGGATGCCGAAAGTGTCATGGCGATTCAGTCCGATACCCTCGATTGGACTTATATCCAGCGATGGACTGACTTGCATGGCACCACCGATCAATTGAATTCCATTCGTGACGACTTGTGAGAGTTAGCCAATCGCAAGAGTCAACGACACATCAACGAGAGGTAGCGACTTTCAAATCCAACGGTTTCTGCTACTCGGCGGTCTCTTCGTAGATCGGTAAGTGCCGATAGTAGACTTCTAGATTCAGCAGGTTCATCGTGGTGACATAGAGCCGGCCTGCGTGGGGGCTCCATCGATCGGGAATGGGAAGCCTGGGATCCCAACTGCCCGCGCGAGGGCCGTCTTTGACTTGCCCACTTAACAACAATGGGTTTAAGTTCCGGTTCCATTGTTCCCAGTAGTCGCCGCCCATGTGAAACATGACTTGGGTTGCGTAGTACCAATAGTAGCCGTCGCGTTTGGGTTGTTCAGCGGTGCCAAGTTGCGGCTTGGATCGCAATAAGTAATCGGCAGCCGATTGCATGTCTTTGTTGTCGCGACGCCAGCCGGAGTACATTCGCATCAACATGCCAACGGCGGTCATCGTTGGAGTTGGTTTGCGGCCGTGACGTTGTTTGTCGGTATCGGGCGCGAAAGGGTTGTAGCGATATCGGTCCGCCCTTTCGGAGTTCTGTTTAGACAGTTCCAGCCAAGTGTTGATGCCGTCGTAAGTTTTTTCTTTGACCTCCAGTCCTGCCAATTCGCCGCTCTTGAGCGCCATCATCATCCAACCGGTCACGCTGGTGTCGCTGCTGACTTGCGGGATGTAACGCCAGCCACCTCGTTGGCGATGTTGCGTTGCCATGATGTATTTCAATGCTAACTGTGCGGGACCGCGAAGCTCTCGATCCTGAGTCATGCCATACGCTTCGCTCATCGCCAAGGCGGCGATTCCGTGGCTGTAAAAGGCAACATTTTCGTCGCTGCTGTGTCTTTCTGGTCGGTATAGGTTGCCGTTGGTGCGTTGGTTGTTGATCAGAAATTTGAGTCCGCGCGAAACGGTATCCGCATACTGATGTTGCAGGTGCGTGTAGCCCGCTCCTTGGAATGCCAACAAGCACAGTCCGGTTGCCGCCGTGTCGCTGCGTAACGCAACGTTGTTGCCGTGTCCTTGCAGCGACCAGCTACCGTCTTTGTTTTGAGTGTTTGCAAGGTATTGCAATCCTAATTCAATCGCTTCTTCGGTCGCCGGGCCAGCAAACCCTGCGACTTCGGGGGCGGCTCCCCCGTGTGTTCGCATCACGCGACGGCTGAAAGATTCGACCGCTGCCACCTTGGAGCCTGCTGGTGTGGTTGGCCCGCCGACTTCACGCCGTGCTCGTCCGTCGCGGCTGAGGTCAAGGGTTGCGATTTCGGGTTGTTCGTCGGACATCGTCACGCCCGGTGATGACGACATGATGTCCGCCAGTCCCACCGGGCCGACTTCTGCCATCACATCCAACGCCATTCCTGCACCACCCGCATCGGCCAGCGAAGGGGAGTCGGCGCCGCTTTGTCCGGAAGCATTTTCATTGCGCATCACATCCATGATGCCTATACGATCGGCAACTTGGTCGGCAGTCCCTGTGCCGGATGTGCCCGTCGAAGACTCGGATGCGGCCATCGCATCGGTTGCAGTTGGCATACCGACTGGTGAAAAACCCGCGCCGCGGTTGGCGCTGCGCGAACGTCCTGGTGCGCGCCGCGCATTGCCCGCTTCTACGCTTGGTGCACCCATCGATGCCGTCGTATTGTTTCGGGAAAAATCGACCGAGCCAGGCGAAGTTTGCTGACTGGTATTGGCGGAAAAACTGGGATTGTCGCCGGTCGCCATTTGAGCGCCGGATGCTCTACCATCTCGGCTCATTGGCGAAACGCTACGAGC
>CAZZDZ010000461.1:0-4802 GCA_964652675.1 uncultured Pirellulaceae bacterium
CAGCTACATCCAGGATAGACAGTTTGTCGGTATCGTCTTCTTTGCCCAAAATCGGGTTGATGATTTCGACGCTGTCGATCTGGATTTCGTTGCCCAGAACCGCGTTGAGAAAGTGAAGCGTGATCGTCGGATGCTCGGGACTTCCAAGCAGCAACTTGAATGCGTAGTCAACCGTGGGATCGATGCCGATGGCCATGGACGATATGCGATTGTGATGAGGGGCAAGTGAAAGTTTGACATTCTATCGTTTCGCTGGATCGCTTGCCGATACGTTTTAAATTGCAGTTCGTTTCGGCAAGAACTGATATCGTACTCGTACTCAGGGCGCAGCCCGGTACTCGTACTCCTACTCGAATGGGGCTGAATAACGGCGAACCTCTCTCAACCACGATCGACTTGACGCGAAAAGCCTCTCGGTTCTATCGCGTAAATTAGTGCAGTCGAGTACGAGTACCACGATGCTGAGTACGAGTACGAGTACGAGTACGAGTACGAAGAAAGCCACGAGCGGCGCTGTCCCGCTAATAACGATAGTCCGCTCCATCACGACTGCGTTGGCAACTCGCTTCCAGTTCTCGCAGACGCTGGCCTAGCGTTTCGGCTTGCTCAGATTCTTCATTCAGCAAGTTGGTCGTTTCGTAGGGATCCTTTGCAAGGTTGTAAAGTTTCAGTTGGCCATTTTCTTTGGCTTCTCTCATCAGTTTCCAATCGCCCGAAATGAGCGCTTTTCCATCGACATTTGAATGCAGACGCCGGTAGCCGAAGTACAAATCGGTGCCGCGTTCTTTTACGTCACCTTTGATCACCGGCATTAAATCGATTCCATCAATGGGGCGTTTGGTTTTTGCTGTGAATCGATAGCCGGTGATGTTTGCGATCGTGGGAAAGAAATCGATCGTCGAACAACGCACCTTAGTTGATCCTCCCGCAGGGATCATACCTGGCCACTCAACGCAAGCGGGAACCAGCAATCCGCCTTCGTACATCGTGTGCTTGTGTCCTTTGAATGGCCCCGCCGACGCGATACCTTTTTTGGCCAAACTATCCGAAGGCCCATTGTCGCTACAGAAAAAAAGCACCGTTGACTTTTCGATTTTTAAGTCGCGCAATTTTTGCCTTAGTCGCCCAACCTGATCGTCCATCGCCGTGATACAACCATAAAGGTTCTGTCTCTTTTCACCATGTTTGGCATACTGTTTTTTGTATTCGTCGCCCGCAACCACCGGTTCGTGGGGAGCGTGAAACCAAACGGTCGCAAAGAACGGTTTATCCTGGTTGGCTTCGACAAAAGGAATCACGCGGTCCATAATTACGCGACTGTCGTCACCGTCCATATTCTCAGTGACTTCTTTGCCGTTATGCACGTAAGGTGCTCCGCCCTTCCACGGTTCGCCCGGTTTGCCGCCCCAGTTATCCCAGTTTTCTGGTGTGACGGTTGGATTCCAAGTTGGGACTGCACTGGTGGTCGCAAAATACTCGTCGAATCCGTGTAAGCCGGGCGGTGATTGAAAACCACGCGTTCCAGCGTCCTGGGGTTTAACCCATCCCAAGTGCCATTTGCCAAAAAAACCAGTTTCATAGCCCTGTTTTTTGAGCATCTCGGCGATTGTGATTTCGCCCACACGCATTCCGCCAGTATGCGCTGCCAAAATCCCAAAGCGAAACGGATAGCGTCCGGTCAAACAACTCCCACGCGTTGGCGAACACAACGGCGCCGACGCGTAAAACCGCTCCATACGCACGCCCCCAGCAGCCATCGCATCCAAGTGAGGCGTTTTCAGGTCCTCGTTGCCATTGAACCCCACGTCGCCCCAACCTTGATCGTCGCTCATGATCATGATCACGTTCGGCTGGGTACTGGGGGCTGATTGATCGGCAAAACCAAGCCGCGCAGGAACAAACGTAACGGCGAACAAAACAAGTAGAAATGTAGCTCTCATGATCACTTTCTGTGGACGGATGCGAAGGTCCGAAATTCTAATCCAACATGGGTGTGATAGCTATGCTTTTTGTCGCTTCATCAATTGCATTTTTGTCCCACAGCGAAGACGCATTCAT
Organism: uncultured Pirellulaceae bacterium; assembly: GCA_964652675.1. Classification (GTDB taxonomy): domain Bacteria; phylum Planctomycetota; class Planctomycetia; order Pirellulales; family Pirellulaceae; genus K23-9. The sequence goes on from CAZZDZ010000461.1 coordinate 2,059, forward strand.
CGGATGGGCTGACTCCTACAGAACTGGCGGGACTCCAACGCAGCGAAATCCCAAACACCTACCGCGTGCATCGGGATTTCGACCACGCCGATAGCTTTCTCGACATAGCTCAATCGTTCCGACCCAGCTTCCGCCGCGTTCACTGCGGGCGTTCGTTGGAGTCATCGCGACCGGGTCAGCTTCCCCCGAAACAGCCCGTTTATAGAAATCGGGGTCGAACCAATCGCAGCACCAATGCCAGATCGTTCCACTCATGTGCCGAATTCCAAACTCAGAGACGCCGTGTTGTAATTGAACGTCTGGAATCGGCAGCAGCCCTGTTTCGTAAGCGCTACCACGCTCGTGTCGACCGGCACAAACCGTCTCCTTGTGATCAAATGCGCCCTTTGCTGCACACTCCCATTGCGCTTCACTGGGCAGAAAGCTCGCATGACTTGCGTCATCTCGCCAATCACGTCCGTGAACCCACAACGAATAAGCGTTTGCGGCGTTGAACGAAACCATCACAACTGGCTGCATCTGCGTACCGCGTCGCGGTTGCCATCGGTCATGTTGGAAAACAAATTGCAGATGACACGATCGGTCATCATTTTCTGGCAACTCAACCAAATCACTCAGTTCTTGTTCTGTTGCATCGATCGAATTCAAAAAACGGCAGAACGCCGTCACGGACACCGGTTCGATATCCATCAGATAAGAAGACAATTTCACGCGGTGTGCTGGTTTTTCGTCGTCATGTTTTTCAGGTCCATCATCTCCAATGGACGTTTCTATTGCCGGAATTTGAACGCAAACCATTCCATCAGTCGTCCGCCGAAACAGCGCATCGTTTGTCTTTGACTTGAGCGTTTCGTAAAGCGAAGGACTTGCCTGGGCGGCCAGATCAACACGTCCACCAAGCTGCGTGAATTCACGCTCTGGGATCCGTGACGAAGGGTCAATTCGCTTCCATCGCGCACTCCGATTGGGCGTTCCAGTGCCTTGATTCAAAAATGCAAATTCAGCGAAGTCGCGTAAGCGAAATGGTGTTCGCGTAAAAATCAGCTTACCGACGGGAGTCGCGGGATTATCCGGGATCGTGATGTCAAATTCGTCTTCGATCTCCATGATCATTTCAATGAGATCAAGACTGTCACAATTCAAGTCTTCGATCAATCGACTTTCCGGTTTCGCTTCATCCGCGTCAACTCCAAGTTGATCGACAACGATCTCGCACATTTTTTGTTCAACGTGATCTAAATCAAGCCATTCTGCAGCGCTTTTCATGGCGTTGGTGCTCCCATTTCAAATCAAATCAAATCGCAGGTCGGTAGTCCGAAAATTCGAATGTGATTCTTAATCCATTCGCACGCCTACGTGCAGCAAAATATTTGCGTATCGCTGCTGGTCGGCGGTTTGGATTGTCAACACGTGGTCATTGGTGCTGACCGCTTCGTAGAATTTCCATTTGTCGACTGGATTGAGTTCCAAGTCAAGCTTTTCGTTTTTGATCGTTTGGCGGTAGTCGTCCCAAACTGGCGGATCACCATCCAGCGCATAGGGGCCGCTTGTTTCCGTTTCCATCGTTTGGATTTCTTCGACCGGACAAGCCGACAAGATCGCTTCAAGCACCTGGTTGCATGTTGGCACGCCCGGCATCAGATTCAAGCTGATCAATTTGGCGCGGGGGCCACGCTTGCTAGCTGCAGGGTAGTTTCCGTCCGCGATCAACACCGTACTATGGTGTCCTGCGGCGGCGAGGATGGCAGAAATTTGTGGGTGAATCAGTTTGTGACGGAGCATAAGCGGTTATTTCTCGCAGTAAAACAATATGACGCGAAAGGGATGGGTGGCAGTGCAAAGAAAGAGTTTGCGGTAAGATGCAATGGTCGACAACCACCGCAGTTTTTTCAACTGCGGACTGTCGGTAAATTTGGCGAATACGCTGTTTAAATGCTGCTTCTAATCCTGGCGGCGAACAGCTTGCCGCAGACCCAGTAGACTCGATTTGGAAACACCGTGTTAAAATACCGCCTTAGCCTTGGAAAGTACTTAGGCATCGGGCTGTACGTCCACTGGACGTTTTCACTGCTGCTGGCATTTGCGGCCTTTCAAAGTTGGGATCAAGGCCCAACGGCGGTCGCGTTTTTGATCACGATCATTTGCAGCGTTTTCTTTTGTGTCACTTTGCACGAATATGGCCACTCGATGGCTGCGCGACGATTTGGAATTCCCACCGTCGATATCACTTTGTTTCCGATCGGCGGCGTGGCGCGACTGGAACGAATGCCCAGGATTCCTTGGCAAGAACTGGTGGTCGCCGTTGCGGGACCCGCGGTGAATGTCGTGATCGCCACGATTTTAGGAATCGTGTTGTACAGCTTTGGCGTCTTTGATGGGATCGAATTTGTAAGCGACACCGGCAGCGCTGTGGTATCCAGCGAATCGGTTGTCGCTGACGGTCAAGCTGTTACGACGCCAGCCTTGGCGGCAGAACAGGCCGCGGCCGAATCAGCATCACCAGCCGAAGATGAATTGCTGGCCCATCCCAGCTTGTTGAACTATTTGTTTGTCATGTTCGCGGCCAACACCATGCTGGTTCTATTTAATATGGTCCCGGCATTTCCCATGGATGGCGGACGTGTGTTGCGAAGCCTGTTGGCCATGGTGATGAACTACCGCAAAGCGACCTTTATTGCTTCGCGCATCGGACTGTTGTGCGCCGCGGGCATGATCATTTTCTGGGTGTCTCAGGGCCAACCGCA
>CAZZDZ010000462.1:0-4770 GCA_964652675.1 uncultured Pirellulaceae bacterium
CTTTGACCGCAACGTTTTCGATTTTTGCGGCGTGAAACTAAGTCCGAAGGACTTCTACAACAAAGCTCCGGGGTCACGCATCGCACCGGGGGTAAGGTGGTGGATTATCGATGAACGCCGAAGGTGTTCGACAAGCTGCGCTGCTGTGAAACCCTTTCAGGGTTTAGGTTGGTTAATTCAACAAACGACCTGTGGTGCGCTGCGCGACCACAGGCTGTGTTGTTAAACAGCTTCGCTGTTGGATAATTCCGAGTTTTCGAGCTTTTGGGCCAAGCTATGTGGTAAAGACAAGGCATTTATGGCCAAGCCAAGGTCGATCTTCTCTGGTCGCCACCGCGTGAACCTCGATTGTACGTCGACAACCCTCGCGGGCAAGCAAGCGACGCCGTAGGCGATTAAGATGGAGGAACTGGTTTACCAATTCCCGCCTTCGCGTACGAGATTTCGCATGCCCTCCTTTGATTGTCTCATTCAACGCTGCGCGGCCATTCTGGCCATCACTGTTTTTGCAACCGCTGTTGTGTCATCGCCATTGTCGGCTGACGACAAGACGAACAAGCCCACCGAGAAAAAAGTAGAAGTAAAAAAAGCTGAGCAGAAAAAACCTGCTGCTAAAACACCCCCAAAGAAGAAAGCTGCCGACAAAAAAGCCGCTGATAAGAAGGCGGCCGCCGACAAGAAAGCGGCTCAAAAGAAGAAGGCTGACATGAAGAAGCCGGAGAAGAAAAAGGAAGCACCCAAAAAAGCAGTCTCCGCCTTCCCCGACAAAGCTCTGGAAGAAGCGGTTCGTCGAGAAGTGTTTGAGAAACGCTACAACAAACAGCCAATCACCAAAGACGACGTCGCAAATATCTCACGCGTTGTCGGCACCGGGCTGAAGATCAAAAATCTGGAAGGGCTGCAGCATTGCCGCGCGTTGATGCTGATTGATCTTCGTGACAACGAAATCGCTGACCTGAAACCGATCGCTCAGTTGAAACGTTTGCAAAGCGTTACCTTGGCTGGCAACAAGATCAAAGACATCAAACCGCTCGCCGATCTAGTCGCCATGCAACTGCTGGATCTTTCGCGAAACGAAGTGTCCGATTTGTCGGCGTTAAAGAAGATGACGAATTTGAGAACGCTGTACGTTGCGGAAAACCAATTACAAAACATCGCTCCGATCGCGGATTTGAGCAAGATTTGGTCCCTGGATGTCTCCGGCAACCAACTGAAAGACCTGAGCGCTGTCAAGAAACTTGGCTGGCTGACATCGCTGGATATCGTCGGCAACGAAATCGATTCGCTAGAGCCGCTGTCGGAACTGCGAGACTTGGACATGCTGATCATGTCAAAAAACAAGGTCGCCGACTTGCAGCCACTGGTTGATATGTGCCGCAAGGATGCCGAAGATGATCGTCGGTTCGCCCCTTACCTAGAGGTCTACCTGGGAGGTAATCCGCTAGAGAAAAAGAAACTGGCGAGCCAAACGAAAGAGCTAAAATCGTTTGGCGTTGACGTCCACAACAAGTAGAAAGCCTTTGGATACTTGGCTCCGCTCGGCCTTATTTGACGACGAGGTTTACCAAGCGGCCGGGTACGGCGATTTGTTTGACGATCGTTTTTCCGGTCGTGGATTCTTGAATCTTTGCATCGGCCAATGCGGCTTCGATCATCGCATCTTTGTCCGCATCGGGGCTGACGTTGATCTTGGCTTTGACCTTGCCGTTGACTTGCACAGGCACTTCGACGGTATCTTGCACCAATGCGGCTTCGTCCCATTTTGGCCACGACGCATGTGCGATGGATTCTTTTTCGCCCAAGATACTCCACAACTCTTCGCTCAAGTGCGGCGCGTACGGTGACAACAAAACCAAAAACGTTTTCATCGCCGACGCAGGACGCTGTTCACACTTGGTGAAAAAGTTCGTGAACTTCATCATCTCGGCGATCGCCGTATTGAAACTCATCGCTTCGGTATCGGCAGTCACTTTTTTGATTGTCTGATGAAGCGCTCGGTTTTGGTCTTCGTCGCACTCGATGTCTGCGATTGCGGGATTCAAAACAATATCGTCTGCATCTTGGTCGACGATCATTCGCCAAACGCGATCCAAAAAGTTCCGTACGCCACCGACGCCTTCCATCTGCCACGGCTTGGTTGCCACCAACGGCCCCATGAACATTTCGTACAAACGCAACGAATCAGCGCCGTACTCTCGGACAACCGAATCAGGGTTCACGACGTTTCCGCGGCTCTTGGACATCTTTTCGGCTTTCACCGTGACCTTGACGTCTGTGGCTTTTACAAACGTCTGGCCTTTGCGTTTTTCGATCTGATCGTCATCCAAGTCGTCGCCATCTTTTTGCAAGATCATGGTGACTTTATCGTCGTTCTCAACACGCAAGGCATCGATACCCGCACCATCCAAACTTGACTTTGCGGCATCGTATTGCTCAACGCTCAAATGAAACTGGGGTGCGCCCAAGATCATGCCTTGGTTGACCAATCGGCCAAACGGCTCGGCGCCGCTGACATGACCGCGATCGTACAGCACTTTGTGCCAGAATCGTGAATACAACAAATGCAAAACCGCGTGTTCCGCACCGCCAACGTACAAGTCGACCGGCATCCAGGTTTTTTCTTTTTCTGGATCGATCAACCTCTCGCTGTTGGTATTGTCGATATATCGCAAGTAATACCAGCACGAACCGGCCCACTGCGGCATTGTGTTGGTTTCGCGTCGATAGCGTGTCCCATCGATCGTGACGTACAACCAGTCGTCGCCCGCTTTTGCCAACAACGGCTCCGGACGCCCATGCGGTTTGTAGTCTTCTAAGTCTGGCAAACAGACTGGCAATTGTGAAACGTCAACGGCGCGTTTTACGCCAGTTGGATTTCCGTCGTCATCCAATTCGTGCAAAATCGGAAACGGCTCTCCCCAAAAACGCTGGCGGCTAAACAACCAATCGCGAAGTTTATAGTTGACCGCTTCACTCCCTTGGCCTTGGGCGGCAAGCGATGCGGTGACAGCCGCTTTGACTTCGGCGGTCGTCTGAGAATCAAACTCGCCGCTGTTGATCGCTTTTCCTTCGGCAATAAAACAAACGTCGCCGGCCAAAATTTCGTTTCGCTGTTCGTGGTCGGCTGGTGGATCGACAACCGGAATGACCTCCAAACCAAACGTTTTCGCAAACTCAAAATCGCGTTCGTCGTGAGCCGGCACAGCCATGATCGCGCCGGTACCGTAACCGGCCAACACGTAGTCGGCGATCCAGATGGGGACGGGGTTTCCGTTGACGGGATTGATCGCGTGGCTGCCAGTAAAGACACCTGTTTTGCCTTTTTCGCTACCGTCGGTTCGTTCACGATCGCTCTTAAAGGATGCCTTTTCGCAGTACGCTTTCACTTCCGATTCTTGGCTGTCCGTCGTCAACGCCGCAACCATCGGATGCTCGGGCGCGACCACCATGTAGGTTGCACCGAACAAAGTATCCGGACGCGTTGTGTAAACGCGCAACGCATTTTCGCCTGCGTCGGCGGGGAACCCAGATTCCGCACGCGTTGATTTCCAGCCGTCGATTTCATTTTCTGGGCCGACATAAAAATCGACTTCGGCACCCGTGCTGCGACCGATCCAATCTTGCTGGAGTTTCTTGATGCCGTTTGGCCAATCCAAATCGTCCAAGCCGTCCAACAAGCGTTCGGCGTACGCCGTGATCCGCAACATCCATTGACGCAAAGGCAAACGTTGTACGGGGTGGCTATCACGTTCGCTTTTGCCATCGATGACTTCTTCGTTGGCCAACACCGTTCCCAAACCAGGGCACCAGTTCACCAACGCAAAATCTTCGTAGGCCAATCGGTGCGAATCGCGGTACTCTTCGATCGCTTTGCGTTCTGTGATGTCTGGGGGAATCGGCAATTCATCAATCGGCCGACCTTTCTGAGTCTCCGGATCGAACCAGGTATCGTACAACACCAAAAAGATAAACTGAGTCCAACGAAAATAGTCTTCGTCGGTTGTGGACAACACTCGGTCCCAGTCATAGCTAAACCCCAAGCTTTTTAATTGACGAGTGAAGTTGTCAATGTTGCTTTTGGTTTGGATGCGCGGGTGCTCACCGGTTTTGATGGCGTGCTCTTCCGCTGGCAAGCCAAACGCATCGAAACCCATCGGGTGTAAAACACTTTCCCCACACAAACGTGCGAAACGCGAAATGATGTCCGTCGCCGTGTAGCCTTCGGGGTGACCAACGTGCAAACCGTCGCCGCTGGGATAAGGGAACATGTCCAAGACATACCGTTTCTTGCCAGTGGGCGTTTCGGGCGTCGCAAACGTGTGGTTCTTTTCCCAAAAGGCTTGCCATCGTGGCTCGATTTCGTTGGGGTTGTAGCGTGGCATGTTGTTTGTAGCGTCAAAGTGGGGGTTGGTTCAGTGCAGAGATTCTAGGAAAACGCCGGTGACACGGAAGGTGGACTGGTTTTTGGCGAGTTTCACGACAAGTTTTGGTATCAATCGAGCTTGACCGGTTTTTAGACGACTCGTTACACCCCAAGGCATGATTGTCCGCAAGTCCGCATCATCAACTGTTTTATTGAGCACATTGCTGCTGGCTCCCATGGCTGGTTGTTCGATGCTGGTCCCGATCCACGTTTGGTCACCGCCAGGGTTGGAGTCCACCGTCGGAAAACGAGTCGTGATTTCGGACGTTGTCGGACCGAAAGATATCACAAGCCCGCTGAAGCAGAAATTGATCGCCAGCGCTCCGCAGGACTCTGGACGCGAAACC
>CAZZDZ010000463.1:0-1401 GCA_964652675.1 uncultured Pirellulaceae bacterium
AAGTATTCATCGAGCCGACGCCAAATTCGGAAAGAAATCCGGAGATTTTTGGCAGGCTTTTTGAGAAAACCGTTGTTTGATCCAACTGAAACGGTGTTTGACCAATCGGCAGCCGAAGTCGCCAGACTTTGGGGGGAACCACTCAACGCGACTAAACTCTGGCGAGTCCAGCTACGGCCACCCACTCATCATGCAACCCAGAGTGGCCCACGCATCAAACTTGTCCAAAAATTCAGAAACCACCGGTCGTCAACCAGAACACGGCCAGCATGCAAAGCCAGACGACATCTAGGAAATGCCAATACTGCGCCGTGAAGTCGACTGGCCAATGTCGCTCGTGATCATAACGACCTTTCAACGAACGCACAGCAACCAGTCCCAGCGCCACCACGCCGCCGAGAACGTGCAGCGCGTGCAAAACGGCAAGCACGACCACCATTCCCACCACTCCCTTTCGAGTGCCTTCGGACATACCTGGTCCCATCAGCATGTTGGCCATCGATACGTATTGCACCGCCATGAACACGGTCGCCGCGACGGCGCTGATCCCCAGCAGCGCCGACGTGGCTGTGCGTCGCTCGCGCCGGATCGTGACCGTCGAAAAGTGAACCAGGACGCTAATGACCAACAAACACATCGTGCTGACCAAGAAACTAATCGGTAACTTTTCTAGGCTCTGAGGGTCGTCGCGTCGCGCGTAAGCGTAAATTCCATAAAGCAAAATGCTGCACAAAAAGAACACCAGCAACGACACTAGAAACAGAACTCCACCCAGGTGGAATCGCTGGTCACTTGGCAAAGTAGCGTGGGGGGATTTTGAAAACACGGTCTAGCGAGGGTTCATTCGGTTGAAAAGACGTGGTATTTAGCTGGGTCAATGCAATCACAGCCTTGTCGGGTTCACCGCGAAAAGCCTGCTTTTATAGTCCGCTACCTTAATTGTATTGGTTTGGATAGTTTCTGTCGGGGTTTTTTTGAAGCGATACGTGTGGCATCATGCCGCAAACAATCTGCCAGCAACCTGTCGAATCAATCGCTTGGAGCGATTCACGTGACCCACATCCGCCCATTCCAAAACGGTGACTTACCGGCTCTGGCTCGAGTCTGGGTGGAACATTGGTCTGCAGTAGACGAATCCCCAATGGTCAGTCCCGCGATCATCGAACAAGCTGTCCTGTCACGGACGTTCTTCCAAACATCCAACTTGCTGATTGCCGAAAACGATGGTTCGGTCGAAGGCTGGGTCCAATATTTGGCGAATCCGTTGGACAAGTTAACAGCCCTGATCGGCATCTTGTGTTTTTCATCGCAGGGATTGCAAAGCTGCGATCTACTTTTGCGCGCGGCCGAGTCCGCGATCCGCGAACAAGGTTTTCAAAGCATCTTGGTTGGCCCACTGCG
>CAZZDZ010000463.1:1501-4737 GCA_964652675.1 uncultured Pirellulaceae bacterium
TCTGCGATGGCCCACCTGGATATCGAAAGCTACTCTCTGGTGAATCATCGCACCAGCGATGTGCTAGCAACCGTCAATTTGTGGTTCAGCGATCCCGAAGCCCAGGTGATGAATTGTGCAAAAACGATTTTGGATTTAAATGAAATTCATCATCGCGGTTCGATCGAACCGGCCGAGTCGTTTTTGATTGGGACAGTTATCCAGTCGCTCGCCAATCGTCGTGTTTTTAGCGTCGAAACGGCAGTCGACAGCCAGCATACGCAGTTAATTGAACAGCTCCTATGCTTGCATTTTCAGAACGTCGAACAGGGCCAACGCTGGGAAAAGATTTTCACGTAAATTCGTGTTTGGTCTTCACCTGAAGTGGAAAATTTTGCTACCGACGGATCATGCCGGAGGACCGGCCTACTTTTTCGCGAATGGAAATGCGACCCATGAAACCTTTTGGCGTACGCCTCGCCGCAGGGGCAGTCACGATTTTGCTTGGTGCCATTATGGCTGCTCAAGCTCAAAAAGATCATCAAGCTGAAATTGATTCTGCTTGGAGTCCAGACTTAAAAACTGCCCCCACTGAAATGTTGCCGATGCAAGGCACCTGGGCCAGTGACCAGTCTGATCCAGCGGACTCTGGCCTTGAGCTCAGCCCTTTTGACGACGTCCAAGACGCCGTCCAATTGGTTCAGCACACCGAGCCGGTCATCGAAGCGCCGCCTACGTTTAGCGTGCCAGACGCCGCAGCAACCGCCGCGGAAAAGGTCACCAATGCTCTGATGTCGCTTCCCGATACGTCGCTACCGGATCCAATCGGCAGCAATGAACCGCAAACCGCGCCAGTGATGGACTTTCCCGAACCAATTGCGGCGGCACCCGCCGAAGCTTTGGAAGCGGTGAAAAGGCAAGCCGCCAATCTGCAAGCCGGCATGGGAGCGCCATCGTTGGACATGCTGGCTCAGAATGGCCCAGCAAACATAAATCCATTAAACACAAATCCTGCGAACACAAATCCAGCCAACCTGCTTCGCGGTGCCGCTGAAACGACACAACCACTGCGTGCCGCGCCTCCCGAATCCAACGTCATCAATCCAACGACTGGACAGCTGATTCGCTCGTTGGGACTGCCCGGTGAAAGCCAGTCGATGCCCGCTGCGGCGCAACCTGATCCGCAGGCCGCGAACGATCTGCGAATGGCTCAGAACGCAATCAGTCCGCAACTTCCCATGCCGACCGAGAACCGTTTCGTTCCAGACAATCGAGATTTCCAGGGAGCTCCTGCGAACAATGCGTTGCAAGGTAATGCGGGTCAAAACCAATTTCGTCAAAACGATTTTGTTCAGAACCAAACACCCGATCCGCGTTACGCTCAGCCAAACGGCTACGACCCCAACATCAACAACCAAGCGTTGCAGTACGATCCCAACGCGGACTACAACCGCAACGCACCTCCCCCGCTGCCAGAGAACAACCGACGCCCACAGTTCCGTGGCACCGCGGCACTTCCAGCAGCACATACTTTACCCAAAGGAAACTACGCTCCTGTTCCCACTGCAGACCAAGTGCGCGGAACCGGAACTTATGGTCAACCTGGTGATCGCCGCTTAGAAGGCATCCAGTCCCCAAGTGTTGTGATCCACAAGCGGGCTCCCAGTGAAGTCAAAGTTGGCAAAGTCGCTCAGTTTGTGATCCATGTACAAAACGTTGGATCGGCCGAAGCCTTGAACGTTCGCGTTCATGATCGTGTGCCACAAGGCATGCGAATGGCTGACGCAACACCACGACCGGACGTCGCAGGCAACGATGGCGAATACGTTTGGAACCTTGGTGCGTTAGGCGCCGGCGAAGAACGCCAAGTGACTCTGCACTTGGTACCCGAACAAGAAGGCGAACTGGGCTCCGTTGCTCGAGTCACCTTCGAAGCGGCCGCGTCCGTGCGAACACGAAGCACGCGCCCGTTGTTAAAGATCACGCAGCGTACCGTGAAAGAAGTCTTGATCGGTCAGCAGCTTGAAATCGAATTGGAAATCTCCAACCCAGGTACAGGTGAAGCCACCGGGGTGATGTTGCAAGAAGACGTCCCCGAAGGTCTCGATCACCCCAAGGGCCGTCAGTTGGATAATTTGATTGGAACACTTGGTCCCGGTGTCGTTCGTCGGCAAATGTTGCGACTAAAAGCAGTGTCACCCGGTCCAGTTAAAAATACCATTCGCTTGAAAGGCGACGATGGCTTGGAAACGTCACACACGGTTGCGGTGAACGTGATCGCGCCGCAATTGCAAGTCGCATTGACGGGGCCTAGGGTTCGATACTTAGAGCGACAAGCGACATTCATGTTGGACATCGCCAACTCGGGCACCGCTCGAGCCGAAAACGTCGAAATCGCAGCGTTCCTGGATCGTGGATTCACGTTCGTCAGCACGGAGAACGAAGGCACTTACGATCCATCTCGCCACGCCGTCTATTGGTCGGTGGAAAACTTGCCAGTCAACGCACGCGACCAAATTCCTCTGGTCCTGTTGCCAGTCCAAGAAGGCGCACGTGCGATTCAATTAGAAGCGAAAGCGGATTTGGGCATCGTTGCTCAGAACGAAACGCAAGTCGCCGTGAATTCGCTCGCAGAACTTACTTTCTCGATCAGCGACACGTCTGACCCCATCGAAATTGGTGGCGTCACGACTTACGAGATTCGAGTTAAAAACAGCGGCTCTCGTCCGGACCGAAACGTCCAAGTTCAGCTACAGCTACCGCAAGGCGTTAAGTTCATTAGCAGTGAAAGTGACGCTCAGCAGCCAAGAGCCGGAACGATCGCGTTTCGCCCCAGGGATCATTTGGCCGCCAATGGCGAAATTGTCTACCAGATCAAAACGCAAGGCGTCTTGGCTGGCACTCACTTGATCGAAGCGGTCGTTAATAGCCAGGAATCTCGAATTCCGGTGAAAAAGCAAGAGAGCACGATGGTGTACGACGACCGAGCCAACATCGCAACACAGCCTCGCGGCGGAGCACCCCAATTCCAACGCTAAGTCAGCTTGGAAGAGAGATAGAATCAATTCAAAACGCCTCAAGCAATTCGCTTGGGGCGTTTTTTTTTCAGGGAAAATCGTTGTTTGAAGCTAGAGGGTTTACTAGCAAGCAGAGGCTGTGAACTAATTTGAGACTACGAATCTTCGGAGGTAACCAGACGCGTGTTTTGGAGTTGCGCTTTTGCAAAAATGTATCCAGATTCGATCGATCGACTGTGT
>CAZZDZ010000464.1:0-4671 GCA_964652675.1 uncultured Pirellulaceae bacterium
TTTTCAGTTCGATTTGCCCGGCGCCTCGATCGACAATGTCCGAGTCTGGCAGGCCACCAGCCAGCGCGATGATTGGGCCAAGACTCGCAGCAAGCTCGCGATGGCTCAAGCCAACCGCCAGGGCGTTAAACGCAGCCCGACCGAACGATACAAAATCCAGCACATGAACCTCAAGTCCCGCTTGACTCTGAATGACCCCGCCTACCGAGACCTTGTGGCAAAGTACGAAAAGCTCCAATCCGCTCTGCACGTAGACTACCCGGAAGCCTTTATCACTCACAAACAAATCGGCAAAGTCATCGCGAAGAAGAAACAGCACATCAAGGCCACAGATCCCAATTTCAAGGTCATGGAAACGCTGGTCCACAAGGCACGTCGCGCGGAAGACGACTACGTCCTTTCGACAAAGCCCGAACTTGCTCGTCTGAAACAGGATGGTGTCAACAGAAACCGGTACCCGTCGGAACTTGGTTTAGTCCGCGCCCAACTGGAAGTTGCTGGCGACAAGCAACTTGTTGTGTTAGTCGCCGAAACGGCTCGTCGACAAACCGAGCTTGAAGCACGCTATCCGGAAGCTTTCCAAAGCGTGGACGCCGCCGTAGAAAAACGCAACGCCATCCGCAAATCCTTGAACGATGATTCCACGTTCCAAGCTCGCAACAAAGTGGTTGTGGAATCTAGCAAGGCGATCAAGCAATACGAGTACAAAGCCGATCCGAATCTCGCGAAGCTCGAAGCCGCGTCCAAAGCTTATTTGGATACACTCAAGTAATCCAACGCCAGCACGTAATCGTAAAACACCGATAATTGACATCAGATTCTACGTGCCGAATCGTCCAAGTTTTCGGTGATTCTGGTGCTACCTGGATTGAGCACCTGATAACTTTGGATGAATTTTTTATGCGCTAAGAACGCGATCTCGCCCGTTTCGACGTCGCTGTTTTGCGGTGTTGCTTTCTTTTCGCTTCGGCACATCACGCACTGGGGAACTTGCATTTTGAATTTAACCGTCTTTTTCTTCGCGACCATTTTGCCCCCAGACTTCCGCTGCAAGAATGACGCCAAGGCTAAAAAAAGTGATATCAGCACGCCAATGGGGCCAAGTAAAAAAAGAATACAGCCCAACCCAGATCCTCCATCCCCTTTGTCTTCGACCATTTTCGTCGTGACGTGAGAATGTTTTACCTTCACGCGTTGATCTGTGAACATACCGCAACTAATGCACGTGTCTGGAAGCACGGCATCTTTGGAGAGCCAAATAGCTGATCGATTATCCTTCATGGTCGTACTTTTATCGTACAGCAAAGATGAAATTTTGGCACATGATTTACACGCTCCCGCCGAGCGCGGCTAAATCAAAGTAAGTACTGTCTAACCGGCAATTAGAAATGCAATCTCCATTGCTTGTTCATAGTTTAATCGCGGATCGACCTTGCTTTCGTAAGCTTGTTTTAAATCCGACGGGCTCAATCCGCCCGCACCGCCGATACACTCGGTCACATTATTTCCCGTTAATTCCAAGTGGATGCCACCAACATGGCTACCGTGTTCCGAGTGGATTTGAAACGATTGGCGAACTTCGTCGATGATTTGATCGAAGTGCCTGGTTTTGATCCCGTCGTCGGTTGTGATCGTGTTGCCATGCATCGGATCGACTGACCATAAAACGGGATGGCCAGATTCCTGGACCGCTTTGATAATCGACGGCAACGAATCGGCAATCTTGCCTGCGCCAAATCGACAGATCAGCGTCATCCGGCCCGGTTCGCAATCGGGGTCCAGAACATCCAATAGCCGTTTCAGTTCATCCATTTCCATCGTTGGACCAACTTTTACACCGATCGGATTATGAATGCCTCGAAAGTACTCGACGTGGGCGCCATCAACGCTACGCGTACGATCTCCAATCCATGGAAAATGAGTTCCCATGTTGTACCAACGTTTTTCGCGAAGCCCCTGTCGTGTCAACGCTTGCTCGTACGGCAGCAACAATGCTTCGTGCGACGTGTAAAAATCAACACGCGACAAATCCGCGTCGTTCGCGGCACCAATCGAGTCGATGAAGCGCAGCGAATCATTTATCCCACTCAACATTTGGTTGTATTGAGCAGAACGCGATGATTGCGTGACGAAATCCAATGTCCAAAGATCGGGATGGTGTAAATCAGCAAAGCCGCCTTCAGTTAGCGCTCGCAAGTAATTCAACGTGGCGGTTGATCGCTCGTAGGCGCCCAGCAAAAGTTCGGGACGGTTCTTTCGCGACTCTGCGTCAAACGGAATTCCGTTCACGATATCACCGCGATACGATGGCAGCGTGGTCCCGTCGCGGGTCTCGTTGTCTGACGACCTTGGTTTGGCGTATTGGCCCGCGATGCGTCCGACACGAATAACTGGCTTCTGCAGGCCGTGAACCAGTACCAAGCTCATTTGCAGTAACAGTTTCAATTTTTCTTCGATGGGATCGGATCGGCAATCCGAAAAACTCTCCGAACAATCACCGCCCTGCAGCAAAAACGCTTTGCCATCGACCGCCATGGCAAGCTGGTTTTTCAAGCTTTCGATTTCCCAACTGGTCACCAACGGCGGTCGCGCCGAAAGGGATTCCAAAACCGAATCTAACTCAGCCGGGTTGTCGTAGGTTGGTTGCTGTTTGGCAGTCTTTTGGGCCCACGAACTCGGGTCCCATTTCGCGATGGTCAAAATGCGTTCTCAATACTCTGCAATGAAAGTTGGCTCCATCAAAAGAAGCCAGTTGACTAGACATTATGACTGCCGGATTTCAGCCGAACAGGTGTCATCAAGTCAACGAACGGATTGCTGAAAGCATCGCTTGCAGCGAGAGCGGATCAGCAAGCCGATGATCCGTGCCGATTTCTACCAAAGTTTGGGCGGGCAATCCGCTGTTGGCGATCAGTTCCTTTGAATCGTCCAACGGAATGACGTCATCGTGACTTGAATGCAGAATCACTGTATTTGGCCGAATGGTTTTGGCATTGCCCCATTTTTTCCAAGCCGGGCACAGCAACACAAGCGGCGTGTCGCCGCTGCGCATGTTGACAGCAACCGCGCCGCCACGCGAACTGCCGACGATCACGTCTGGTTGGTGTTCGTCGTATTGTGATTCGGCGATGCGGATCGACTCAGCAAAGTCCTCGTCCGGCAGAGCTGGGTTCAGCACTTCGAATCCTTGGTCTTTCAGAAACGTTGGCTTGCGCCCGCCGACAACGCTGGTCCACCCGTGTAAAAAAAGTGCTTTCATGTCAGGCTAATGGTTAATCCTATTGGTCAAATTACAGATCGCAGGCTGTTTGTACCCGATCGTCGGTCTACGTGCTTGCTAAGATAACATCGTTAACGCAAAGTGAAACGCGAATTCGTTCATGTCGATCAACCCGTACCAACCACCCGAAACAACGTCAGTCAACGAGCCGGCGGCATTGATTTGGGATGCCGGTGATGCAGGCCCCATTCGGTTTTCGGGCAAGCCGACGGACGAGGATTTGAACCTCTTTATTTCGACTCACGACAGTGTTGGATGTGTCGGGCTTGGGCTATGTGCTTGGGTAGCCATTTTTGCGTTTGGATGGTTGCTGGTATCCGATCTGACTAGTGTGACATCGATTGTGATTGGAATCGCGGTGATCGCGACAGTGACCGGGTTGGTTTCGTCGCGTTTTTATCGTCGGATGAGTTTCATTGCGATGAATCCAGATTGGCAGACCGAAGTGTCAGGCGAAGTTCGCGCGGATGGAGTTTTGATTCAACGCGAACACAGTCGGTTGTTTGTTCGGTGGGATTGTCTGATCGATATCGTGGCAGGGCCAAGCATCGTGGGGCTGTATGTAATGCCACACGTCAGCGAGAGCGTCGTGATTGGCGAAGCGATGCTGGAAAAGCCCGTCAGCGAACAGCGAGTAAACGAATTTGTCCGCCAGATAAGACGGCAACTGACCGTCCGAGGCAGCATGGATGCTCGTCGGCGTTTTTTGGACGTATTGCTAAGAGAACAACGAGAGCGATCGGTGCCGATTCCCAACGGCGCCATTGCCTTTTCAGGTCCCGTGTTTCGCAGAGAGCTGATCATTGCGAGAAAAGCGTCTAAGAAAAAGGCGGTTGGGAAAGTCGAAAAATGGCTTCGTCACTCACGACCGTTTGCCATTGTCGCTTCACTGGTGCTGGGATTCGTGTTGATCTTCGGCGGCGTGCTACACGCAGTTCTCCCACACGATCCGCTACTGGCGCATACGCTGACCTATGGAATGTTAGCGATCGGCTGGTTCACCTATCGGCGGAGATCAAAACGTGTCGACAAAGATGCAATCATCCAGCACCTTAATGCGTTTGCAAACGAAGATGGAATTACCTCCGATGGCAACGTAATTGTGACATCGTTGCCTTGGAGTCACATACAACTGGTGTCCAGCAAACAGGACCGCCTTGTTCTTCGGCATACAAAAACACGGCGAGTGATGGTTGTACGAAGTGACATGTTCCAAGGTGAAACCGATTGGGGCCAGTTTGTGGCGTTGGCGACAGGTTCTTAGTCCCTGCAACACAATGCACAGTATCAGCCAGTGGTTTAGTTGATGAGCAGCGGTTTATTCGAAAACCCCATAAGCAGCGTCACTTTGCAATAAACATCACAAGCCGATTCGATCGATTGGCCAGGAA
>CAZZDZ010000465.1:0-1622 GCA_964652675.1 uncultured Pirellulaceae bacterium
TGCGTGCTGGTATTTCGAACGCATGCCCAGTTACGCTTTTTCTGTGGCTTGGTCGATGGCGTTGCCGATGTAGTTTGCTGGCGTCAATTCTCGCATCGCTTGCTTGGCTTGTTCGGGAACGTCCAGCGTTTCTACGAAATCAGCCAATACTTCTGTTGTGATCTTTTGACCTCGTGTTAACGCTTTTAGCTTTTCGTATGGTTCGTCTACTCCGTATCGTCGCATCATCGTTTGGATTGGCTCGGCAAGTACTTCCCAGCTGTTGTCTAAATCGTCGGCCAGGCGTTCGCTGTTTATTTCCAGCTTGCCAATTCCTTTTAAGACTGATGCGTAGGCGATTGCGCTGTATGCGAAACCAACGCCCATATTTCGCAACACCGTCGAATCGGTCAGATCACGTTGCCAGCGTGATATCGGTAGCTTGTCTGCCATGTGGCCTAACACTGCATTGGCTAGCCCTAAGTTGCCTTCGCTGTTTTCAAAGTCAATTGGGTTGACCTTGTGTGGCATCGTCGACGAACCGACTTCTCCGGCAATCGTTTTTTGCTTGAAATACCCAAGCGAAATGTAGCCCCAGATGTCACGATCAAAGTCAATCAGGATCACGTTGAATCGTTTGATCGCATCGAAAAGTTCGGCGATGTAATCGTGCGGTTCGATTTGTGTTGTGCGCGGATTGAAACTCAATTGCAAACTTTCGACAAACTCTTGGGCATTGGTTGGCCAGTCGACATCAGGATAAGCACTCAGGTGGGCGTTGTAGTTGCCGACGGCGCCGTTGATTTTGCCTAGTAATTCGACGCTGCGGACTTGTTGGACCTGGCGTCTTAGACGAGCAGAAACGTTTGCCATTTCTTTGCCGACGGTTGTTGGCGAAGCGGTTTGGCCGTGGGTGCGAGACAACATGGGCTGCGATGCATGTTCTTTCGCCAAGGCATCGATCGCGTTGACGACGCTGTCCATTTGGCTGGCCAAGACTTCGCGTCCATCTCGCAACATCATGGCGTGCGAAAGATTGTTGATGTCCTCGGATGTACACGCAAAGTGTACGAATTCTTTGACCGCATCCAGTTCGGCGTTGCCGTCGGTGCGTTCTTTGATCAGATACTCGACCGCTTTGACATCGTGGTTGGTCGTGCTTTCGATTTCTTTGACACGAGCGGCATCGTCGAGCGAAAATTCGGTAACCAGATTGTTGAGGACTTTGGTGGCGTCGGCGCTGAGCTTTGCGACTTCTGGGATTCCGTTGTGGGAAGCCAATTTTTCCAGCCAACGCACCTCGACTTCGACACGGCGTTTGATCAATCCATATTCACTGAAAATTTCTCGCAGCGAAGCTGTTTTGGCTGCGTAGCGACCATCGATGGGGGAAACAGCGGTCAATTCGGAAAGATTCATCGGGCTCTCATATCGGCGAAACAAGCTTGCGGTGGCTCACAACGATTTACCATCGTTGTGAACCGCTACCGTATCGCTTTTGACACCACGATTACAGAGGGCACAAAAGATTCGATCGCGTCTGAGAGAAAGTCAGCTTTCGGTCTGAATCAGACCTTGATGTGACGCGGTGCTATGCCGCTTGATCCTTGGTTTCCTGTTCCTTGTCCTGGTCTATGGATTCC
>CAZZDZ010000465.1:1722-4659 GCA_964652675.1 uncultured Pirellulaceae bacterium
TGGATTCCAGGTCGGTGGATTTCTGGTCTTTGGATTCCACTCCGATCAATTCGCTTGGCGTCACATCGCTGCCCTGAACGGCAACTTGGTTGGGCTCAAACGGCTCTGCTGCATTGGTTTCGATTTCGACGTCGGAGGCGACGGTGCCAATCTGCTTGGTTCCAAACTGGGACGAAACGGCACCCAGCACGTACTGACGAAAAAGGAACGTTAACAAGTTTTTTTGATTCAAAACGGGGTCGATATCGCCAACGATTTTCTTGTGAGCTGCGGGCAGTTCACTCCAGTGCATCCCTGGGTTGTCGTGGTGGATGGTGTGGTAACCGTTATTGAAAAACAAAAAATTGAACCAAAATCCCGTGAAGTTTCGCGAGTGATCATGGTCCGAGTACGCGTCTGTATGAACGTGCTGGATGTAATTAAAAAACATGATCACGGTCGCCGAACAGATCGCGGGCAAAATTAGCGAAAAGAAAACGACATAAAGCCCCAGTCCGGTGGCTTGGCTGTGATACATGTATCCGGCCAAGGCGCTCATGCTCAGGTAGGTGCCGATCCAGAAAAAGTACTGAAACCGAATGCTAGAGTACAAACGTGGTTTTCGTTTTTTGACTCGCGCGATGTATTGCTTGATCGGAAAGCTTTGCCAATACCCAGACACGAATGGATAGGACAGCGCGACCCAAATATTGTGCTTGTTCGTGTATCGCCACGTCGCGGTGGCGTCGCCAGGTCGGTTGACGAAATGATGGTGATTCAAATTGTGTGTGGGCACCCACATCAGCGTTGGGTAACCGTAAAAAATTGACAGGATGTGACCAAAGCCTGCGTTCCAACGACGACTTGAAAAGGTCGCTCGGTGGTTGTGGTTGTGCGCGATCGTGCCACAAGCGATCGCGACGTAACACGTGATCGGACTCAAAAACACAATCCAATCTGGATTCCAAAATTGGGCGATCACGAGACAGACCGCAGATACGACCCACAGTAGGGATCGATAATCAGCTTTGTTTCGAATAGGAATCATGAGCACCTTTCGGGCGCGATAGCGAAGCACGGGGCAAGGAGCACTTTGACGACGAGTCAGAAACTGATGCCGCCGCAATCAATCACGTGTGCTTAACGTTCCTTGTCATGTGCCCGTGGGACGAAGGTAGCAAAAGTCCACCATTTGGCGATACCCTTGATCGCATCTATTTGGTTTTAATCCATTCGTTTTGTTCATGGTTGCAACCATCAGAGAGACACGGATGCTTCAACCGTCAAAATGGGTGAGCTGAATAACAAGCCCGGCAAACTGACCCAAAGCTTGCAATGATTGTCGCCCACCAATTGGCGCTCACTGATCGGCGAAGACGTTGTTGGTCAAACGCGATCTAAACAATTCGGCATAGACGTTATTGAAGTCCTCTAGTGCTGCCGACGCTGTTTGCCATTGGGATTCATCAAAACAGCTGCAAAGTTGCGCCATGAGTTCATCGCTGCAGTGGTTCTTTGTTACGATGTTATTCTGGGGACAAGTTTGAAAATTGAATCGAGTTTTCTGTGACGCGTTCTGCTGATTTGGATTTGCGATTTGTTGCGCCAGTGGTTTTTCTGTTGGTAGTGGTTGTTGGTTGCGGCGACAATCCTAAAAAGTCCGTGAACGGCCCGAATCCTAATCCATCAGCCACCACGGAATTATCAAACGACGACGCGATGAAGCTGGCTCGTCAGTCGCTTGCCAGGAACGATTTTGCAGCAGCTCAGTCATATCTGAATGGCATATTGATTCAAGATCCCGATAACTTGCTTGCACTGGAGATGGCGAGTGAAGTTGCATTGAGGCGCGGAGACGCCGAAGCGGGATTGTCGTTTCTGAACACGGCAATTTCTCAGGCCGATCCTCCCAAGAAGGCGACTTTGAGCAGAGCGGCTGATGTTGCCACCGTATGCGGCAGGCCTTTCGAGAGCCTTCGCTATATGGTGCAGCTAAATGAGATCGCGCCTAGGGATACCCAGTCTAAATGGGATTTAATCGGTTTGTCGTCAATGATTGGAATGACACACATTGCGTTGCCACCGCTTCAGTTTTTAGCACAGCGAGGACAAGCGGATTTTGAAGCGTTGCAAGTACTCGCAAATCCAATTCGTGTTCAGGCGGATGAGTCGGCTTGTAAAATCTCATTGGAACGCTGTCCCGATGATCTTCGCGCTCATTTTGGATTGGCGCAACTTGAATCATTGGAGATGAAATGGCAATCCGTGCTTGACCGACTGGAGCCGGTGTTGGAAAAGCACAAGGATTTTTCGCCCGCGTTTTCGTTGTACGGTCGTGCTCTGTTGGAATCGGGAAAGTACGATTCGATTTCGGATTGGCAAGCGAAGTTGCCAAAGGATATTCAAGATAGTTCGCAGTACTGGGTGGCGGCTGGACTTTGGGCCGAACACAACGGCAAACCGGACGAGGCTGCGGTTGCGTTTTGGCAGGCGTTAAAGAACGGTTTGATGTTGGACCCGCGCGCTATGCAGGGCCTAGCGTCAAACCTGGCTCAGCTGGGACGAACTAAAGAGGCAGAGCAAGTTTCGCAACAGCTATCGGCTTTTTCTGTCATGGCCGACGCTTTGGAGACACACCTGGAAAGAGAAGGGCAGTCTCAAGCTGCCGCGGTCGCGGTCGCAGAGTCAATGGTCCCGCTGGGGCGAATCTGGGAGGCCGAAGCTTGGATGCGATTGGCAGCTGAGCTACCCCCTAAACCCTGTAAAAAATCTCCGTCAGCGTTATCAAGCCATTCGATCTCAATTGACCGTCAAAACTCCGTGGCAACTTCCAGCACATGATCTTGCAAAGTTGGTTGATACAACCGGGTTACCTACAGTGAACTGGAGCAAAAACGATTCAACCCAACGCGATTTTGCAAATCCATTGGCGTCTCCGGCGGGCAAGATTCGTTTTGC
>CAZZDZ010000466.1:0-4646 GCA_964652675.1 uncultured Pirellulaceae bacterium
CATCGCTCGGAGATCGATGGCTACTGGATCCAACCGCCGCCTAGCACTCGTGTGTTGTCGTACACTACGGCGGCTTGGCCGGGTGCTACCGCGAATTGTGGTTCGTCGAATGCGACGCTGAACTGGGACGGATCATCGGCATCGATCGTCACGCGACCTGGCTTGGGTGATCCGTTGTAACGAATTTGCACGGACACTTGAGCTGGCATTTCTTCTACGTCGATCAACCAGTTGGCATCGTTGGCCACCAAATCGGATCGGTTCATCGAATCAAGCGGACCAATGACAACGTTGGATGTGTCCGGTTCGATACGGACGACAAAATGAGGCGTGCCCATCGCGACTCCCAGCCCTTTTCGCTGGCCGACCGTGAACGCTTCGAATCCGTTGTGCTGTCCAACCACTTTTCCAGCTGTTGTGACGATATCGCCAGCCGTCGCGCCGACCATGTCGGGACGCCGGCCTTTGACAAAATCACTGTGGTGGCCTTGGGTGACAAAACAAATTTCTTGGCTGTCTTTCTTGCCCGCCACGCCCAACTTCAAACCTTCGGCGATCTCGCGAATCTTTGGCTTGGTGAAACCGCCTACTGGCAACATCATCCGTGACAGCCGGTCACGACGGATCCCAAACAGTGCATAGGATTGGTCCTTGTTGGTATCCAAACCGCGATGCAACTGGCCGGATTCCTTGCGCGCATAGTGGCCGGTCGCGACAAAGTCAGCATCGACTCCATCGGCATAATCAAACAAACGACCAAACTTGATCCACTGGTTGCAACGCACACACGGATTGGGGGTTCGACCATTCAAGTAATCGTCGACGAAATAGTCCACAATCCGCTTGAAATCTTGCTGTAGGTCCAGCGCGTAAAACGGAATGTCCATCTTCGACGCGACCCGGCGGGCATCCGCAGCGTCCGAAGCAGTGCAACAGCCCTGTTTATGGTCGGCCCGTTGTCCCAATACTGGCAGAGTTTTTGCCGCTGGATCGATTTTACAATTTTCTGCCGCACCTAGTTGGCTCTGACTCCTATACGCTTGGCTGGATTCTTCGCCGTGGCGCATGAATACGCCAATCACGTCGTGCCCCGCTTCCAATAGCAAGTGCGCAGCGACGCTGGAGTCCACTCCACCACTCATCGCTAGAACTACGCGTGCCATGTATATTTTCCTATTGGATTTACAGTCTAAAATTCGGTCGATCCAGCGAACATTCGCTGGCTTATCATCATACGCCGATTCGTTCTCTTTATTTCACCCTCTGGAGCCCAAGACGTCATGGATGCCGAACTGGTTCAACGTAGCGAAAAAATCACCAAGCGTCTGAAACAGCTCGGAGACTCTCTTTGACCACGCTGGCAAGCAAAAAGAGATCAAATCGATCGAAGACAAGATGGCCGAAGCCAACTTCTGGGACGACAACGAGGCCGCCCAAGTTGTCATCAACCAGCTAAAAGGCCTCAAGACCATTGTCGGCCCGTTGGATGAATTGTCCAGCTCCGTAGAAGACTTGGCTGCGCTCTTTGAGATGGCCGACGAAGACGCTTCGATCGCTGACGAGGTCTCCGATGAAGTAACACGTCTGGAAGCGATCTTAGAGGATCTGGAACTTAAGGCCTTGCTGAGCGGACCCAATGACGGTGCCGGCGCGATCCTGTCCATCAACGCTCGCGATGGCGGAACCGACGCCAACGATTGGGCGGAAATCATGCTGCGGATGTATAGCGCTTGGGCAGTTGGCCAAGACTACAAAATCCAATTGCTGGACCGTAGCGACAACGAAGAAGCCGGTATCAACTACGCTTCGATCGCCGTCCGCGGTCCGATGGCCTACGGTTACTTAAAAGGCGAAGAAGGCATTCATCGTTTAGTTCGTATCAGCCCGTTTAACAGCGAAGGCAAGCGTCAAACCAGTTTCGCTGCTGTCAGTGTGTCACCAGAAATCGACGATTCGATCGAAATCGAAATCGAAGAAAAAGACGTTCGCGTCGACACGTATCGCGCCAGCGGTGCCGGCGGCCAGCACGTCAACAAAACCGATAGCGCCGTGCGGCTGACTCACGAACCAACCAACACGGTCGTGCAATGCCAAAGCGAACGCAGCCAACACCAAAACAAAGCAACCGCTTGGAAAATGTTGCGTGCAAAAATGGCTCGGTATGAAGAAGAGAAACGCGAAGCCGAAGTTGCATCGAAGTATGGAACGCAAGCGAGGACTGGATTCGGTTCTCAGATCCGCAACTACTTTTTGCACCCCGATCAACGTGTCAAAGACGCTCGCACCGGTCACTATGTCGGTAATTTCAATAGCGTGATCGACGGAAGCGAACTGCAAGGTTTCTTTGATGCTTTTTTGCGCTGGCGTGCTGGTCAAGACATTGAAAAGTAGTTCGTATTGATCCACTTATTTCTACCACTGCTAGCCAGCATTTTGCTGGTTTGTGGATTGATTTTCATCAAGCGAGCTGACGGGGCGGGCGGGCCAGTCACCGTGCTGTTCTTGGCGAATATGATTTCTGCGGGTGTTTTTTCACTGCTGTGGACGCTGGGCGGAACGATGCAACCGCTCTCTTTGTTGTGGCAACCACTGACCATCGCGGTGCTGTTTTCGCTCGGGTTGACATTTACGTTCTTGGCAATCGAGCAGGGCGATGTTTCGATTGCTACTCCTGTGCTGGGTGTCAAAGTCATCTTTGTCGCGCTGATTTTGACTGTTTTTGTGGGCGAGGCTTTGCCGTCTACGGTTTGGTGGGCGGCGGTGTTGGCGATGCTTGGTATCGCCGTCATTCAGTGGACCGGAAACGCCCATCCCAAACGCGCCGTTTTCACGATCACGTTTGCGTTGCTTGCTGCAACATCGTTTGCCTGCTTTGACGTGCTGGTTCAACAATGGGCGTCCGCTTGGGGGGCTGGTCGCTTTTTGCCGATTGTCTATTGGATGGTGGGGTTACTTTCGTTGACGATGATCCCATGGGTGGACTTTTCGTTGCTGCGAAATCCTCCCATTCGACGCCTGCTATTGCCTGGTGCTGCCCTGATTGCGTTGCAAGCTGTTTGCATCACCTTTGCCGTCGCCAATTTTGGTGACGCCGCTCGCATCAATGTTGTTTATGCCCTCCGAGGACTTTGGAGTGTGCTGTTCGCTTGGATTGCCGCCAAAATCTGGGGCGGCGCGGAAGCCGAATTGGATTCGGTCGGACTGCTGACGCGTTTGGTTGGAGCCGTTCTGTTAACCACTGCTGTGGTTTTGGTGATCATGTCTTAAGGCGGTTAAACGAGGCAAGGGCTTGTGGCTGATTCTGAAGTGCCGAAAGTCTTGAGGGTTTGTTGATTTAGTCGCCAGCTTCCCAAGTGTTGTAGATGGGCCAAAGATGGTAATGAGTAGACTTTGTGAAGAAGATAAAACCTCGCCTGTCAGACCCGTGAGTGAGGCATCAATTTCACGAGTCCGAAAAACTGCACGCGACGATCCGATAAAGCTAGGGCTGTCTGCCGAAAGTCTTGACGACTTCCGCTTCGGGCGTTTAGCTCTTAATTGGTCGTTTGAATTTTTTGCGGGCTTCGTCAACGACTTTCCATGATGCACAGTTCGCCATGTGGTCGTTGACCATCCCCATCGCTTGCATTAACGCATAACAGGTCGTCGGACCTACGAACGACCAACCGCGACGTTTCAGTTCCTTGCTGAGTGCTTTGGATTCGTCAGTGACCGCTGGCACCTGTTTTCTGCTGCGACGCTTCGGCGATTTTTTCGGCTCGAAATTCCAAAAGAACGCTGCAAGTGAACCTTGCTCTTTAATGATCTTTTGTGCTTGCTTGGCGTTGTTGATAGTCGATTCGATTTTGCCGCGATGACGAATGATGCTGGCGTCTTGGACCAGTTTGTTGACCGTTGCTGATCGAAACCGGGCTACTTTGTCGATGTCAAAGTCCTTGAAGCAACGACGAAATGATTCGCGTTTGTTCAATACCGTGATCCAACTGAGCCCCGCTTGAAATCCTTCCAAGCACATCTTTTCAAACAACCGATTGTCGTCCGCGACCGGTTGGCCCCATTCGTTGTCGTGGTAATCGCGGTAAAGATCGCTGCTGTCACACCACCAACACCTAACAACTTTGTCGGATGCCGATCGTATGGTGCTTGGTTGTGGTTTCTTGCTGGCCAATATGATTCTCGTACGGCCCCTTACTTGGCCTGGATTCTGAACCGCAAATCGGTGACTTTGCTTTGCGGCAAATCTTGCTGAATTCGCTTTAGGATCTTTCGCTTTTGAAAGTTCAATTCTTGCAACGTCACACTGTCGGATGCGTAAATCTGCAGCACGCCTTGTTTGACATTTCCGACGCTAATTGCGGCGATGAGTTGTTGCCCGACCGCTGCCCCAATCGACGCTTGAAACTCTTCGCCCACCGCGATTTGAGCGTACCCGCGCCTGGACATCAGTTGGCTCACAAGCGAGCTCATCTTTTGGACGCGGGTCTTGGCCATCTGATTTGGATTGGGAATGACTGAACTTGAATGAAACTTACCGCCAGAGAGGGATTCTAGACTTTCGAGTTCGATCGAACCAATGCCCCAAATTTGTAGTCCTTTTGCTACTGCGGAGATTTTCGTCTTTGGGTATCTTTCCAATCTGTTTATCA
>CAZZDZ010000467.1:0-2206 GCA_964652675.1 uncultured Pirellulaceae bacterium
ACGACTTCCGCTACGGTCTTTTAACGAACGTCTGCAGCACTAGTTCGAGTTGCGGCGTGCTTCGTTTAGCATCCCGATGACTTCGGCTTGTACCAGTGATGCTGGTAGAGCGTAACTGAGAACGCGGCCGGCGCGGGCGATATTGATACCGACGGCTTGGCCTTGGGTGTTCAACACGGGGCCGCCACAATCGTCGGGATCCAAGACGGTGTCGTGCTGGATGACTTTCTCAAAACCACTCAATCGTGCGCTGCGCGGTCCGTTTACTTTTGTATCATTCTCGGTTTCTTGGATGATATCCATCTCGCGGATGGTGGCATTCAATTCCAACGTGTCACCTTTGCGAACGATTGTCAGGCGGACGGTTTCGCCTGGGAACATACCACGCAAGGTTCGAATGACGCTCGCACTGCTTGATTCTTGTCGGCCGTTGATCGCAATGATTCGGTCCAGCTTCTTGACACCTGCTTGGGATGCACCGCTGTCAGGATAAACGTTTTGCACTAATGCCGTACCATTTGAATCACCGTTTAGCACCACGCCCAGTCGCCCATTGTGTTCGACGCGTCTGGCACGAACACTGACGACTCCGATTCCGATTGGTCGACCGTTGTATGTGGGCGTGATCAGAAAGCTTCCGACCGGCGGAGCCTGGGTGACAAATTGAATTGGCGTGAGCGTCGAATCGTGTTGAACTTTCAGTAGTGCCAAGTCGCTTGAACGGCGTACGGCTGCGACACGTGCGGGAACCAGTCGACGATCAGCCAACCGAACGCGGACGGGGTCCCCTGTTAGTTCACTTCGTTTGGTCAACACATAACCGTCTTGTCCGACGACGACTCCTAGCGCGACAGGTCGACCGCCGCTAAGGATTTGTACCACCGAAGGTTCGGATTTTTCCGCGATCGGTCGCACCAGTTTCATCATCGAACTGTTGTCGCGGCGACTTGATGGGGCGATCCCCAATCTTTGCCTGAGCCACTCAGGCGAATGGTCCTGGGCAACACTCTGGGAATCGCATAGCGACGTCACAACAGCCAAAGCGACAGCAATCGCCAAATAACGTGTGATCGATCTTTTAAAGTAAATCATTGCAGTAGGCATCTTATGGTTACTCGTCCTCGCGTCCTATCTCGACCTTTAGCTCAAATCGTTTTCCTCCTCGATTAACCCAAACGCGAATGCGTTCGCCAGGCATCGTGTCAGCAACAGCCGCTTTGAGTGAAGCGAAGTCTGACAAGACAACGTCTCCAAACTGTTCCACAATATCGCCTGGTTTCATGCCTGCTTTCGAAGCGGGTGAGCCCTGCTTCACAATTCGCAGTTGTGCAGAACTTGTGTTCGGTTCTGCGCTGACACCCAAAACGGGTTTGAACCCTTCCAGATAGCCCCATGCCTTTCGCTGCTTTAACCGATCCCAAGAATATGCGTAGTGATCCACTTGAACGTGCAAGTTGTCGGCTACATCGTTTCCGATTCGGCTGTGGACTGCGATCAGACGACCAGCCAAATCGAACAATGGCCCACCGCTGTCTCCGCCAATCAAAGCACAATCGGTGATGATCGCATCGGGTCTGACGTGCAGAATTCGACCGACTCGAGTCACGGTGCCTCGTTGACCGTTGTATCCACCAGGGTGTCCTGTTGCGATACACCACATGCCTGGAACCAGATTTTCGCTTGTTCCCAAAGTTGCATGCGGCCAAGGTTTGCCAAAGTTCTGGCCCGAGTTGATTTTGATTAGCCCGGCGTCGACATTTCGATTCATCCCCATTGTCGTAGCGATGACGTTGCGGCCGTCGGACAAGGTGATGATTGCGTTTTTGTTCGGACGCATCGCAACGTGTGCCGCAGTCAGAATGTAACCGGTGCCGGTAATGATCACGCCGCATCCTTGGGCGGGTCCGATTTTGACGCTGACGGTGCATGCAACAGCCGACTTGGCTACTTTCTGTTGCTGGGTCTCTAGCAGTTTCAATTGTTCCAGCGACTGGGGGACGCCACCGTGTTCCAACAGGCTCGTAAGCTTGGCGATCACCGGAACTTTGGTGCCACCCACGTTGCCCTTGGACATCGACTCCTTAGAAGAAGGCGCCGTAGCAGGAGCTTGGTTGACGATAGGTTGCCCTTGAATCACCTGGTTGGGGATGACTTGTCCCTGAATCACCTGGTTAGGGATGACCTGACCTTGAATAGGTTGGTTGGG
>CAZZDZ010000467.1:2306-4637 GCA_964652675.1 uncultured Pirellulaceae bacterium
TTGGTTGGGGATGATCTGACCCGGTATCACTTGCCCTTGGATGATCTGGCCCTGAATGATTTGGTTTGGGATCGCTTGGCCTTGAATCACCTGCCCAGGAATAAATTGCGGTTGGCCGATCGGAGGCGCAAAGGTGTCTTGCGCTTGTGAATCATCCACGATCCACGTGCAAGTCATCAAAACGGCGATTGAGCAAAGACAGCGAAACGACATGGTTACGTTCGAGCGAATCAACAGATAACCTTCAGAGTAGGGAAATGAACGAACGAGAATAGCGTTTCTTGGGAAAGCCGTGAAAGCGTTGTCCGCAATTTTGACCACACGATTTTTATGGTCACACAATTATTGCACGTTTTCGGCTGACTTTCGCAGACCATCCTGAAACCACGATGACTGGACCGAAAATTATTGGGTCTTGTCCAGCACGACCATTGTAGCCTCCACAGCGAGATTTTGAAAAAGTGTCACCAAACGCCGGGAAACACGCTAAAAACGATACCGATTGCCAAGGTGTCCTGGTCGTTGGATGCGGTTATCTGGGCAGTCGGGTCGCAGCAGCCGTCAAGCAATCTGGCGATAAAGTCTGGACGACAACCCGTAGTGAACAGCGGGCCAGCCAATGGAAGCAATCTGGTTTCGAGCCGATTGTGCTGGATTGGACCGACCGGCGAACATTGCAATCAATCCCACAAGTCAATCGAGTGTTGGTCGCGGTCAGCTACGATCGCACCAGTCAATTGAGCCGACATGAGTCGCAGGTCGGCGGATTGCAAAACCTGCTTGCCAAGATTTCTCCTTCTGCAAACGTTTGCTACATCAGCACGACGGGAGTCTTTCATCAAACCGACGGCCAGTGGGTGGACGAAAATTCGCCCGCCGAACCAACCCGCGAAGGAGGCCGTGCGCACTTGGATGCCGAGTCGGCGCTGCGAGAATGCCGTGGCGACGCGCCATGGAGTATTCTTCGGTTATCGGGAATTTACGGACCGGACCGAGTGCCCCGAGCAGCCGATGTGATCGCCGGACGACCGATTCGATCACCACAAGAGGGTTACTTGAATCTGATCCATGTGGACGATGCGGTCCAAGCCGTCTTGGCAAGTTGGCAGCGGCAACAACAGCGGCTTTATCTGATTTCGGATGACAAACCGGTTGTTCGGCGGGATTTTTATCAAGAAATCGCGGTGCAGTGCAATGCGGAGGCACCGACGTTTGAACCGCCTGATTCCGATGCTCCCGTATCAATGCGGTCTAACAGCAACAAGCGGATTCGGAACCAGCGGATGAAGCAAGAGCTGGTCTCTGAGCTTCAATATCCAACTTACCGTGACGGATTACGGGACGTTTTAAGTAACACCTAGTCAATCCCGCCGATCTGGTTGGTCTTAGGGGTTTGCCACAGTACTTTGTCCCGTAAAATGATGGCTGGACTCTCTTCTACGGCCAAGTAAATATGCTCGTCAAAAAACCAATCTTCCCCGGCATCATCGAACTCAACTTTCAGGCAGGTGAAGTCCTTGGCTGCAACGTTTATCTCGTGTACGACTCCGACGAGTGGTTGTTGATCGACATTGGCTACGAAGAAACCGTGGACGATTTTGTCGAACTGATCCGCCAGTTGGATTTTCCACTTTCACGGTGCAAGACTCTGGTGGCGACGCACGCCGACGTGGATCACATTCAGGGGTTGGCCAAAGCAAAGCAACTGTTAAAGACATCCGTCACCGCGCATCCCAACGCAGTCAAGCCGCTGCAAGAAGGCGATACGTTGATCACCTTGGCAGAGATTGCTGCCCAAGACCTGAAGATGGATATGCCACCGGTCGAAATTGACACACAAGTCAACGATGGCGACGTCATCACGGTTGGCAATATCAACATCGAAGTCTGGCATACGCCCGGGCACACCGACAGTCAGCTTGCCTTTCGTATCGGCGATGTTTTATTAAGCGGTGACAATATCTATCGCGACGGTTGCATCGGCGCGATCGACGCACACCATGGCAGCGACATCAAAGCGTTCGTTGAATCGTTGGAACGGATTCGCGATAGCGACGTAAAGTGGTTGGCACCCAGCCACGGTCCCATCTTTGCCAACGATTCCGCAATGATGAACAAGACGATTGACCGTGTGAAGACTTATCTGCAAATGGCCGATTTCGGCACCTTGGCCGAAAGCTGGCCTCTGATGGACCAATGGGACGACGAAGTCGCAGCGGGCAAGTTGCCCGAAGGATTAGGGTAGCTTCGTCTATTCTTAATGTTGGGGTAGCGAAACTCGTCAAGAGTTTCGGCCATGGTCGCCGGCACACGATTATGCATCACTCTCCC
>CAZZDZ010000468.1:0-4632 GCA_964652675.1 uncultured Pirellulaceae bacterium
CGAGTACGAGTACGATTTGGAAGAAGACGATGGAAAATGTTGAACGTGATTTGGCAACTGCGACGGCATCTTTGCTTGCCGCTGTTTTGCTGCCGATATGGGTCACTGTGCTCGTCTTCGTTGGGAGTTCTGGCGTGGATGTCGCTCCTTCCGAAGGCACGCCGTTGATACTCGCAATGGTTTGCTTCCTCGCGATTCCATACGGGCTTTCTTGCCGCGTTGTGGCGTTTCCGATTCTTGGGCGTCTGCTCCAGGTTCGCTCGAACCCGCACTCGGTATTCTTCATCATCGTGCTGGCTACCGTGGTGGTCGTTTCCCTGATTGCATCATCACTTCTGGGAATCGATTACCTTGGTCTGACCGGCGCGTGGCAGATCATTCCGTATCTTGCCATACTGGTCTTGGTCCCGCCTTTTGCTACTGGTTTTGTCGCGTATAGCTTCTTGCATCGCGCAGAAAGTCGGATTCACAATCGTGGGTAGCCCCCTCGCTTCGCCGTTCTCTCGCAAGCTGAGTTTATGAAAATTTCGCTTCGTTCGATTTTGTTGTTTTGTGCCATTGCAGCCGCCGTGACCGCGTTACTGACGATTTATAACCCTTGGTTTGACGACAGCACGTTTGTGCGGGACTGCGTGAGTTACAAAGGAAGAACAGCGAAGGAGCTGATGGATTTTGTGAATGAAAAAAACCGGAAGATGATTCCACAGCGAAACTTCTCCGAAACGCTTGTCGGAGTTTCCGTGTACGCTCGAGACGGGCAAATGGTCTACCTTAGTGTTGGAAGCAACCAGAAGCTTGGTCCAGTCTCCCAAACCTGGAGCGATTCCCAGTTTTTAAATAGCACTATTACATCCGTCCAAACGTACAAAGTGAAGCAGATTGGTGGAAGAACAACAATCTCGCCAACAAAAGTTTACGCATCGAAATCGAAAAACTGAAAACTGTTGCGAGGGCGACTGCCGTCTACTTCAGTGCGGCGGTCAACTGATCGATTTTGGACTTGGCCGCGTTCATTTTCGCGGCCGCTGCGTCGTGCTTTGCCTTGGCTTGGATAGCGGCTTTGCTGACTACGTCTAACTTGGCTTTCAACGGAGGCATGGTTGCTGCCAACTTTTCAGCTTCAAGTTTTTTTGCTGCTGCGATTTGCTTGTGGGCTACGATCGCTTTGTTGACGGCAAGTCTCGCTCGCCGTTTCTGAGCTAACTTGGTCAGTTGGCCGGCGAGTTTCAATTCCGCCGCCGCGACAGCTTCGATCTCTGTCGGTTTGGCCTTTAGATTGACGCGTGCGGCGATCACCGCATCGTGTAACTCGCGTGATCGCGTTGTCAGGGCGGGCAACTCTCCATCGATCGTTTTGATTTGTGCTTGAGCATTTCCCAGCGCTTGATTTGCCTTGGCAGCTTGTGTGTTAATCGCCGCAATTTTGCCTTGCAGATCTTTCACGGGTTTCTGTGCTGCTGCCACGGCGTTTTGTGCTGTCATCCAGGTTGCTTTCAGTGGAGCGACTTGTTTTTGGATGGAAGCAAAATTTGCCTTTGCCGCTTCGATCCGTTTACTAACCGGCTGGGGATTCGCGGCAAGTTTGCTGATCTTTTTTGGGTCGTCCGCCTGGGCCACCAATACTTCGCCGGTCCAGTCACCATAGATGACTCTTTTGCCATCGTGCGTAATCGCGACTTCCAAAACGTCCTCGGACATTGATTGGAAATCGATCAGTTTTTTGCCTGTCGCGTCCCAAAGAGTTACTTTGTTGTTCTTTCCTGCGGTTACCAACCGCGCTTGATGATCAAATGCGACTGCCGTGACACCACCGCCGTGAGCGGTCAGTGACTTAATCTGCTTTCCTTCTTCGGCATCCCATAACTTCACGGTAGCGTCATCACTGGCACTGGCAAGCACTTTGCTGTCATCGCGCCATGCGACTTGGTGTACGCTGCCTTTATGACCAGTAAGATTCAAGTGCAGTCGTCCCGTTTCCGCTTCCCAAACACACAGGCCGCCTGATCGGTCACCGCTAGCGATGTATTTTCCGTCTGGGCTGAACGCGACGGCAAAAATCCAGTCCGTGTGTTTTTTCAAATCAAAAAGCTTTTCACCGTTCGCCGCGTCGTAAATCCGCAGCATTTTTTGAGGACCGCCCAGAGCAATGCGAGTCATCTTGTCGTTGGCGTCGGCCCCGAAAACAGTATCCAATTCGTCACCGACCGTTGCGACTCGTTTGCCGGTTTTGACATCGTAAACCGCCACAATACCCTTGACCGCATGCTCGCCACCACCAGCAATTAAGAAACTGCCGTCGCGGCTGAAACGGAGCGACTGCGCGATGCCTTCGGGCATTGGTAATACGCCCAACAATTCGCTTGTGTCGCTGTGGTAAAGAACGATTTGTTTCTGGCCTGCGATTGCAACCAACGGTGCCCACGGGCTGGCGGCGATCGCGGTCACTGCCGACGCACGACTGCTGACAACGGGAACGTTTTGTGGAATCGATTCGGGCATCGCTGCCGGACCGTCCGGTTTGCCTCCTGTGCTGGCGACAAACGCCAAGGCATTTTTCTTTTTGGCTTTTGCTTTGGACCCAGAATTCTCCAATATTCCGCCCTCGATCCAAGACCGGATCACTGCCAGTTCTGCCGCCGGCAACTTATCCTGCTTTGGTGGCATGATCGGCGTGTCGTCATGGTTGACCAACTGCCAAAGCCGACTGACTTCGGGATCGCCGTCGTCATAAACGACTTCGCCTGAACCACCGCCTTCGATCAACGCCGTGTACGAATCCAATGCAAGCCCGCCCTTGGCTTCGCCTTGGTTGTGGCAACTAAAACAACGGGTGCGAAAGATTGGTTTAACGTGTTCCTCAAACGTGATCTTTTCGGCCGCTTTGGGTTTCGCCTTTTTGTCGTCCGCAGTGCCCACCGATAGAGCGCCGAAGAAGAATACGGCGAGCAGTGTCAAAGTGAAATAGATACGAGCCATCGTTTAGTCGCGATTGTGAATTGGCAGTGTTGAATGTACGAGTCCCCCGACGCGCGTAAGTGGTCGATCGCCCTCGTATCGGAGGGCCGGTTCTTAGTGGTTGAAAACAAATTCGCGGCTGTTTAATACCGCCCAGAATATGTCTTGCAATGCTGGGATCTTGTTTTTGTCGTCACCAAGTTTCGCCATTAAAGTCTTGCGCTCTTCATCGGTTGCTGGACGCGTTAGACAACGCAAGTAGATCCGATCGATCACCTCCTCTGGTGACATCTTCTCTTTTTTGATCCAGTTGTCGATCACTTTGCCAGCAGTGATTTTGGCCGAAACGCTTGACCCGTTCAGCAAGTGCAATGCTTGAGAAAGCGATGGGTCCGTCGTCGCTTCACAATCGCATACTGTGGCACGAGGTGATCGTCCAAACGTGGTCAAGAAATAGTTGGTCGTTTTACCATCGGCGATCTGAACGGCACGTGCGCCTCGGGGCAATCCCGTGAACTTGTCAGGCGACTGAGTCACTTGGCTGATGCAATCCAGCAAACTTTCGGCGGGAACACGGCGAATGACTGCGTGTGCATAGTTGCGGTTGTCGTGCGAGTTCGTTTCGTTGGTTGCGGCGCTGCGCTGATAGGCATGGCTGTTGCAGATATCCCGCACAAGTCGTCGGAAATCAAACTTGTACTCGACTAGTTTCTCGCCAAGTTTGTCGAACAATTCTGGGTTGGTCGCTGGGTTACTGACA
Source organism: uncultured Pirellulaceae bacterium (assembly GCA_964652675.1). Classification (GTDB taxonomy): domain Bacteria; phylum Planctomycetota; class Planctomycetia; order Pirellulales; family Pirellulaceae; genus K23-9. The sequence goes on from CAZZDZ010000468.1 coordinate 3,716, forward strand.
CGAATGTCGTCGACAGGATCAACCAATCCCACGCCCATGTAATGAGCCCAAACGCGATTGGCGATCGATGTGGCAAAGTATGGATTTTCGGGACTGGTCAACCACTCGGCCGCGACCGCGCGTCGGTCTTTTCCCTTGGTCTCTGGTGATTCGCCGCCTAAGAATTTTGGCGGGACCGGTTTCTTGGTCACCAAATGATTGACTTCGCCTCCAAAGCGGTTGTAGACAACTTTTTCGCGATAGTCTTCGGCGTTCTTGCGACCGACTTGCGAAAAGAACGATGCAAACCCGTAGTAGTCTTCCATCGTCCATCGATCAAACGGATGGTTGTGGCATTGGGCACACTGGGTGCGAATGCCCATAAACACCTGCGCGACATTTTCGGATGTCTTCAGTGTGTCGCGTTCGATCTCGTAAAAGTTGGTGGCTGGTGATTTGAACGTGCCGCCCGTGCTGGTCAACAGTTCACGCACCATTTGGTCAATCGGAACATTACGAGCAAACTTGTTGGCGATCCAGTTAGCGTACAAAAACGCTGACTTGTAACTGACTTGGTTGGTGCTCTTGATCATCAACAACTGAGCAAACTTCATCGCCCAAATTTCGCTGAATTCTTTTCGCTCTAACAGTCGGTCGATCAACGCAGCTCGCTTGTCCGGCCCTGCGTCATTGACAAACGATTCGTACTCTTGTTCGGTTGGTAGCAGACCGGTGATATCGATCGTGACGCGGCGGATGAAATCACGATCGCTACACAATTCGCTTGGCAAAACGCGCAACTGCTGCAGCTTTTTGCCGACCAATTCGTCGATATAGTTGCCGGTGATTTTTGGTGCGGTGTATTTCACACCAACGGGCAACGCCAAAACTTGGCTGCCGACGGTGTGAGTATCGTAGCGGGCCATCACAAACGCTTC
>CAZZDZ010000469.1:0-4632 GCA_964652675.1 uncultured Pirellulaceae bacterium
CAGTGATGTAAAGATCGCCGGTGACGCTATCAACGAAGAGAGTTTCAAAGGACTCAAAGAGCAAGCAGATTGGTGGAATGCCAACAAGCAGTTCGCCGAGGTCGATACCAAGCCGGTTGCGGACGCGACGTTGCACGGCAGTCGGATGGCACTGCGGGTGACCGCTCTGGTACCAGCGACAATGGCCGTTCTGTACCTGATTTTGCTGGCTCTTTTCAAGGCTCCCAAGGAAGAACATGGTGGACACGTCGAAACAACAGTTTCCGACAGCGCTGAATAGTCGCCGTTAATCCGCCTATTGTTGGTTTTGCGAACCTAAATCGAATTGCTGGCGTCCAAAGCCGAAAGGTCTTGGGCGTCGGCATTTTTTTATTGGTATCACCGCCTCTACGATTCGCGGTCGATTACATAGAATCTTTTCACTCATGTCCGCGCGAACCATATTCGCTACCCACTTTCACCAACCCCTGATTCAACGTGCTACGCTCCCATACCTGCGGTCAACTCCGCAAAACCGATGTCGGTACCGAAGTCACTCTGTGTGGTTGGGTCGAAAGCAAACGTGATCACGGCGGCGCGGTCTTCATCGACCTTCGTGACCGCTATGGCCTGACTCAGGTCGTGATCGGGCCGCCAGAAGCCAACCAGGAATTGATCGACGAAGCAGGCCGAGTGCCCGGCGAAAGTGTCATTCTGATTAAAGGCAAAGTGGCCGATCGACTCGAAGGCAAGGTGAACGAAAAACTGCCGACCGGCGAAATCGAAGTCCGTTGTCATCACTACGAAATCTTGAACCCTTGCGTCACGCCGCCTTTCGTTCCAGGCCAAGCTGATTTGCCAGGCGAGGATTTGCGACTGAAGTATCGCTTCTTGGATCTGCGCCGCAAAGAAATGCAAAACGCATTGATCCAGCGCAGCAAAATCATCAAAACAATGCGTGACTACTTTGCCGATCACGATTTCATCGATGTCGAAACACCCATCCTTGGTCGCAGCACCCCCGAAGGAGCACGTGACTATTTGGTGCCCAGTCGCGTTCACGCTGGCAAATTTTATGCGTTGCCACAGTCCCCGCAGCTGTACAAACAAATTTTGATGGTCGCTGGCTTTGACCGTTACGTCCAAGTCGCCAAGTGTTTCCGCGACGAAGATTTACGTGCCGATCGACAGCCCGAGTTCACGCAGTTGGACTTGGAAATGTCGTTTGTCGATAGCGACGACATCATCGGATTGATCGACGGCTTGGTCGCAAAAACCGCCAAAGAAATTCTTGGCAAAGAAGTCAAAACGCCGTTGCCAAGAATGACCTACGACGAAGCGATGAAACGCTACGGCCACGACGCGCCGGACTTGCGATTCGACATGGAAATTGTCGACGTCACCGATATCGCTGCCAAAACCGAATTCCGTGTCTTCCGCGGAACCGCCGACGCTGGCAACTTTGTCCGATCCATGTTGATTCCCGGCGGCGGCGCAAAGTACTCGCGGCGTCAGATCGATGATCTCACGAACTTTGTCAAAGACTTTGGCGCAAAAGGACTCGCTTGGTTCCGAATCGAAGAAGACGGTTCGCTGTGGAGCCCGATCGCAAAGAACTTTGACGAAGCCCATTTGGCGGAAATCAAAGAGCGTGTTGGCGGCGAGCCCGGTGACCTGATGGTGTTCCTGGCCGATACTTGGGAAGTCACTTGCAAAGGCTTGTATGCACTTCGCAAACGTTTTGGTGCGGAGCTGGAACTGTACGACAAAGACGAATTGAATTGCAGTTGGATCACCGAGTTTCCGATGTTCGACAAGGACGAAGAAACCGGCAATTGGCACGCGATGCACCACCCGTTCACCGCGCCGTTGGCGAGCGACTTGGAAAAGCTGGAGTCGGATCCAGCCGGTTGCCGCGCCCAAGCGTATGACTTGGTGATCAACGGCAGCGAAGCGGGCGGGGGGACCATCCGAATCCATGACGCTCAAACGCAATCGAAAGTGTTCGAGCTACTGGGGATCGACGAAAAGACTGCAGAAGATCGATTCGGTTTCTTGCTCAATGCATTGAAGTACGGTGCACCACCGCACGGAGGAATCGCATTGGGCGTTGACCGTTGGGTGATGTTGTTCGCCGGCTTGGAGAACATCCGCGAAGTGATCGCGTTCCCCAAAACACAAAAAGCAACCGACCTGATGACCGAAGCACCAGGTGGTGTCGACGAAGACCAGTTGACCGAGTTACACGTCAGCACGATCAAGCAGGAGTAGTTTGCTGCCGCGGAGAGAGTAAAGTAAAAGCCGTGACACCAAGCTATCCATCAACCTTTTCTACTACCTCTTCTGTCTCATGGCCAAAAAACGCTCCTCCAAACGCCCGACCAAAAAAAGGTCAGCGAAGCGTGCTGCGCCGCCCAAAGCTCCCAAACCCAGTGGTCCACAGCGACTGCAACGCCTGCTGGCCGCCGCTGGCTACGGGAGCCGCCGCCAATGCGAAGAAATGATCGAAGAACTTCGTGTAGAAGTCGACGGCGAAATCGTTTCCAAGCTTGGGACGTCAGTGGATCCGAAAACGCAAAAGATCTTTGTCGACGGTGTCCTGCTGCGGGCACAGAAAAAGGTCTACTACGCGGTCAATAAACCAACCGGTTTCGTCACCACGAATTCCGATCCCAAAGGTCGGCCACGCGTGATCGACTTGGTGCCGCGTACCGAACGCGTGTTTCCCGTCGGACGATTAGACCTAAGCAGCGAAGGCCTGATCATTCTGACCAACGACGGTGATTTGGCACAAACGCTTGCGCATCCAAAACACGGCGTGCGAAAAGTTTACCGCGTGACCGTGGCTGGCAAAGTCGAACCGGAATCGATGCGCAAGATGCGAGAGGGCGTTTACATTGCCGAAGGATTGGTAAGAGTCGAAGGGGCACGGATCTTGAAGGCTCGCCCACGAGCCACTGAGATGGAAATCAGCCTGCGGGAAGGCAAGAATCGTGAAATTCGCCGCATCCTGGCTCGCATGGGACACAAGGTCCAGACGTTACGACGCATTGCGATTGGAACCTTGCGATTAGGCGATATGCCTTCGGGGGCCTATCGAAAAATTTCACGTGAAGAAGTCAAGAAACTGGTTGCTGCCGCAGAACTTTCGCGACAAGAAGTGGCAAGTGATCCAAGGCCTCGCAAACCAGCGGGCGCAAAGAAACGAAAGACCGCTGGCAAACGGTCGACGACCGACAAGAAATTTGCCGGCAAAAAATCCAGCCAGTCTGCAAAAACCAAACGTCCAGCCAAAAAGAAACGTAGTCGCAGCAAACCAGAGTTCGACATCAAGCTGAAACCGTTCAGCGACGACGCTGATGCCAGAATCGGTTCGGTAATCGGCGGTGACGGAGCTTCCAATCCAAAGAAGAAACGCACAGCAAAAAAGAAAACGGCTCGAGCAAAGCCAGCCAAGAAAAAGACCGGTCGCAACTTTGGCAAGAAACGCGGCGGTCGTCGAAAGTAAACCCACATCCATTAAGAAATCGAATGTCGAATCTACACGCGGACTACTACGCTGACGAAATGGTTCAAGTGGATGCTCCAATGGAGCAGCATGAACTGATTGGCGAAGGAACTTATCGGCTGCGTGTTGCCGCGCCGGCCATTGCTGCCGCCGCAGTCCCCGGTCAGTTCGTGATGATTCGAATGAGCGGCCTGAACGCGCCACTGATCGGACGAGCGTTGGCGATCTACGACATCGTCAATGATGAAAATGGCCAGCCGACTTGGGTCGATTTGGTTTACATCCGAAAAGGCGCACTGACGTCCGTGTTAAGCGACAGTGCCTTGGGCACCAAGGTGACTCTCTGGGGTCCGCTTGGAAATGGTTTTGCAAATCGATCATGCGACCGTTTGATCATGGCGGCCGGCGGCATCGGCCAAACCCCGATGTTGTTACTTGGTCGCGAAGCGTTGGGGACGCAATCATTTGGCAAGACAGACCGCGCGAACGGTTGGAGCAAGAAAGTTGAACTGATTTACGGCGCACGTCGAGAAAGTTTGCTGGCCGGCTTGGATGATTTTCGTGGCGCGGGTTTCGATTTGACACTTTGCACCGACGACGGATCCGTAGGCGAAAAACGATTGGTGCCTGACGTTTTGGCAGATCGGTTGGCCGAGATTGCTTCGGATGAATCTGTACGCGTCGTAACCTGCGGCCCCGAGATCATGATGGAGAAAGTAGCCGAAGTCTGTTCGGCAGCTGGGGTGGATTGTCAGGTTTCGATGGAAACGCCGATGGCGTGTGGGATAGGAATTTGTTTTTCCTGCGTCGCCCAAGTCCGCCAAGACGGCCCCGAAGAATGGGATTACAAGCGAACATGCGTCGAAGGTCCAATCTTTGACGCCGAAAAGATCTGCTGGCATTAGCAGTGAGTGATCATCGTCGCAGGCATCAAGGGTTCACGAGGAAGCTATGTCACGTCGAATGCCTCACATTTTGCTAGTTCCGGTTTTGGGCGGCGGCGTATGTGTTGGCTTCGACGCGAATGAAAAGGTGAATCATTTCGGAAATCGCCCACAAAATACAAAAGCCAATTGCTGTCCCTGCTGTAAACAGCGAAGCTGTTTAACAACACAGCCTGTGGTCGCGCAGCGCACCACAGGTCG
>CAZZDZ010000470.1:0-4588 GCA_964652675.1 uncultured Pirellulaceae bacterium
GCCTGCTATGATACGGACTGCCGTTTTTTACATCACAAACCAGTCTGCATCTCATGCGAAACATGAACGGTATTTACGTTTTCTTCGCTCTGACGATGGTTTGTTTTTGCGCGGAAACAACGGCAGCAGAGACAGCGTCGTTCCCGCCACATACGTTCACGATCCCACGCGGATACGAACTGAAACAGGTTGCCGCGCCGCCTTTGGTGCAGCGGCCGATTCACATGTGCTTCGACCAATCTGGAGTTCTGTACGTCACCGACAGTTCGGGCAACACTGACCGGGCGCCCAGGCAGCTAAAAGATCCGCAACATCGCGTGCTGCGATTGATCGACACCGATGGCGACGGAGTCTTTGATAAATCCACGGTGTTCGCCGACAAGTTACCGTTGCCCGAAGGCATTCTTGTCCACGACGGTAGCGTCTACGTCGGAGCGCCTCCGCATATTTGGAAACTGCGCGACACGGACGGTGATCATGTCGCCGATGATCGTACCGAATGGTTCGATGGTGGCAGCATCGAAAGATGCGGCAACGACATGCACGGTCCTTATCGTGGTCCGGATGGTTTTTTCTATTGGTGCAAGGGAGCCTTCGCTTCGCAGCAACATGAACTTGACAACGGCAAAACGCTAAAGTCAAACGCTGCGCATATCTATCGCGCTCGGCCCGACGGCAGCCAATTGGAAATGGTCATCACAGGCGGGATGAACAACCCCGTTGGCTTGGCATTCGACAAAACCGGGGAACGATTTCTCAGCGGCACATTCTTTGACCTTTCTCAACCAGGCAGACGCGATGGCATTCTGCACGCCGTCTACGGAGGAACCTACGGCAGAGAAAACAAACGCGTGCTTGCACCGCACCCTGTTACCGGCGGATTGCTTCCGATTCTGGCACAACTGGGCCCCGCTGCTCCATCGGGAATGATGATGGCAACTCATCCGACCGCCGGTTTCAATGGCGATTTACTGTGCACCGAATTCAACACACGCCGCGTCTCCAGGCACCAGCTAACCCGATCCGGTTCGTCTTACTCCGCTATAACGACCACGTTGTTGGAAAGCGACAACACCGACTTTCACCCCACCGATGTGATCGAAGACGCAGATGGTAGTTTGTTGGTTGCCGATACGGGCAGTTGGTACATGATCTGTTGCCCCACTTCCAAAGTCGCGAAGCCGGACATCCTGGGAGCAATTTACCGGCTTCAAAAGAGAAGCCCAGCAAAACAAAACGATCCGCGAGGTTTAAAGCTCGATTGGAGTCAGCCACAAGTCAGTTGGTTGTCTGATCAGCGCCCCGCCGTCGTCAAACGCGCCATCGACGCACTGGCCAACCAGAACAAAGTTGCTGAACTACGCAGAGCCAGCGCCAAAATCCCTGCTCTCTGGTCGCTCAATCGAATCCAAGGAATGCCAGCCCGACAGGCGGTTCGTGAATTGCTTCGCGATGAAAACGCCGATGTTCGCGCCGCTGCAATTCACAGTGTTGCACTGTGGCGGGACAAAGACGCCGCAAAGCCGCTGATCGATTTGCTTTCCGATAAAGACCCGCAACTTCGACGGCTGTCTGCGATGGCCCTCGGCCGAATCGGCGACCCTAACGCCACCAAACCTCTGCTGGAAAATTTTTTTTCCAACGACGCTGACCCGTTCCTGAAGCACGCCGTCACGCACGCGCTCTATCAGATTGGCGACAGCGAAAGCCTGCCCGCCAGCCATCCAGTCACAAAGCAAGTGCGGCTGATGCAGCAGATCGACCAGCAAAACATTGTCCCTGACGAGTTTCCCGAAATCCAACCGGCGAAAGTTGTCGCGCCGAATCCTGAAAAGCTTGCCCAACAAAAACAACGCCTCGATCAACTCGCTACGTTTCTGCCCAGCGCCGATGCACAGCGCGGCGCAAAACTGTTCCACAATCGAGACAAATCCAAGTGCATCATTTGCCATGTCAAAGGCAAGCAGGGAGCGAGCTTGGGCCCCGACTTGACCAGGATCGGCGCGATTCGCAGTGAACGCGATCTATTGGAAGCGATCGTGTATCCGAGTTCCTCGATCGCTCGTTATCACGAAACGATAAAGGTACTGACCGACAGCGGAAAGGTCGTCTCGGGTTTGCTTGTCAAAGAAACGGTCGACAGGATCTTTCTCGCGTCCGAAGCGGGAGTGTTACAACCCGTGCGGATCAAGGACATCGAAGAAATCAGATACTCCAGTGTCTCGCTGATGCCCGAAGGTTTTGACCGAGAACTGAAACCGCAGGAGATCGCCGACTTGGTGGTCTTTCTGAAAGCGTCAACGGAACCTGCTGATTTACAAATCGCTGATTCACAAAGTCCTGAGCAAACGATCCCGCCGCATCGTGCGATTGCGTTGCCCGGCCTTCATGCCTACGCACAGAAAAGTATCGCTGCGGGCCAAGAAATCAAATTCAAAGTCAGCAGCGACGTTCCGTATCAATTGAGCGTCGTTCAGCTAGGTGCCGATCCAGAGAACCGTGACAACGACCCCGTCTTGGCGACGTTTTCTGTCAAGAAGCCGCAGCGGCAGCCGATCCATCCTGGATCGTACGTACACATCCAAAACAGTTTGCCCAGCGACCGGCCACTGACCGAATTGACACTGGAATGTTGGATTCGTCCATTCGCACTTGGTGGATGGCAAGGTTTGATCAATCAACATGACTATCCCGACCAATGCGGGATCGGGTTGTTCATCAACGACGGACGAATTGCGTTCATGACCGACGATGGTGGTGCGCACAATCCATCGTCACTTCACCAAACCGCACCAGGGCTGATCAAAGCACAGCGGTGGCATCACATCGCTGCGACATGGGATGGAAAAGTAAAACGTGTCTTCATCGATGCAAAGGCGGCCGGCGAATGGCCTTATCGGGGAGTTGTTCGGCCAGGCAAAACGGCTCTCAGGATCGGTGCGTACGGCAGCAAGGGAGCGGCAGATCATTTTTACAACGGCGACATCGCCATGGTGTCGTTGTATGACCAAGCGATTGACGCTCAGCAGATACAACAGCGCGTTGCCGATCAAGGACGGACGATCCCCAAAGGAAATTCGGTACTCGCCTGCTGGCCATTTACCGAAGAACGCGGCACACGCGTCGCTGATGTAGGTGTTGATGGCAGACATGGGCGAATCATCAATCGCGGCACCTGGATGATCGGCGGTCCCAGCTTTGACGCGGCCGCCATCGACCGACACGATACCCAATACGACCCGACAAAGGATCCCAAACGCGGACATGGATTGCGGCTGGCATCAGACGAACTTTACAACGCGCGTTGGAAAAACAATCATCGCTTTGGCATCCCCGCCGACGCCAAATCTGGCGTCTACGCGGGCCGCTTTGACTTCCAAGTCGACGGCAAGCCCAAGCGATACTTTACAACGTTCATCGTGCGCCGCAGCGCACAGGGTAAACCGCAGCAAGACACAGACGCCAACGATTCGCGTCGTGCCAGCGCGCCGGTTTACCAAAAAACAAAATCGCAACATCAAAAAGCTCCGTTACTGGTTCTGATGTCGACCAACACTTGGTTGGCCTACAACTCGTCGCCGTTCCCAATCAATCACGGGGCCGCGCTGACGAAGATGGGCACAGGTGGCCTTCCAACGACTCATCCAGACGCGGCGACTTACAGTGGCTATCGCGATCATCGCAACGGCCAACCGACTTACAAGATCGGGATGAAGTTGCCTTGGCCAGCGGCCGGTCCAAACAAGACCTACGTTATCCCGGGCTATAGCCATTTGATGCGCGGCGAGCGTTTTCTGCATCTTTGGCTTGACCAGCATGGATACGAATACGACGTCATCACCGACCGCGACTTAGATCGCAACCCGCAAGTACTTAGTGGCTATCGGGCCGTTGTCATAAATGGTCACAGCGAATACTGGTCGGCGCGCGCCTACGAAGGACTGGACAAGTACCTGCAAGGTGGCGGCGATGCGGTCGTCTTGTCGGGCAACACGATGTTCTGGCGCGTGAGCTTTGACGAAACCGACGAGTTCATGGAAGTGCGCAAGTACGGAACGGGAATCGGCGGTCGCAAACTCGCACAAGTCGGCGAACTTTATCACAGTCACGATTTTCGCCGAGGTAGTTTGATGCGTTTCTGTGGCTACCCCGCTTGGAAAGTTGTCGGGCTAACTTGCATCGGATGGGGCGGCGCGTTCAAACCTTATCAAGTCGACCGGCCAGATCATTTCCTATTCAACAAGCCTCACCAGGTAGGACTGAAGAAAGGGGAAACGTTTGGAAACATTCGAAAGGGCGTTGGCGCGGTCGGCCACGAATTCGACGTTCGTCTTTCAACTCTACAGCGGGCCACTGCAGATTCGGCCATCAAGGGCTTAGTTGAACCCAAGGGGATGGTCACAGTCGCCAGCAGCAACGACCAGCGCCGAGTGATCGACTACAACGCCCAGGGACATAAGCCACGAATCGGCGACGACCAAACGATCGCCGAGATCATTTACTGGGAACGCCCAACCGGCGGCCGAGTATTCCACACCGGTTCGATCGCAACAGCTTGGGGCGTGTATCACGACGAACCGATGAGCAA
>CAZZDZ010000471.1:0-4585 GCA_964652675.1 uncultured Pirellulaceae bacterium
GCGATCCCTCATAGCCAGTGCCCCAGTCTTGGTAGACCATGAAGCCGACTCCTGCTTGGTGCTGATAGAGCCCCGTTAGCAGGCTGGCGCGAGAGGGACAACAACGCGCGGCGTTGTACATCTGTGTAAAGCGAAGGCCGTTCTCTGCAAGGTCGTCGAGTCGAGGAGTTTCGATCTCGCTGCCGTAACAACCGAGATCCGAGTAGCCCAGGTCGTCGGCGAGAATAACGATGATGTTTGGTTTCGAATCCGACTCGGCGTGGAGTACCACCGGAAACAAACAGGTCAGAATTAGCGACACTGAAAAACGGAAGACGGTAAGGTTCATGGTGAGCTGTAGATTGCGGAAAGTGTGTTTTGTGACTGGTCCCAGAAACTCTGAAGTAAGGTGAGCTACTTTCATTTCAAACTGACTTCCCCTTGGCGTGGCCTACTCTTTATTCCGCTTCAATCAACACGCGAACCTGATCAAGATGTCCCGGATTCTCTTGCAGTTCGACCACGAGCGTGCGTCTGTCCGCCGCCAGAATCAAGGTGTCGAAACCCGCTCGGTGATCGCCTTCCGGTCGCGGCTCGATCTCCCGGGCGGTCGGGTATTTCACGTCAGGCATTCCAAACACGGCCTCGGACTCTTTCAACAATCGTGTCTGAGTAATCACACCAACAATGGGTTTGGCAAATGTGATCTGTCCGCGAACACTTCGCCTGCGATTGGGGTTCTTTCCTTCTGGATATGCGTCCAGTTGCAGGAGGTAACTCGTCAATCGTCGCCCAGACGGCAGTTCAGGTTTCTCGCGATAGCGTGACCGGGCGTATTCGCCGGGATCGATCATGTCCACCCGGATTGCCTCGTTGGAAACGACCGCTTGCTGCTCTGGAAAGACCACGATGTGCTCGTTGTCTTCAAAGTTTCCGGGGTGAAAGTCGGGGCCAGGAGAGACAAAACGCATCGAGCCCGTTGTCTGGAGCACGCCTGAACTAACGGGCCAAGTGTTTTCAAACGCTGCCACATCAAAGACCGTCGATTCGATTGTTGACGAGTGCTCTGCAGCACGCACGGCATGCCCCTCGCGAACCAGTGTCGGTTCGCTGGAATCTGAATCTATGTGACCGACAGATACCTCACCTTCAAACACGCATACATCGGTGGTCCCATCGTTGGCTACCGAGACACCGAACGCAGTTCCCAGATCGACAACGTGGGCCGTGTCCGTATCCACGACAAAGCCAATCGCGGTTTCCGGGATCGTCGCAGTCACAACTCCGCGCTGTAGAACCACTCGCATTTTATCCACGACGTTGATCTTTGCGGGGCCTTCAACCGCAACGCTCGCTCCATTGTCAAAATCTAGTCGAATCAGTCCTCGGTCGAGACTGAGTTTGCCTGACATGACTTGCTGGCCGGAGCGAATCGCAACGTTGTTGTCGTAAGCACCAATTGCCTGCGTGATCAAGGCGACGTGCGGTGTTTCAACCGGTGTTTCAACCGGTGTTTCAACCGATTGAGCAATCGGTTGATTTTGCGACCCTATCCAGAAATAGCCAATGCCACACACCAGCAACATGGTTGTTATGGCCATCGAAGTGATCGCTGCAGCGGCTGGCCATTTGGACTTTAAGACGACCGTCGATTCCGTTTCGGTATCGACCGCTGTTGGCACACCAGCTCTTTGTGGCAGGCAGTCGGCCAGTATTGCCTGCAGCGCCGTGTGCGTCGCAATCTGTTTGAGATACACCGCGCGAGCGCCGTCGTCCGATTCCACGCGTTTCAGCAAGTCAGCTCGCTGGTTGTCATCCAGTACTCCGTCGAGCATTTCCTGAATGAGAACCGTCAGTGATTTATCGTCGTCGCTCATCCGGCCGCTCCGTTCTGAAGACGTTCCTCGACACAGGCAGCCAGCAGGTTGCGAATTCGATAAAGCACCTGCTTCATTGCCGAAGCCGTTTTCCCAAGTTCCTCAGCCATCGTCGCAATCGATGCTTCTCTGCCGTATCGCTTGTGAAGCAGGGCCTTGTGTTCGTCCGAAAGACGCTCCACGCATCCACCCAGCAATTGAATTCGTCGTTCGGTTTCCTCAGCCATGACTTCTGCGACCGGAGCAAGCTTTTCGGCAAAGGACTCGTGCAATACCAACCGATCACGTTTTCGATCACGCAAATGAGCCAACACCTGAAAGCGGGCCGTGTTGTAAGCCCACGACTCAAAACTCGCATCATTTTGAAAGTCGTCGGCCTTGCGAATCAGAACAAGATTCGTCTCCTGCAAAACATCCTGCGCTGCCACTGGATCCGCCAGCAGTGAGAGGATGTACGCATACAGTCTGTTCTGAATCGTTGTAATCGCAAGGATGTATTGATCTGACGTCATATTCGGTCTGCAGAATGAGCAAATTACGCTTTCAGTCGATACTAAATACCACTGCCAAGCAGGAGGTAACGCGCCACATCCAAATTCTACCGGGCAAACGAGGCCTATTCCTGGGTCTCCAACGCTCGGCCCGCGATTGTCAGTCAGTGGAGCTCTTTAAGCGATTGAGAACCTGCGTCACGCGACAAACTGAGGAGTTTCTTTTTGTCCCCCATATTTGCACAAGGGGAGAGCTTTTGACGGACCGCGTCGCACCGTAGTACTTCTCCGTCGTCGCAAAGTCTGCACGGCGCATCACGACTTTCAGCGTCTCAGCCGACACGCCAGCGTTGATTTAACACTGGGCACAGCCACGACGAATGCCATGGGCGCTGGCATACTGGATCCGAGATCGCATCCGACTGGCTCTTTTCAGTTTCGTGTTTATCTATGGGTTCGGTCACTCGGCATTCGTGAAAAAGTGCTCGTTGTTTCCACATGATGCACACTTCCACCGAAATTCTTTACCCTTCTTACTAATCTTGGCTTTCGAGCCACAACGGCATGTGAAATCGATCTTTGTGTTCTTTGAGCATTCAAGGCACTTGAAGTAGTAGCCATATTTTCCGTAGGTGACTTCCATGCTCCCTGCCTGGCAATGACGGCAGCGATGGACGATTGGGTATGACGCTGCTGTTTCTCTCACTGCAACCGGACGAACAATGGCAACTGGAGGTGTTGCTTGCGGGAAAAGGTTCTCGGCCACGACGGGAGGCGGTTGCACATACGGCGTATGGCTTTGCAGCAGGAAACTGCGAATAGAATCTAGTTCACCGTTGGTGAATGCGGGAAAGTCGTCTTCCATCAGCTGCTTGCTGGTTTTATTGTCAGCAAAAACCATGCGAAAAGCTCCCGCAATGCCTTGAGTCTTGTCACGTCGAGCGATGACCTCTTCGATCACGCTCGTAACGCGATCAGCCTTAACGAGCTCGGCAGGATCACAGCCCTTGCGCTTAATCACTCCATTGTCAGAAACGGCAACGAGTTTGTCGAATCGCTGTTCGCCAAAAGATGCTTGAACCATTCCAAGCATCACCTTGCGTCGCAAATGCTCCTTTTGGTCGTTCAATAGAGCCGCCAAGAGATCAGCCTGCATTTTGACTTGTGCAATGGGAGACTTCATGCCCTTTCGCTGTCGGCCGTAAGCCCTAGAAAACTCCAGATGCTTGTTGACCTCGATCGTTCCCGTTACCGACTTGCTCTCGATGAGAAAGAACCCGTAGCGATACAGCACAAGATGGTCAATCTGAGCCGCTTCGCCATTGCGAACAAATCTGATGTCGTTGAAAACGAAGATGTCACTTGCTTCTGCGAAAGCACGTCGCAGATAAAATGCCATTTGCTTCTCGGCATCGTACCCAGCTCGACCCATCTTATCTGTTGGGATCGGCCCCTCTTTATCTTTTACGATCACCCCATGTCCCCTGCAAATTCAAAATCGTTTTGAGTAGCACTTGCCTGTTTGGCAAGGTGAATGATTATTTTGCCATACTTTCGGCATTGGAAGTGAGCCGTGCAGATTGCCTCGCATCTGATTCCTTCGCTGATTGCTTCAATCTGTCGAATTTTTGATGGTTTTGCCAATCGTGGATTTAAATGTGAACCCGCACGACGATTCGTCTTCAGAATCTCGATTTTTGTTGTGGATCTGAGACGCTTTTGCGATTTTACGTGCATATAAAGATGTGTTCTTATGGGCGTTTTGGCCAAATGATCCAGGTGAATGATCCAGGTGAATGATCTGGTTTGCTGAGAATTTGGCTCCCAACTGAACACGAACAACCTCCCCCAAATTCAATCCGCGAAAAGGCGACATGATGATGACACGACACATGTTTTTCGGTTTCCTGTGTGTAATGCTCTTCTCTCTGGAAATGCCGACTTGCTTTGGTCAGCAGGGTGGAGCTCCTGGAGGTCGGAACGCTTTTCTGGCGGCACTCGATAAAGATGGTGACCGGGTCATCACTTCAGAAGAAATCTCGGCTGCTACGATGGCGTTGAAGAGCCTGGATTCCAATGGTGACGGAAAACTGACACGCGACGAGTACGGTCCCAACAATCAGCAAGGGGCAGCAGGCGGTCAGGGACGCGGTCCCGCTATGGGAGGTCAATCTGGGCCAGGCCAACAGGGCCGTGGTCAACAGGGTGCCGGTCAAGGACAACAAGGCCGTGGCCAAC
>CAZZDZ010000472.1:0-4553 GCA_964652675.1 uncultured Pirellulaceae bacterium
TGAAGCAACGTTTTTCTATTCGTCACTTGCACGCATCGATGGCGTGATCGTTGGTTCGTAATTGCAAAAATCGCACTTGTCAAAGTACAATTCCAGCTCGCGGGCGGCTGCTTCGGGGCCATCGCTGGCGTGAACCAAATTCATTTGCTGGCTGCTGCTGAAATCCCCTCGGATTGTGCCCGGTGAAGCTTTCAGCCCGCTGGTTGCTCCCAGCATTTCGCGCACAACCGAGATCGCTTGCAGTCCATCAATGGCAAGAGCAACGATCGGAGCCGAAGTGATAAAGGCTTCGAGGCCTCCGTAGAATGGTTTTTCAACGTGTTCTGCGTAGTGTTGTTTTGCCAGCTCAGGAGTCACTTGCAGCATTTTCATTGCGACAATGTTCAGCCCTTTGGACTCGAACCTTGAAATAATGGTGCCTACCAAACGTCTTTGGATGGTATCTGGTTTTAAAAGAACAAGCGTGCGTTGCATTGAATCGGAAGCCATGGTGTGATCAGATCGGAATTGGATGTAGTTGAAACGACAAAAAACGGCTCGCCGAGTAAGCGAACCGTTTTCTATTCGAGCTTGAAAGGTGGGTGATTGGCAAGCCGGATGTTGGGGCAACCGACCATCCGGCCAAAAGATTTTCTAGACGACAGCCACCATTCACTAAGCTGCCGGGTAAGTTTTAGGGCTGTTTAATGAATCGCCACGACGGAATCGACGGCATCAGCGACTTCTTTTTAGGCACATCGTAGGGCTGACCCGCATAAGGCGATTTGGCCGCAGTCTCTTCTCGCGTTGATCGATCATTCTCCTGAGAACGTTCGTTGATGCGGGTTTGGTCCGGCCGCGACTGCTGTTTTGCCCAATGGTTTGACTGGGTTGCCGAACTGGCAAAGTATTCATCTGGGGTCAATGGTGGGGGAACGGAGACCGATCCAACCGAGCCCGGAGCGTAGCCTGTGGGCTGAATGATGAAATTGGGAGCTTGGATTGGGGCTGTCTGACGCGGCGCTGCGGACACCCGCATTTGGCGATTCTGAGCCGGAGGCAAAGGACGAATCGGTCGCTTTTGGGCTTCCACCAGTTCGCTGGCAAGCATCGCCTGAGTTTTTGGGGCAAATCGCGCATCGTGCGGCGTGAGATTTAATTCAGGAATCTTGGGAGTTCCCAAAATGGGCGTCGTCTTCGGTCGCGGAATTTCGGGCAACTGCAGCTTGTTGGAAGATGGATCCGGAGTCGGCATCATTGGTTCTTTGGGTGCCATCTGTGTCGCAGGTTTCACCGGAGGTGCTGGCTTGGGGGCCACTTCGACGGGTGCGCGAGGCGTGACGGGCGCTTGGGGCGTGACGGATTCCGCAGGCCTGATTGGGGTCGCCGCTGGCGTGGGGGCGTTGATTGAATACGGTTGAGTGTAAGGTTGCGGCCGCTCTGCAGGCATAATGTATTGCGGCTGAG
Organism: uncultured Pirellulaceae bacterium; assembly: GCA_964652675.1. Classification (GTDB taxonomy): domain Bacteria; phylum Planctomycetota; class Planctomycetia; order Pirellulales; family Pirellulaceae; genus K23-9. The sequence goes on from CAZZDZ010000472.1 coordinate 1,447, forward strand.
CGATTTGCGGCTGAGTTACTTGGAACGCATTGCCAGGCATCGATTGAATGGGTTGCTGGTAACTGACGGCATACGCGGAGGTGTCGAACCCTGGGCTATCACAACCACCTATCGCAGCGCAACCACCATCGCAGGACGCCGAATCGCAACCCGCCGAATCGCAACCACCAAGTGAATCAACGCGGTCATAGAAATTTCCATGTCGGTTGCCGTGTCGAAAGCCGTGGCCTTGCGATTGACACTTGCATTTTTCGGCATAGCCCATTGGTGGCAAATCCTCACACAGCCGAGTACCTGAGTCGGTGCATGCGTGGTAACCATCGCTATATCCACAACCCATCAGCCGACCAATCTGATTAAGTTGGTCGCCACCACAGAAAGCACACCCAATAGAAGATGAGATCAGGATGGCGCCCAAAATAGTGGTGCACTTGCGGTTTTTCGCTGAACTTGCCATGTCTCTATTGACGTCCTAGGCCTTGGAACCGTGTTTTTGCATCCGATCGGAATCGAACAAAATTTCCTTACTTGCAGTCCAATCGGCAGAATCCGTCCTATCGAACGCTCGTGTTGTGTCCCAGAGCAGGAATTTCGCGAACTGCCCGATCGATTTTTAGGGTTGTGACGATTACCGAAACCCTGCGTCCGCAGAATCCGAAAGTTTCACAGCAGCACACCAGACTTGCTAGTAACTAAAAGCTAAGTTTCACGCGTACAGATAATTAAATAATGGACGAATCACGGACTGCTAATCATGTCAAAAAGAACACAAATTTTGGTTGATCCAACTGTCCAATGGGCAATCGCACGGCGCATTTTGGCTCACTGGTGTCTACTACTTGTTTGTTTGATCTCAACCAGCGTGATGTTTCGTCTGTTGATTTCTGTGGGTGACCAGTCGTTTTACGAATCGATGAAGGCTGCAATTGTCGCCCAGGCACCCTTGTTGTTGGTCATGTTCATCCTGATGCCTATCTTCTTGCGGGACACACTCCAGCTAAGCAACCGATTCGCTGGCCCGATGTATCGGCTGCGAACCGCTTTGGGTGAAGTCGCTGGTGGTGACGAAGGCGGAAAAATCAAGTTCCGCGATGGTGACTTTTGGCTAGAGGTGGCTGATGACTACAACCTTGTTCACGAGCAACTGCAGATACTCAAATCCCGAAATGCTGAGCTGGAAGCCGAACTGGAAGACGCTCGAACCGCTGTCTGATCGGCGAAAGCCAGATTGAAAACAACGACATAAAAAGCGTGTTAGCCGATTGGCTGACACGCTTTTTTTCGTTCAGGTGGCAATAAGTGGTCTGTTGAACAGGAAAATGGTCATTTACAGGCAAAAGCTGACTTCGCACAGACTAACCGAGTCGCAATAATGATATTCAATCAAAACCCACTCCAAGACGAGTTCCGACCATGCAGTATTGCTTTGAACGTCCACTTCGCGCTGTCGCGGCTATCGCACTCCTGCTGACGACAACGATCCTGACCGGGCCAACCGTTTGTGGTCAGGACACGCAAACAAAAGACGCACCTGCAGAGGAAGCGTCGGTGCCGAAAGTGGACCCAGGGCAAGGAGACCTTGATGAAGCAGTCATCAAGCGGATCGATGCTGACACCACGCGAGAGCTTGGCGACGTCACATCGCTGTTGAAATCCGCGTTGAACAAAGGACTAAACGCCGAGAACTCGACCTTTGCAAAAAAGATGCTTGGGTCGGTTATGTTGCAGCGAAGCCAAAATTTGGCAGGTCAAATGATGCGGTCACGCGGTCGCGCTCAGATGAAACTGCGTGATGAAGCCCTAGACACATTGGACGAAGCCGTCTTGCAAGACCCAGGCCTGGTAGAAGCCTATTTGTTGATCGCAAGATTGAACATGTTGCCCGACGGAGACAAAGAATCGATCACAAAAGCGACTTCCAAAGCAATCGAACTTCTTGCAGACGACCCACGTGAACAAAGCGCCGCCTATGTGTTACGCGCTCTGACGTATGACCAAGACGAAAACGAAAAGCGTCTGGAAGATTTAAATGCAGCAGTCAAAACCGACCCAGAAAACTCAGAAGCCCTGCAAGCGCGAGCTGCACTGAAGCTGCGAACCAATGATGTCGACGGTGCGATCGAGGACTTGGAAGCAGTATTGTCCAAAGACCCAACCAACCAAGCGGTCGCGCAAACGGCTGTTCAGCAGTTGATCGAAATGGAGCGTGTCGAATCCGCATTGGCATTGCTCACAAAATCGCTGGAAGCAAAACCGAGCGAAGGAATGTATCGAATGCGGGCGATCCTTTATCGCATGGAAGGAAAAGAAGACGAAGCTTTGGCAGACTTGAACAAGGCGCTCGCAATGCAACCGCGAGATCCAATGTCGTTGATGCAACGAGCCGAAATTGCACTGTCACGTGACGACATAAAATCAGCCAAACGAGATTTGAAATCAGCAACAAAACTGGCACCGCAGATCGCTCAAACAGACCAAGCCATCTTTGTTCGGTGTTTGATCGCAGTCGAAGAAGGCCGCATGGCGGACGCGATCAACGACATGACAATTCTGGTCAAACGCGATCCCGAAAACACAACGAGACAGATTCAACTATCGAATCTGTATCAGACGGACAAACGACCGCGCAAAGCGATCTCTGTCCTAACAGAAGTCTTGGATCGCGATCCAAGAAACGTTTCAGTGCTTCGCAGCCGAGCCGACGCGTTGCTGGGTGTCGGTGATCACGACAAAGCGATCCTTGACTACGAACGATGTATCAAAATCGCAGGAAGCGACGATGAGAATTTCGACCTAAGCGGAATCCTGAATAACTTGGCATGGGTGCTGGCAACATCTCCCAAAGATTCAATCCGCAACGGAAAACGTGCCGTCGAACTTGGTGAACGTGCTGTTGAGTTGACCGAAGAAAAGCAGCCACACATCCTCAGCACACTTGCTGCGGCGTACGCGGAAATCGGTGATTTCGAGAACGCCGTCAAGTGGAGTACCAAGTCGGTCAACCTTGGCAAAGAAGAAGAGCACGAGCAGCAGGAACAGTTGGAGAAAGAACTGGAAAGCTACAAGGCCAGCAAGCCTTGGCGAGAAAAGCAGGAGACCGAAGAAAA
>CAZZDZ010000473.1:0-4541 GCA_964652675.1 uncultured Pirellulaceae bacterium
CCGCCGCTTGCACAGCCGTCAGTCGCGCATCCGCCGCTTGCACAGCCACCAGTCGCACATCCGCCGCTTGCACATCCGTCGGTCGCACAGCCACCGCTTGCACAGCCATCAGTCGCACATCCGCCGGATGCACATCCGCCTGGGGCGAAAGAGGTTTCGCAACCACAAACAGGTTGTCCGCAACCACACGCTGGGGCTGCACAACCTGAAACTAATCTGATTTGTCCCGTCTCGCCCGCAATCGCATTTCCCGCGTAGCTGACGCAGGCAATCGCTGCAGCTAACGCTAATTTTTGAAGCTTCATGCTTTCTAACTCCCGAATATCCATACTGGGTTTTCTGTTGATGGGTGACTTGATCAGGTCGCCGCGATGTAAGAGCATCGCTAGATACCGTGATTCTCATCGCGGTAATTAGTGATTGGAGCGTGCAAGTCGGTTTCCTACCGGCTGTTGTCCGCCTGGTGTTTACAACCCACGCCGACTATTCACGCACTCTGACATTGACTTCCTGTCTTGTCGTCACGAGAGGTATCGGCGACGCTTTTACAAAATGCACGGATTTACTCGCCAAGAAGTCGCCAAAGTACATAGTTGGGTTCCACAAGCGCCATTCGTCGGGAATGATCGCAATTTGCCTGTGTTGACGAACGCCCCGATTGATCCATGTGATCCAATTACAACGATTACGCTGAGTTGACCTGTCACCGTAACCAACCGCTTGAATGCCCTTTGCCAGGAATTGCCCCAGCAATCAGGGCGAATGGGCCCAGCAGCGGCAGAATTCCACTCCGACTACGCGCTGGGCGGACATTTGTGCAAAATCAAGCTTCAACAATCAGCATTTGGATGCAAAATCCAAATCACGGTCGGCGGCCTCCAATCCGCTAAGTTCACCAACCTGAGTAGACATGATGGCTTTGTGGCGATCCAAAAAGAAAGACAACCCAGAATCAGACCCACAAAAAGCGGGTTCGGAGCAGACGGCCGCCAAGCCGGACAAAGCTGAATCTGGCAAAAAAGCGTCCAAAGGCGGTGTGTTTTCGCGGATGAAGTCGGCGTTAACCAACACACGCCGGGCCATGAACACAGATATCCGTGACCTGTTCAAAAGTGACGGAAGACTAATCGACGAAGATTTTCTGGGCGAACTTTATGCACGCCTCATCCGCACAGATATGGGCACCGGCCCCGCCGAGACGATTCGTGACGATGTGGCAAAACGCCTGAGGGGTCGCAAAGTTCACTTGGAAGAAGTCTTGGACACCATCGTTGAGCAAACGCAGACGATGCTGGCGCAGGAATCCACCGAACTACGGCTAGCCGATGACGGACCAACCGTGATCTTAGTCGTAGGAGTCAACGGAAGTGGCAAAACCACATCAATCGGAAAACTTGCCAACCACTTGACCCAATCGGGCAAGAAAGTCGTCCTGGGTGCCGGCGATACATTTCGCGCGGCCGCCGTGGAACAGCTCACCGTTTGGGCAGGCCGTATCGGTTGCGAGATCGTTACCGGCAAAACGGAAGCCGACCCGGCTAGCATCGCCTACCGAACGGTCGAGAAAGCAATCGAAATCGACGCAGACATCGCCATCATTGATACCGCTGGGCGACTTCAGACGCAGTCCAATTTGATGCAACAACTGGAAAAGATTCGAAAGGTCGTTGGCAAACACAAAGGGATGGAAGCAGCCCCCCACGAAGTACTGCTTGTCCTGGACTCCACAGCCGGGCAAAACGCAATCAGCCAAGCACGCGGTTTCAGCGAAGCGGCGGGTTGCACAGGAATCGTGCTGGCGAAACTGGATGGATCCGCCAAAGGCGGCGTGGTGCTACCGATTCGCGAGCAATTCCAATTGCCGGTCAAGTTTGTCGGACTTGGTGAAGGCATTGATGACATCGCCGTATTTGAGCCCGTATCGTTCGCCAAAGCTCTGTTTGATCCTTCGTAAAAATCACCTGCATTCGAAATACCAGCACGCAGCGCCAGCAAGTGAATCCTCGGCTTGTACAGGTGATTCACTTGCTGGCGCTGCGTGCTAGTAAATCCTAATTTCAAATAATGATTTGCCCTCCGAGTAACCCCTGCCATGTTGCATCTGCAAAGTGAATCGACCAAACGTTGGCTTTTGCAAGTCGACGAACACTTGGATGAAATTTTGATCGACCACGCCCATTGCGAGCGTAAAGCTGCGTCGACGGCGATGAATTTCATGAACGCGTACGCAGAAAATCGTGACATCTGCCGCGAAATGACCGTCATCATCCAAGAAGAACTCGAGCACTTTCACATGGTGATCGAGATTTTGGACAAACGCAAAATCGAGTTTCGACGTATCGGTAGCGGCCCCTACGGACGCAAACTGAACGAGTTGATACAACCCAAGGAGCCGATGCGTGGCGTGGACCGTTTTTTGATCGCTTCGCTGATCGAGGCGAGAAGCTGCGAACGGTTCAGTTTGTTAAGTGACCACGTTCGTGATCGTGATAGCGAATTGGCTGACTTTTACGCCAGTTTGTTTGAAAGCGAAGCTCGCCACCACACAACTTACGTGCGGTTGGCGGAGAACTTTGCGTCGCGCGATACGGTCCGCAAACGATTGGACCAACTGTCCGCCCAAGAAACCGAGATCATTTCCGAAGGCAGCGAACTGCCACGCATGCACAGCTGATCGGGTTTCACAACGATAAACCGATCCGTCTGCAAACTAGATTCGCTACAAGTTATTCGATCATCCTGTTTCACGATATTCAGACGATCGCGCGCACCTCGCTTTGGCATTAAACCATCGCCTTGCCACCACGACGCGACGTTCTAACTTTTCACTGCCGACACGTCGTCACGACCCACGACGATGCCCGGCCCCTTCCTGGGATGGAAGCGAAATCGAAGCAATGCTTTGATCCGGACGATCCGGCAAGACAATTGGAATGTCTTGTGCGACTCATGATGGCGACTTCACCATTTCGCCATCACTCCATCCAGCAAGGAGCGAATACCCATGCACCCATGTCAAAACTATCTATCGATCGTTTTATTCATTACCGCGTTACCCGTCACTTCGTTGTGTGCTCAAACGTCGCATCACTCAATCTCTGATGATCAATCGTTCATCCGATTTGATATGCCGCCTACCGCGCCCGCTGTTTTCACGGAGACTTCATCACCCGATTCTCTCCACCACACTTCTCTCCACCACACTTCTCTCCATCACACCTCTCTGGTCACCTGCAATTTCCAGCTGTCATCTTTGATCGCCTCGCCAGCGACTCCCCGAATTGACCAATGGCTAGTGACATTTCAACCACGTGATGCACAGGTCGCGATCGCCGACTACGCACCACGCACCGATCTGGGCAGCGACATCGACGGACCGATTCAGGTGAAATCGATCAACGAAAAAACAAAATCCTTGGGCATATCGCTCGACGGTGACTACAGCAAAGTCATCGGTGGCAGCGCTGCAGCAGATGGATCGCAAAAGTCAACAGATAGCGAACAGTACAATCGCGTTGCCCCGATTCAAGCAATCACCGCATCAGGATCGATCAACCGCGGTCGAGGCGTGTATTTCAAGATGCGATGGACAGCACAACAAGTCTTGGAAGGAGAAAAAACTTTTCAACTGACCCTTGATGTGCCAGAGCATTGGCGTGGAAGTTTGATTGATATCTCCGTTACCGCTCAATCACAACATCACGGATTTGGCGGATGGGACAAGCAAATCAAAACGCTTGGCAAAGCACACTTTGTTGTTGCAACCTTTCCAGCCGGCGACAAAGACGCCGCAGCGAGAGCCCGACGTGTTGCTCTGGCCGAACAAGCATTGCGGGACAGCGCCGCCAATTTTCCAACGAAACAATCCGCCAAATCATTACCAGGAATGATCCGACACATTGCTGCCAAATTGGACTTAGACTCACCGCGTCCAAATAACAGGTGGATGCAGCGGCTTATCCGAGGCGAAGCGGATCCGTACATGGATCGCGAAATCAGCCGACTGCCAATCGAAGTTCGAGTAGCGGCAATCGACTATCACGACGCAAGAAACAAGTTCGCGCAGCTCACTGGCGACGCGTCCTAGACCTTTGCCGAATGTGGCCGAACGCTCCGCGGTCGGTTCTCTGCGCGCCGACCGCGGAGCGTTCGGCCACAATAAATCAACAAACCGTTGACGACTTCCGCTACGTGTTCTTGTATCTTCGCAAATGTGTATCAGTTATTGCTGAACCCGATCGCCACCATGGCGTCGCGACCAAGTGGGTTCTGCATGAACTGCTTGTGACATTCGGGGCAAAGATCGTAGCTGCCACGATGAGTCGTCTCATCCGTCTCGGCAGCGTCCGCAAATTCTTCTTCATTCAAGCCTTCCAAAACCTGATGCAATTCCGCCAGATGATCGATGTCATCTTCTGTTGCGGCAAAACATCCTTCTTGGGCCGACTGAATTTCAATCTGAACAACGTATCGAGTTTGGTTCGCTATATCGATCTGACGCTTACAGCGATCGCAGGTGTAGTGGATCATCCGAAACCATT
>CAZZDZ010000474.1:0-4518 GCA_964652675.1 uncultured Pirellulaceae bacterium
GGTGGCCGCCGCCGCTGTAGAGTTGGATGAATCGCACGCCGCGTTCGACCAAGCGTCGCGCGATCAAACAGTTTCGTCCGTACTCGTCGGTAGGTTTCTGACCGACGCCATACATCTTTAGCGTTTCGGCCGACTCTTGTGAAAGATCGACCGCTTCGGGAGTTGCCGATTGCATTCGGTACGCCAATTCGTAGCTGTCAATTCGTGCCGCCAATTCGTCACCACCTGGTCGCTGCGCCAAATGCTGTTGATTGATTTTGGCCAGCAAATCCAATTGCTCCCGTTGGACCTTGGCGGTGATATGCTCGGGGCCTTTCAAATCCAAAATCGGGTCACCGACTGGACGAAAAAGCGTGCCACTATAAGTCGCTGGCATGAAACCGCTGGACCAATTCGGTTGACCACTAATCGGGCCACCGCGTTTGTCCAAGATCACAACGTAGCCGGGCAAGTCGGCGTTTTCACTTCCTAAACCATAAACCGACCAGCTACCCAACGATGGTCGCCCGATCAGAGTCTTGCCCGTGTTCATCGCCACCAAGGCGCTGCCGTGAGCATGTGAATCGGTATGACAAGAATTCAACACACAAAGTTTGTCTGCGTGCTCGCGTACTTTGGGAAAGTAGTCGGAAATCAACAAACCACTCTCGCCGCCGGGTTTGAAATCACGCCAAGCGGGCGTCAAAAATCCAACTTTGCGATTGCCCGAATTGATGTAATCCTTGCCCTTGGGAAGTTCTTTGCCGGCGTATTTTGCAAGTTCGGGTTTGTAGTCGAACGTATCTACCTGCGATGGGGCACCGTTCATCATCAAAAAGATGACCGACTTTGCTCGCGCCGGAAATTGCGGTTTCTTGGGCGACAGCGGATTGACGATCGTGTCGGGCGGCGCCGCATCTAAATACCGTTGAAAAAATCCGTCGCTACCAAGCAGACTGCTCAAAGCTAGGCCAGCGAATCCGCTACCCATTTGCCACACGAACTCGCGTCGTGAATTGCCGCAAGGAAAATTTGGTTTGCGTTTCATAGGATCAATCGATGTAGATGAATTCGTTGGAGTTCATCAGGACTAATGCCAACGACGCCAGGGCGCGTTGATCTGCCAAATGACGTTGCTGAGGGTCACCGATGGTCATATCGTTTGCAAACGAGTCGACGACTTGTGCCGGGCCAAGTTTGATACCGTATCTCGCCGCCAATTCTTCTTCGACGCGTCGTCGATCGTCCGTCATCAACGCCCGTTCGTAAACGCGTATTTCTGCGATGTGCCCATCCCAATATTCTTTTCCGTGGTCACCTTGTGTTCCGACGACCCAAGGTCCCTCCAGTTTCCGTTCGATCAGTTCGCTGCCGATCGACGAAATCAGATTGCCGTTTTGATACACGGCAACTTGGCCAGGGCTATTGGTCGCCACCAAAATCAACGGCTCCGACGATTGTTGGATTTCACCGGCGAAAGGATAAGCGTCGCTGAATCGAACGACGTTCGTGCTGGTTAAACCCAAGAATAGAGACGAAGATGTGTTTTTGTCGCGAAGCCAATTGGACAAAATCTCTCTGTCACCCACTTTTGGATTTTCTCGATCCATGACTTTGTCTTGGACAACCGCGATGATCGTACAAGGTTGATCGACTAGCAGTTCGCCATCGATGTTCAAAAATTGCTTTTCGCCATCGAACAACAGCGACGGTTGGCCGTTGAATTGATCACGACTGACCGTCGGCTGAGCGCCCAATTTGTTTTGGGATGCATCATGATGCCTAGACGAAAGATCTTTGACCGCGATTACATTGCCAGCTTCGTTGACAGACGCATTGTCAGCACGCAGATGCATACACAAGGACGGATCGGTAAAGGCTGCCACTTTGTCTTCACCATCAACCAGTTTGTTTTCATCATCAGTTTGGCTGTCTTCTGGTTCCTGGCTATCTTCGTCATGAGGATTTTCAAACAAACTTTTTTGCGTATCGATGTGTTGCCGCGCAATTTCCAGTTCTTGGTCGGTTGGATCGCGACGGAGCACTTTAGACCAGATGTTTTTGATCTGATCGTCAAGATCGACGATGGTTGTCGCTGTTTCTCTGGCAAGATGATCGGCACGGTCGTGCGTGAATTGGTTGTTCAATAACACCAATGCTTGAGTGGGCACGATGGTGACGTCGCGTTTGCCACACGACTGCGTTGCGTCACACAAATCAAACGCGGTCATCATCGGCGGCAGTAGACCGCGTTTCATGTAGATATACAGACTGCGTCGTTTCTGTTGAAAATCTGGCGACGCTTGCCAGTCCGTCGACTTGCGTGACAACCCCTCCAGTGCTTCCGGGCCAACGGTTGGCTTGAAACTTTCGCCACCGACATGTAACTCCAGTTCGCCGCTGGATGCCAACATGGCGTCGCGTAACGCTTCGGCATCCATCCGCTGACGCTCGGCCCGCCACCACAAGCGGTTACCCGAATCAAGGCGATTGAATTCAGCTTGCTTGGGATTCAACGACGATTGCTGCCAGGTGCGAGACGTCAGGATCAGCCGATGCATTTCTTTCATGCTGCCACCGTTGGCGACAAATTCAGCAGCCAACCAATCAAGCAACTGTGGATGAGTTGGCGGATCAGCCAAGAATCCAAAGTTGTTGGGTGTGCGCACGATCGCTTGACCAAAATGGTGTTGCCAAATCCGATTGACGATTACGCGCGGTGTCAGCGGATTTTTCGGATCCGTAATCCACTCAGCTAGTTGCAATCGTCGCTTCGTCGTCCTGTCTCCTTCGGAGGGCGGTTCAAATTCGCGATGCAACGTTGGGATCGTCGACATTGTCGCCGGAACGATCTCGTGCAATGGCTGTTCCCGTTCACCATTTTTCAAAACATGCAGCGGATCCGGTTCGGATGACACGTCCGTCCATCCCATGACACTGCTTGTGCCAAGTTCCAAAAGGTCCGGCCCTCCAAGCAGTGCGACGTCGCGTGGTTGTACTGGCCCTGGCCAAAACGCAGATGCGAATCGGTAGTAATCGTCTTGCAAGATCGGGTCAAACTTGTGCGTGTGGCATCGGGCACATTTGACCGTCAGTCCGATAAAGGTCGACGCGGTGGTATGGACCAGATCTTCCAGTCGATCGTAAACATAGTCCTTGGGTTCGTTGGGCTCGTCGTTCCAAGTCCCCAAACGCAAAAACCCGGTTGCCACCAGCGTCTGATCGCTGCGCGGATTCATTTCGTCGCCAGCGATCTGCGCCGTGATGAATTCGTTGTACGGCATATCCTGATTGAACGCTTGAACAACCCAATCGCGATACCGCCACGCGTTCGGTTTATCTTGATCGCGTTCGTAACCACACGTATCGGCGTACCGAACGACATCCAACCAATGACGGGCCCATCGTTCGCCATAGTGAGGTGACTGCAACAGTTCGTCGATTTTCTTTCCCCAAGCATCCGCCGAATCATCGGCTACAAATTCATCGATCTGCTGTTGGCTTGGCGGCAAACCGATCAAGTCATGGTGCAAACGCCGCAACAAAGTGACTTTGTCTGCTCTGGGGGCTGGCCGCATCGATTTGGCTTTCAGCTTTTTATAGACGAATGCATCGACCGGATGGACTTTGATTTTAAAGTCGGGGACTTTCGGACGAACAATCGGCTGCAACGACCACCAGTCTCGTCCACCGCGCACATCGTTGGTCTTTTCAAACAAATCCAGTTTGCGATTCTTCGGCCAATCGGCACCCGCAGCAATCCATCGCTCCAGGACTTTGATTTCATCGGGTGGTAACTGCTGTGATTTGCCTTGTTGCTCCGGAGGCATTTCGCCACTTTGAACTCGCGCCAAAAAATGGCTTTCAATCGGTTCGGCTGAATCAATGACTTCGCCCGAATCACCACCGGCGCGTAAACCGTCAGCAGAAATCAGCGATAGTCCACCCGCAGGATCTTTGGCTTGGTGACACTCGACGCAGCGCTTGATCAGGATCGGAGCGACTTGAGATTCGAAGTCGACCGAGTCTGCCGCGAACGTGTTTGCTGAAACTACACAAGTTGCCAAAAACGCACAGATCAACCATCGCAGCCAGCTCTGTGCGCGGGGTTGGTTTTGCGGAAGAGAGCGGAGGGCAAACATAGCCAACAGGATAATCGACCACACAAAAACGGATCGGCGTTATCTCCAATAAGGCCAAAAACGCCCCCAAACCGCTCGTTACGGCTCAGGAGAATCATCCAACCAGTGTTTTCCGCCTCAACCATCCGGTGGGATCGCCCATTTTCGACCCAGCTGGGAGGCTTGGTTTCCCGATAGCGTTTCTAAGATCCTCGTCTCCCCGTTGCCAAGAACCTGAAAAGAAATCGAAGGTCACCTCTAGCTGGACTGCGCCACTTTTAGTTTGATTGGTAACCCGAAGCGTCAGCGAGGGACCGAGTCAAGATTGATTGTCCCTCGCTCACGCTTTTTGGAGTTGCGCTATTGCAAAAATGTATCCAGATTCGATCGATCGACTGTGTGAATCAACCAGAAAACC
>CAZZDZ010000475.1:0-4517 GCA_964652675.1 uncultured Pirellulaceae bacterium
GGCCTGCCAGACTCGGACATTGTCGATCGAGGCGCCGGGCAAATCGAACTGAAAAGCGAAATGCTCTCGAGTGCGGTCGATGATCGGGTGTTTGCCCAGAACGAATTCGTTGTCACTCAGGTGTGCAATGATTTCGTCTTCCCAGTATTCGACCGTCATGGATTGCCACTGATCGGGATGAGGATTGCGAATGCATTCGCCAAGCTGCGCAGGCACAAGCCCTGCGTCACGATCAACAGGCGTGTTGATCTGAAAGTGACCTGTGTGGATTTGGGTGACGCTGTTGTAGTGTCCACCGCTGCCAGTCACGAGTCGCAGGTCGGTCGTTTGGCCAGCAAGTTTGAAGTCGAATTGGATGACGGTATTGTGAAAAGAAGGTTCTTTCAGGAAGACTCGTTTGGTATCCGTCGGTTCAACGTTCGTTCGCACCAGCGCGCTATCACGAAGCGCAAACGCCGCCTTAAAAAACCAACGGTCGCTGACCGTGGCGGGGTCAAAGTCGTCTGAGAAAATCAGTTCGCCAGGAGTGCACATCCAAGCGTTGGGTGGCTTAGGAGACTGGGCAGTTGCTACAGATGAGATAGCAACGATGAATGAAAGAAAGATCGTGAAACGAGACACCGCTGCGGTAGTTCGCATGTTGGGTCCAAGGTTGGGTGGGGCAAGTTCAGTGAGCGTAAACCGATTACGGGCTTGCTGTAGACTGCATCCAGCAAATTTTTGTGTGCCGGAACTTAGGTCGATCATTGTAAACATATCGCAATGACTTAGCGATTCTTTGATGGATTTGGTGGTTGCCAGGTTTGCTGGCTGTTCATCGTGCAAGGGGATGCTGTTTCAACAAGAAGTATTCGCAAATCTTGTGCGACATCTTCGCGCTATGAAGCCAGACTCGAAAACATTCCCAAGCCTTTAGACCCTAAGCAACTCAACGTCCGCAGGCTTTGCCCCACCTGTGTTCAGACTTTCTACACCCACGCTTACGGCGGCCCTGGAAACGCAGTCATCGACACCAGCTTCCAATGCGGCGTCATCTGGTTTGACCAGAGTGATTCACCAAATTGGTCGATGCACTCGGGAAGCGTTGATTCAGTTAGCGCGAGCCTAGGTGCTTTAGTTACGTCTCATTCTAACTTGAGCTCTTTTGGCCAGATAAAGTACGGGCCGAACTTTGAACTCGAGCGGAGTTCGGCTCCAGCCTCTTTCCCTTGTTCGGTTAAGTACGGCTTGCCATCCTTGTTCTCCAAGAGTCCTGCGGCAACCAGTTTCTCCTTGAGTTCCTTGGTCTTGATACCCATCTGTTTAGCGAGTTTTGAGGTCGTCAGTTTATCGTACTGCTTTTGATTCGACTCAGTTTTTGGAGGTGGCGGCGGCTCCGGCGCAATTGCCGGCGAATCTTCTACGCGCTCTGCCGACATTCGAACCATCTCGCTCACTCGAAGAATACGTTGTACTTCGTCCTTCGCGTCCGAGTACAACTGCCGATCTTCTGTAGCGTCAAAGTAGATTCCCATTTCGTTGTTATTGACTTGACTGAACTCGTACAAGTTCATGCTCGTCACGATGCATCCGTGCTCACTCATATAACACTTGGCATGGAGGTTTTTGCAAAAACTTGTCCGCACCAGATCGAGGTCGCGAAGCCAAGTGATTTCGTCCGGACGCAATTCGACTTTGCCGTAGACAATCCTTACATCTATCTTTAAGCGATTCTTATCTTCGAGCAGCTCTCGAATACGATCATTGAGCTGCAAATATGGGCTGACCAGCACCAGTTGGACACTAGCGTCCTTAATCAGATTTTGCAGATAGAAATTAACACCGGTTGTGTCCAGAAACTTTGCCATATCTATGCCCACGGAGTTTTCAAAAACCAGATCATAGCGAAGCTGAATACGCGATGCTACAACCACCACCTCCTAAATGAACCAAGTGACTTTTGTATGTGCGTACCAGTCACGATGTGACTATGGCTTAACAGAAAAGGTTCTTTCAATCCTTGTCACGTTGCCTTGGCGATCCTTGACCGAAACGGTGATGGTTCCCTTGCTGAGCGATTTGATCGTTTGCTTTATTGGCAGCGCAAACACGCCGTCACTTAACGATTTAAATTTCGGCGAAAGATCTTTGCTGGCCGCGACACCGTCGATTCCAAAATCCGCCGTCACATGAAAACTATCTTCGTCCAAGCCTGAATAGTAATCGTCCATACCGATTAGGATTTGCGAGAGCGAGTCGTTCTCGCCGCGTTTGGGTTCACTGAGGGTTAAAGTCGGCCGCTTGTCGTCGCACATCCATCCGTAGCCCCGCCGATCGGGATTGGCTGGATCAAAATCGAAATCGATGGGACAACCCAGATCGATCCAGCGGACGATCACGCGACGATCTTCATCGGACAACGGTTGAACTTTTCCGGCTTTCACCGCTTCGGCTGGCGGCATCTGCTGACCACGAAAGTCGAGATCCGAACGGTCGCGATTGGCCTGCGTGTTTGGAATCGGTTCTCCCTTTAACCGCAACGTGTTCGCATCTCCTGGCACGTGCGCGGTGGGAAAGTCGTCGTTGCTCCAACCGTCCAAGCGCTGAGCGTATATTTTCCAAACCAGTAAGCTGCGGCGCGATTGAAATTTGCGAATGTAGCGAGAAGCGTTCGTCTGTCGCCATGTTCCGTTGTGAATCACTGGTTTGTGTCCGAACTTGGCGCTCGAGTCGGCTGCCAACCGGTAATAACTGCCGGGCCATTTGCCACGATTGGGTACTTTGACTTGCTCGCTGTCTGCATCCAAGTTCAAGTTGCCCGCCGGCTGTTTTCCATCCTGCTCGGTATGACAAGCAACACAGCTTCGTTTCAAGATCGGCTGCACATCGCGAAAGTACTCGACGTTGACCACGCCGCCGGGATGATAGCGCAAGCCAGTGGAGTCTTCCGTGTCGAACGTTTTGCCCGACTGATCGTTTTTCTTGCTGGTCAACAGAGGTGTTTTTCGAGTCAGATCGGCGATACTGTAAAGATCCGTGGCGGCAAAAGTGTCCTCGAATCGCGTTGGTTCTTGGCTGTGAGAGTGGCAGCCGCCGCAATCGTGCCGCACTTCGCCGGGACGAACTTGGTGCCAAGTTTGAGACATATTCAGCACCATGCCGTGCTTGTCCAGCGTTTGAAAAGTGAACGCGGTATCAGCGGGAATCTTGGCCAGAAAACTGGTGTCTGGATTGCCATCGGGGTCGACCGGCTGGCGATTGGTTTTGTTGAACTTCCTGACGGGAACTTCGCCCAGTATCCGCAAACGTTCTTGGGCATGGCTAAAAAACAAACGCCCGCTGTTTGGCCCGCGATGCCGGTCGGTGGTTGGCTCCATCGCCAAGAAACGCACGGCGTGAATCTGATCGTTGTCGTACAAGCCTGCGTCGGCGCCTTGGTTGAACCAATTCAACGAGGCGCCGTTTTGCGACGTGTTAAACGGATCGAGTCCGCGATAGCCCGTCGAATCCTGCTTGCCCGCGAACGTCCCGGTCACGCCGCCATCGGGAACTTTGCCGCCAGGATAACTTTCGCGTTTATACAAACTGGAACTGCCGACCAAACCGAAGGGCGTTCCTGCTGGCAATTGCGGCGACTTGGAACCATCGTTGGCAACCGGCTGGATTGTTCGCGGTTGCTTGACGCCATAGATTCTTTCGTAAGGAACGACGGCTCGCGGAAACTGTTCGTTGTACTTGGGGTCGTTTTTGATTAGCCGCATTTGCTTGGGTTCGTCGATCGGCTGGCCGTCTTTGATTAAGTACAAGCCACCATCGACAGCGGGCTTTTGCAAACCGTGTTGATGGTTCGCAGGCCCAGGCGTGTAAACGGTTAACAGGTGATTGTCCGGCGCGGCGGCGGGATGCGTAAACTTGCCCACGCCGGGCGAATCCTTTTGCTCTAAGACCGACGGGTCAGATGCGCCTTCGCCGTTGTTGGCGAACCGCGTGAACGATTCAATTCCGTAGGGGCTAAACGGCAGCCGGTACAGCTTGGGTTTACTGTTATAGAATCGCCCGACCCGAAGTGGCGGATTGCGGGGATCGCTCAGGTCGCCGGGACCGAACGCCGAATATTCTGACGGCGTGGTGGGCGGCAGTTTAAAGAACGAACCGAAACCGCTGTTGTTAAAGTTGTAATATTCCTCGGCAACAATCGAACCGTCGGATAACTGGGATTGAAAGTGAAAGGCATTGGGCGCTGTGCCTGTATCAAACGCGCTGATCACAGGTGCCCAGTTGGTTCCGTCGGGATGAATGCTCCAAAGTCCCCACAAAATTCCGCTGCGGAGTGATTGCGATTCCATCGAACTGAAAACAATACGTCCATCTTTCAGAACCGTCGGATGCAGGGCCATGCTAATGTTCATATGGCCGATGCACTCCACGTTATCGCCATCATCATCCATCACGAATAGTTGCAGTGTCGGTCCTTCATGTTGAGGTGGACGGAAAGCGTCGCGGTTGCTGGTAAAGACGATGCGACCGTTGGGCAAGGG
>CAZZDZ010000476.1:0-4476 GCA_964652675.1 uncultured Pirellulaceae bacterium
CCTTGATGCGCCCAACAAAAGTAACCCGACAGCGTTCGTTTGGTGTTGCGTTGTTTCTTCGTCCTCAAACGCGTAGAGATCGTGCGGCCTTTTGATTACTCACCCTCTGACGCTGGGATTTTTAAGGCCGAAGGCCGACACAAACCTAGCTGGTGGCGTCAGCCACCAGATTGAACCCGAATTCAGAACAAAAGGGCGGAGCCCGGCACATTGTGTCGGGCTCCGCCCTTTTGCATTTGTTGTTTATACGCCTGTCGGGCGCGTCGCCCTTGCCCGTCGGTAGAAAGTCCGCCAGGAAGAGTGGCCAACCTACAAGTCATTCACTTTATCGCGAAATCCACTTGTGGTGATCGATGTACGTCCCAATCCGTAACGATACTGCGGGTAAAGCATTTCACCTGGGATTTGTAAATTTCTAAACAGAGCGTGCGTTGGCTGAGTGAACTCGTTCACCTTGGCCTGAACACTTTCGTTTTCTCTGATCCGTATTGAATAGGGAATACCGCCTCTACCGGTGGTCCACGCCGTTTTTCCTCGGAACGTAATTTCGACCTTTTGCACCCAGGGGGCAGCAGAAACAGTGGTCGATGTCTTTGGGCGCGATGGCCTACCAAAACCGAATCGATTGCTAGATTCGTATGTGATTGTTTCTGTTTCGCCTCGCTGAGCGGATGCTTTGATGACAACTTCTGACGACGGGTCTTCGACCCATCCGTTGGCCGCAATCGCTTTTAAAACACCATCACGAACTTCGCCACTGCCGGTTGCTTCGATCCTTACACCAGATCCAGGCTTGAGCATGATCAAATCATTGGCGCTGACCCTTTCGACCTCGGTGGTCGCAAACTGGTGCGGAACTTTGGCTGTGCCAATCAATGCGGTTTTTCGCCCCGAAGAGTAGGGACTGCCGTCTGTCCCGGCCACCAGCATGTAATTTCCGATCAATTTGCTTTGGGCGATTGAAACGCCGCTACCTGAATAAGACCAGACCACCATTTCTTTGTTGACGCTGTACAAGGCGGAGTTGGCCCAGATCCAATCGTCATTCAACATAGTGACCATGCCGGAGGTTGACATGTTGCGCGTTTTCAAAATCGTGGGCGCCGACGGTTGTTGCAAGTCCCAAATCGCAGTCTCTTTTGGTCCGATTCGCAAAATATGGCGTCCGTCTTGGCTGAATCCAATCTTCCCTTGGTCGTCAATCGCGATTTGTTGTCCATTGCTTGTTCGGTGAAGCGATACTTTTTGGTTTTTTCGCGTTACCGCAAAGTACTCTTTGGACGGATGGAGAACATAGTGATTGCTATAGAGTCCGTCTATCGTATAAACGATTCTCTGAGATCCAAAGTCATACAGCGACACGGCGTTGCCATCTGCCAACAACAATTGGTTGTCGCCAACCAAACGCGCCAAGTAGCTAGATCCGCGCCCGTAGGACTTTTTCTTTTCGGCGATGTCCCAAGCAGCCTCGGGTTTTGCAAATTTTGTGCCCGCTTCTACTCGATAGCTACAGAACATTTCAGGCTGTTCCCAGTGGCCGTCGCTCACTTGGACGGTGATCACGCGACTCTGGTTTGCAGAAAAATCGACGATGCGTTGATTGGGTTGAAAATTTGGGCCGTCCACCACTTTGCGTTGATGTGGTTTCGTCCAATACAAACTCGTGATGCTGTTGCCGCGGTAATACTTGCCCGCGTAAGTCCCCACTGCGATCCAAGGATCGGATCCGCTTGTTGGGATCGCCGATGAAATCGAATCTCCGTGTGTCAGAGGAAAACCGAATCCGCCATCGCCTATCGGTGGTGTCGCGGGCGTTTGCAAACCCGACAGCGCGAGTTGTGAAAAGCTTGGCGCATTGCTCATAAAGGCAGTCACTTTGGCTGACAGAGCGAATTGGATTTTCTCAGGCTTTGGCGTGATCACGATGGCTTCGTCCAACGTCCGACGCAGTTTTGTGTCCAAGCGTTCAATCGGAACCGTGATTTTTTCGCCATTCTCTTTTAATAGTGTGACGGTCGTTTCATCGCGTTTAATAAACCGAGCCACAATCTCAAACGAACCGGATCCGTCTCGCCATTTCTGCCAAGGGCCTTCGCCGTTTGGATAGCGCACATCCTTCAGCTCTAATTCCTTTTTATAGGGAGAACCGGTCTTCGACGTACGGTATTCAATAACCGCCTTTCCGGGCCTTGATTCGCGAATCACTCCGTCGTACCAATTTGATCCGCTTCGCACTTGGACGTTATCACCAACGCGGATTGGGTTCACTCCGTCGATCATCGTCTCTTTGCCCGTGACGGGTGTTTCCGCAATTATCCGGCGCAGTTTTGAAGCCAACTTTTCGATCGGAATGGTCAATTCGCTCCCGTCCTCTTTCAGGATGGTGATGTCCGTTTCAGTGCGTGAAAGATACCTAGCGATCACTTTGAATTTGCCAGATGCATCGCTCCATTCACGCCAGTGTCCTTCGCCACGCGGAAAGCGTATGTCGCCAAACGAGAACTTTTTGGTATCGGCCCTTCCAATCCGCTCGTATTCAACTTCTGCTTCGCCGATCAAAACACGTTTCACAACACCATCGTTCCAAGTGTCGGAAAAGGTTCGAACTTGTACATTGTCGCCGACTCGAATCGGTACGGCTCCGTCTCGCTTGTTTTCTTCACCAGTGATCGGCGTGCGTTTGACCATTTGACGCAAATCTAAAGAGAGTTTTTCGATCGGAATGGTCAGTTCCGTACCATCTTCTTTTCGAATCATCACGCTTTTTTCATCGCGCGCGATATAGCGAGCTTCGACCTTAAATTTCCCAGACGAATCCTTCCAAAGCGCCCATTGGCCTTCACCATTTGGAAATCGAATGTCTGCTAAACCAAAATCCTTGGTCGTCATTCGCGAGCGGTAGTCGTACTCGACCGATGCCTTGTTATCAGCAAAGGAAATCACCGTGCCAGAGTGCCACTCGTTTAGATATCGCACCTCCACAGCATCACCCGAGCGAATCGGATCAATTTGTTGCGAACTAGCACGATTACGAAAACCTTGCGCTGATGCGGTCAAGGAAGTGGCAAGAACCAGCCACCACGTGAATGCCCTGATAGTATTTTGCATGTCAAAATCAGCAAAGAAAGAAACTGCCCTGTTATTTTAATTGTCGCCCATTTTCACACCAACAGCGTAGCTGTGTCAACCTTTTTTGCCTGCGCAGTTGCACGTGATCATACGCAACTTTGACTCGATCAATAACAACACGCTACATCAGGATGTCGCTGATCGGTTTGATTGGTTCAGGGACATCGCTTTCGCCTAGCATTTGGCGCAGGTCAACTTCAATGGTTGTACACAGCGCGGTCATGGGAACGTCGTTGATAAAGTTCTCGAACGGATCTTCGCTTGAGTCCCCAACGGCTTCCATTGTCCAGAAAATCCACGAGATCACAGCGGAGATGGGAACGGTCAGCCAAATCATCAGCGATCCACGCTCCGCCATTTCGCCGACGATTCCAAATGGGATCAAGCCAATGAAGATGAACACAAAAACGGCGCTGAAAAAGGCGTACTGTCGAGGGAACGGTGTATTTTTGATGCGTTCGCACTTTCCTTGCAGCGTATACATTTCTGTGATCAGATTCATCATTGCGATCAATCGGAATTCTTCTGCGAAGCGATCTTTTTCAACGACTCGTTTCAGTTCTTCGCTCTGCCAGCGAAGTAGCTGTGTTGCAGCATTGGCCTGCGAGCAGATCGCGTCGCATTCCTTGGGGTCAATCAGTCCGGCAATCTGCTTCTTCATCGATTCCAGGTCTGTATCCTGCATCAGACTTTCGGCGCTACGTTTTGGGATGAAAGACCAGGGGGTTTTTCGGCGAAGCTGAAACCGCAGGACGTTGATCCAAGCGATGTGGCGATAGATCATCGATCGATGGATTGCTTTGACGGATGATTCATCAATGGATGCTTCATCAATGGGATCGGGGCAATGGTGGGCAGAGACAAAGCTAATCACTTGATTACTCCATGCGCGACTGACATTGACGATGCCGCCCCAGATCTTTCGCCCTTCCCACAAACGCTCGTACGATTGGCTGTTTTTAAAGCCTACATAGAAGGCGACTGCGACTCCGATCGTGCTGATGGGTGCAATTGGCAAACTGAAGTCGATCCCGCGTGACTCAAAAAAAAGGTGAATGCAAACGGCTAGTGTCGCCCAGGCGCAAGAGAGAAGAACGGTCCTCCAACCGAACCGGACAACGATTCCGAACCGAACTGACCTTCGTGTGTACATTCAAACCTTCCCGGAATCAAAGTAAATCGACAACAATATTTGAGGACGAAACCAAAGATGGTAGCGTGAAGAGAAATTGGTAACAGGCGACTAACTGGACAGCGCCACTTTGAATTGTAAACGCAGCTTTTTGCAGTATCTTCGGATCGCACTCGATGACACGGTTTCACGTACGAGTACGAGTACGAGTACGA
>CAZZDZ010000477.1:0-4428 GCA_964652675.1 uncultured Pirellulaceae bacterium
AAAGCTACAAATCACCACGGGCAAGTGATATGCTGTGTCTTTCCCGCAGCTCGACGGCGCCAGAGAAAACGCCAGGCTAAATCGACCCGAAAACGAAGAGCGTGCTTCTAGGTATTGTTGTATTCCTTGTCGTTACCGCTGCGTTTCAGCTTTTTCGTGTCTGGCGGTGATGGAGTGTCTGTAAATGAAGAGGTGAGAGGTACTTTGGGATCCAAAGAGCCGTTCTTATCCGGTGTTCATGCCGATTTGTAGGCCGTCGGGGGCGTAGATGCTGCGACCGCCGTCGACTGGGAGACAGATCCCGGTAACGAAATCGTTTTCGCACAAAAACCGCGCCGCGTGCGCGATGTGTTCTGCCGTGCCGACTTTGCCGACCAGTGTGCTGGTGGCTACTTTCGCGCGGTATTCGTCGCTAACATCGTCAGCCAACAAAACGGGTCCAGGTTGAATGCAGTTGACGCGGATGCGCGGATTTCGATGGGCCAGTTCTACAGCCAACGATCTTGTCATGACTTCTACGGCCCCTTTGCTGGGGAAATAGGCGGCATGGTCCAAGTAGGGCCTGACGGTTGCCCAGTCGCCGATGTTGACGATTGAACCACCGGATTCTTGTTGAGCCATCCGCTGCCCGGCAGCTCGCGCACATAAGAACGAACCGAGTGTGTTAATGTCAAAGTACTTGCGGACTTCGTCGGCCGTGATGTCATCGAGCGACGTGGGACTCCAGATCGCCGCGCTGTTGATCAGAATATCCAGGTGGCCAAAGTAGACGTGGGCCTCGCCGACAATCTTCTCTGGCACGGATTCATCTTCCAGGGATCCGGTCGTGACCATGACTTGGACGTTGAACTCTTTTCGCATCGTGTCGGCCGCAAGCTCAGCTTCTTTCAAACTGCGGTTGGCGTGCAGGGCGATATTACAACCTTGGCTGGCAAACATTCTGGCGACGGCGCGTCCGACTCGCGCTGAACCGCTTCCGGTGACCAGAACGACAGGCGTCTGAGTGTTGTAGATTTCTTGCAGAGTCATCTGTCAGTTTGGGTTTGGTTGTGCGGCGATTAAAGCTTGAGCGTGACGTCCCCAAATTAAAGATAACGCGCCAGTTCGTCACCGCGAGTGGCACGAGCGTCTACTTTTGCCATCACCTTGGGATCTTCGATCAAAGGCGGCGCGTGATTGGGTTTGGTTCGTGCATCAATCACCAATGATCCGCCACATCCCCAGTGTTTGTCGACAGTGCTGGCTGCGATTCCCGATACATCGATGGCGGGGTTGCTGCGTGTGAAGGTTGACCAGATCCAGTTGTTCAGCGTCTTGGTGCAGAATTGGCTGTCGTCGACGATCGTTATCAATGGGAATCGATTGAGCGGACTTTCCAGATCAAATGACTCTGTAAATCGCTTCAAATCCGATTGTCCTTTTTCCGCGTCGAACTTGGGACCGTTGATCACCAGCACGCCCGGCATCGCGATTTGTGGATCGTGGAATCCATCGGGCAAGTTGATGCCAGAAGGAATGTTGGTGGGTAGTTCACGAATGGGTTGGCCAGTCGCGACGACCACCAATTTGGATCCTTTGTTGAAACCGGTACCGCTGTAGTCCAGCGTGTCGATCGTCGTCTGGGTGTGGAAATGCAGATCACGGCGCCAATCAGCACGTTTGAGTATGTGTTGCATGAACGTGCCAACGTCGTGGATTTTCAAGTCGTCGTTGGGGTCATCAGTCATCCATAGGTATTTGGCCAAAGACAATTGCCCGTTGCCAAGGATCGCATTGGCTTGGGTGAGCAACTCTTGCGGTTCTTGTGTTTTCAAGTACGGCATGTAACGTTCGCTGCCAATCGCCAGTAGCAATGGATGCACGCCGGATGCGTCTACCGCGTGGACGGCTTTGACTCCTGGAATCACGCTTGGAATGATCGGGTCGGTCAGTTCGTGAATCAATTGACCAAACGTGGTGTCTTCTTGTGGTGGGCGACCGACAACCGTGAACGGCCAAATCGCTCCGTCACGATGCCAAACCTTGGAAACTTTCATCAATGGAAACGGATGTTGCAAACTGTAGTAGCCCAAGTGGTCACCAAAGGGGCCTTCGGGTTTGGTCGCGTTGGGATCAATCGTTCCAACAATCGCAAAGTCCGCATCGGCGTAGACAGGTGCGTGTTTGCCGCGAATCATGCGGATTCGACGGCCAGCCAAGGCACCGGCAAACGTCAACTCAGTCAATCCTTCGGGCAGAGGCATCACTGCAGCCAACGTCATCGCGGGTGATCCGCCAACGCTGATGCAGACCTGCAGTGGTTCACCTCGGTCCAGCGCCGCGCGATGGTGCACACCGATGCCACGATGTATTTGATAATGCAAACCAACTTCGTCACCGCTGTATTGGTTGCCGCTAAGTTGGATGCGATACATTCCCATGTTGACTCGCATCAGGTTTTCAGCGGCGGTCGGGTCAGCACTCAGGACTTGGGGGAGGGTGACGAAGGCGCCGCCGTCATCGGGCCAACATTTTAGTTGTGGAAGATCTGCAACACTGCACGAGTTGGCGGTCACGGCGCCGCGAGATGTAAATCGCGGCAACATTCGGATCGCAGTCAGTGGGACTTTGGCGTAGCGGAATGGACGCTTGGGCAACGCGGATGGATCGAGTTTGATTTCGATCAATCGCCGGACAGATTCCAGAGTATCACGAAATAGATAGCGGGCTTGTTCCAACGATCCGAACAAATTCGAAGCCATCGGGAACTTGCAACCTGTGACGTTGCTAAAGAGCAATGCTGGGCCACCGTTGCTGTAAACGCGCCGCTGGATCTCTGCCATTTCCAGGTGCGGGTCGACTTCGTCGGTGATCTCGATCAAGCGACCTCCAGCACGAAGGTCTGCGACAACATCTTGAGTACTGCGGTGCTTCAACGGTGATTACTTGTCTGGAGTGACGAAAGTGGTCGGACGCGTGCGTTTTGGGTCGGGATTCTTGAATTCTCTGCTGCGGAGCGCTGAGCCACTATCAAACTGCGTCGGGTAGGATAACCGCGATGGCGGCGCTAGACTAACGGGTTGAAATTCGTTTGCCACGTTCCCTTTGTACGGACATTCTAACCATGTTGGAAAGCCATCCCTTACCAACTCCTCTCTTACAGCTTTGCGCCGACCCGATTGGAGCAAATGCAGATGTTTTGATTGTCGGGCTTAGTCAAAAGAGCGAGATGTCCGCTACGTTGGCAGCAGTTGATTCGGCAGGCGAGGGCTGGATTGGGCGGCTGATCGAATCCGGAAAGCTGTCAGGCAAAAAGGGCGAGTTGACCCTGGTCGCGTCTCCGGCAAGTTGCGGGGCGGCAATGGTTCTGCTGGTGGGATTGGGCGAGTCGGCAGACATCACTCGAGATTCGATTTTCAATGCCGCCGCGTCCGCGATCCGGAAGGTAACCGACCAGCAACACGACCGAATTGTGGTTGCACTGGCCGAATCGTGCGGCGACGAATTTCATGACGTGATCGTATCGGGCAGCCTGTTTGCTTGCGAAGGCGAAGCGATCTATCGCAGCGAACCGACGATCAAAGTACCTGGTGCGATCGAATTCAGTGGGCTTGGCCAAGCAGCGATCGATCGTGGCCAAATCATTGGCGAATCGATGAACCACACACGCCGGTTGGTGAACGAACCAGCCGGGATCATTTTTCCTGAGTCATTCGCGCAGCGTGCGGTCACGATTGGCGCCGAAGTCGGTTTGGAAGTAGAAGTTTGGGATCATGAAAAATTGAAAGCCGAGGGCTGCCGCGCGATGTTGGCGGTCGGTCAAGCGTCTACCAAACCTCCGCGTCTGGTGATGCTCCGGCATAATGGAGGCGGCGACGAAGCACCGATCGCGATCGTCGGCAAAGGCGTCACGTTTGACAGTGGTGGGTTGTCGTTGAAAACCAGCGAGGGAATGAAGACCATGAAATGCGACATGGCCGGCGCAGCAACGGTCGTCGGCGTCATGCACGCGTTGGCAAAATTAGGCGTTAAGAAAAACGTGATCGGCTTTTGTGGTTTGGCTGAAAACATGGTCGGCGGCGACAGCTACAAACTGGGTGACGTCATCGAGACTCGTAGCGGCAAGACGATTGAAATCCTGAACACGGACGCCGAAGGCCGAGTGGTTTTGGCGGACACATTGAATGTCGCGATCGGGCACAAGCCTGCCGCCATGGTCGACTTGGCGACATTGACTGGTTCGTGCATGGTCGCACTGGGTGTGGAAGTCGCTGGATTGATGACAAACGATCAAAGCGTTTGTGATGCCGTCTCGTCGGCTGCCAACGGCGAAGGCGAACTGGTTTGGCAATTGCCAATGTTTAAGCTTTATAACGAGAAGGTCAAAAGCAAGATCGCCGACATCCGCAACATTGGCGAAGGGCGCTGGGGTGGCGCGATCACGGCAGC
>CAZZDZ010000478.1:0-2728 GCA_964652675.1 uncultured Pirellulaceae bacterium
ACCATTGTCCGATTCGACCAGCACCTTCTTTATGTCCATTAAATGCAGCCTCCCCCGTTTGTAGC
The DNA here is from genome assembly GCA_964652675.1 of uncultured Pirellulaceae bacterium. GTDB lineage: Bacteria > Planctomycetota > Planctomycetia > Pirellulales > Pirellulaceae > K23-9. Next base: position 66 of record CAZZDZ010000478.1, read on the forward strand.
GATAGTAAGATGTTTCATCCTTACGTTTCAGTAACCAAATTGGCAAGCCGCCCGCTGAATCTCGCTGAATCTCGATCGATATCGTCCAGTTATGGCTCCCAGCGGGGGCAAAACGAACTTTCTCCGCTGCCGTTACGTATCATCCCAGCCGTAACATTCAGTCCACGCCCATTCATGTCAGCAATGAACCGGTTATGTTAATGCTGTCCCCTTCGTACTGCCCAAGTGCCAAACATGTTGCTCGTCGATTCGCTCACCAAAATCTTTCAGCTCGAAGAAAGCGAGTTGCGTGCCGTCGACGACCTTTCCTTTCGCGTCGATCCCGGTGAAGTTTACGGGCTGTTAGGGCCCAACGGTGCCGGTAAAACGACGACGATGCGAATGGTCCTGGGCTTGCTGAACCCCGATAGCGGATACGCCGAAGTAGACGGGGTGCGTACGGAGCAAGATCCAATCGGAGCCAAATCACGACTTGGGTTCGTTTCCGCCAGCGACGGCGTGTACCCGTGGCTAACCGTGCGAGAAATGTTGCTGTATTTCGCCGATCTGTACGCGGTCGAACCCAAAGTTGCCCAAGAACGCGTCGAGTCGCTGGCCGCATTGATGGAGATCAAACCACTGTTGGATCGACGTGCCGGATCGCTAAGCACTGGGCAGCGGCAGCGAGTCACACTGGTGCGTGGATTGATTCACGATCCCCCCGTGATGCTGCTGGATGAACCGACGCGTGGCTTGGATGTCGTCGGGGTACAAACGATTTTTGACTATATTTCGCACCTGCGATCTGTTGGCAAAGCAGTTGTGGTTTGTACACACAGGTTGGATGAAGCCGAAAGATTGTGCGACCGATTCGGGCTTCTGCACCAAGGGAAAATGGAACATTCTGGCACAATGCAACAACTGCGTTCATCTACCCAATGCGAACACCTAGTAGATATGTTCGTTGAACTGCTGCGTACGGCGTAGCAAAAAAGAGCGGCGATTCCAAAGAAACAAATCCGTGACGGATATCGGGATGGGTTGATCATCTGCAGGCTATTACAATGTGGCGAATCCACTCGGTTGACCTACCCCCGAGAGCATCAATTTTCTGTTAGTTTAAAGGACGTTTTGCCCCTGTCGCCAATCCAATTCCCCAACCGAATTACCCGATCATCCGTATGTTTCGGGGTAATCTATTCGTTGCCTCTTCTGTAATCATCTGAGTATTTCTTGCCACAACAACACGACAATCAGAGTTATCGAACCAAAGGTCGGCTGCTGCGGCTTTGCCAGAAAGAGCTGAAGGAAACGATTCGCGACCGACGAACGATCGTGACGTTGTTGTTGATGCCGCTGCTGGTCTATCCATTACTCAGCATGGCACTGAACCGATTCTTGCTCTCGTCAGTCTCCACTGGCGCGGCCTCCTCTTTGGTGTACAAGATCGGCGTGGAAAGCGATGGCGAAGGCGAGGTTTTGGCGCGGTGGCTGGGTGATCCGTCAAGTGCTCCCCCGCAATCCATCTTGGACGCCAGCCAGGGCGGTGCCGCTGAATTCGAGATCGTAAATGTTGCCCCGATGTCACCCGAAGAAGCCTTGAAGAAAAACGGGATCGACATTGGCGCGCGAATCGTAAAAGGTTCTCCGTCTGAAGTCACGTTTATCGCTTTTAACGGAGACGCCGCCAGCCAAAACTGCCAACGCATCCTGACCGAAAGATTGCATTGGCTACGGATGCGGTCGGCAGAGCAGATTCTGCGTCGCTCTTGGCCGGAAATAGAAAAACCGTTCGACATCAAACAGAAAGACATTGGCGAACCACAGCAAGGATCCATGCTGGCGACGATTGTCCCATTGGTGCTCGTTTTGATGACCATCACCGGTGCCGTTTACCCCGCCATCGACCTTACCGCTGGCGAACGTGAACGCGGTACGATGGAATCGCTGATGGCGTCCCCGGTACCACGCTTCTACGTTTTGTTCGCAAAGTACACGGCGGTCGTGACGGTCGCGTTGCTCACTGCGCTGGCAAATCTGCTGGCAATGTTTACGACTCTCTGGGCAGGCCGACTGTTACCGTTGCTAACGGGCGGCGACGAATTTCCGTGGCTTGCCGTTTTGCACATTTTGGGTCTGCTGATTTTGTTCAGTGGTTTTTTCTCTGCGGTGCTACTTTCGCTCACCAGTTTTGCGAAATCATTCAAAGAAGCCCAAGCGTATTTGATCCCCGTTATGTTGCTTTCGCTGACACCAGGAATGTTGGCACTGATGCCGGGTGTCAAATTGTCTGGCCCGCTGGCGATCGCACCGCTGGTGAATATCGTGATTCTGGCTCGTGACCTTTTGTCTGGCAGCGTCGATCCTTCTGCTGCGTTGGCCGCCGTCGTTAGTACAACTGCGTATGCCGCCGCCGCGTTGGCGATTGCAGCGAAACTGTTTGGTAGCGATGCCGTTACACGAACAAGCGAACAATCGATCGGGTCGCTGTTCCGTCGTCCCAAGCACTCCAGCGAAGTCCCCAGTCCACAATCTGCTGCGATGATGTTGGCACTGCTTGTGCCTATCTACTTTGTCGTCTCCAACGTGTTGATACGAACGGTTTCGGCAATGAGCGAATCGCTAACGATTTCTCACACCTTGATTCTGAATGCGGTTGCGTTGATCGCAACGTTCGGCGTTGT
>CAZZDZ010000478.1:2828-4424 GCA_964652675.1 uncultured Pirellulaceae bacterium
CTGGTTGCGACACTCGCATTGACGCCGGCCATTATCGAAGAATTCTGTTTTCGCGGCTTCCTGTTTTCCGCACTGTCAAAAGTTCTTTCGCCGTGGCGCGTGATCGCATTGACATCCTTTCTGTTTGGCTTGTTCCACGTCTTGACCGGAAACGCGTTGCTACTGGAACGATTTGTGCCAACGACTCTGCTTGGATTTATTCTCGGCTGGGTCGCCTACCGCACAAAAAGCGTTTGGCCTGGAGTCCTGATGCACTTCGTTCACAACTCGCTTTTGGAATTGGCTGCCCACTATCATGAGCATCTGGACTTTCTCAATCCACCGTCACCAACCGTTCCCGACGTGGCGAAACAAATAGCTCCCGTCTTGGATTCAGCTCAATTTGCAGCCAGCCAGGGACATCTCCCCGTGTGGCTGCTGGCGACATCCACTCTGATCGCATTGTCTGGAATCGCGATCGTTTGGTTCGCGACTAAGCCGCAACCCCAGGCGACAGCTCAAGAAATCCCTGCGACATTGGCCAACGAAAGTTAGCAATTACGATTCGTCATCGGGTTCTTCGCGACTGGCTTCGGCGAGCACTTTGACAGTGAACATTCCCTGCGGTTTACCGCTTGCGATAAAAGCCCAGTCGTTCAAATCCGACACGCTTGTTCGGACCTTTGAACCGTGCTTCAGGTCGCCAAGCGACATTGGTTCATTGGCAAGTTCCCCGTAGATGACGTTGTTTTCGATTGCCGTAACGGTCAACCAAATGAATTCGGTATTCCCACCGCCGGAAATGGGAGCTTTGACGCCGAAATTTTCGCCCGCCCGCTGCTCGAACGCTGCAACAAAACTAGGAAAGTTGTCGCGAGCTTCTTTAACAGCCGCAATCATTCGTGGATCATCACCGCTGATAGGAACAACCGGAACAGGAGCGTCATCCTGCAACGCTTCCAGTGGGTCATCCGATTTCAGCTTTTCCAGCGTTTCGTCCATGTGAGCAAAAATCTGGCCCGTTTGCGGCAACATGATTGCCAAACAATTGTCGTCCACCAATTCGGACAACAGCGGGCCCAGCAGGCGGTACCACTGACGCACTTCGTTTAGGTCGTCGAAGTCTTCAACGCCCATCGCGTCACAAGAAATCCAAGCCGTGTGTTCGGCGACCAGTTTTCGCAATCGCAAATCCGGAATCGATGCCGCCGCCGCTTCGGGATCATCAACATATGGGCTTGGGAAATTGTTAACCATCACGACGCGTTCATTATATTTGACGATAATCGTGGGCATCGGCGGTTCGCCAACGACAAAACCATCGGGGCCTTCTTCTTCGCCGATTCCCAAATCCGCGCCCCACGCTTTCCTGGCCGCAGTCGCAATGTAGATCGGCTCTATCCTTTGTGGTTCTTTCAACAACGCAACAAAAGAGAGCATCTGGTGCTCAGACGCAGACGAGCTGCGGGATTTTTTCCACCAAACGAAAATACCTATCCCAAGCAGGATGACGATGAGGGCGATCAGATAGTACATCGATGGCAATTCCCAAATTGGGACAAAAAGTTTCTGGTCAAAGAACCTAGTGATACTCCATAAACAACCATCTGTCATCCG